>CAYWSM010000102.1:0-3717 GCA_964460935.1 uncultured Terriglobales bacterium | reverse complement strand
CCGACGGAAGAAACCGGCAAACGCGTTGCTGTGATCGGTTCCGGTCCAGCGGGCCTTGCGGCGGCGCAACAGCTTCGTCGCGCCGGTCACGCGGTCACGGTCTTCGAGAAGAACGAGAAACCAGGCGGATTGCTCCGCTTCGGTATTCCGAACTTCAAGCTCGAAAAACACATCGTCGAACGGCGACTGCGGCAAATGGAAGCCGAAGGCGTTGAGTTCGTGACCAACGCTCATGTCGGGCAAAACCTTTCCGTTAACAATCTCCGCGACAAGTACGACGCTCTACTGCTCTGCGGCGGCGCCGAACAGCCGCGCGATCTACCGCTTCCGGGACGCGAACTGAAGGGAATTCACTTCGCTGTCGATTATCTGTCGCAGCAGAACCGCCGCTGCGAAGGTCTGCCGTTCGATGCCGAGCCGATCACGGCGGAAGGGAAGCGCGTGGTCATCATCGGCGGCGGAGACACCGGCGCCGACTGCCTCGGCACCTCGCATCGCCAGAAGGCCAAGTCGGTTCACCAGTTCGAACTGATGCCGATGCCGCCAAACGAGCGCTCGCCGAAGACTCCATGGCCGCTATGGCCGATGCAGCTTCGGACCGAGTCTTCCCATGAGGAAGGCGGCCTGCGCGAGTGGAGCATCTCGACCACCGAATTCCATGGCAACGAATCCGGTCACGTCACCGGGTTGACGGGGCTGCGAGTCGGTCCGCCACCGAAATTCGAGCCGGTCGCGGGATCCGAATTTTTCCTCGAATGCGATCTTGTCTTGCTGGCCATGGGTTTCGTGGGGCCGGTTCGTAATGGCATGCTCGCCCAACTCGGGGTCAAACTCGACAATCGGGGCAACGTCGCAACCGACGAAACTTGCATGTCCTCCGTCCCCGGGGTATTTGCCGCCGGCGACATGCGGCGGGGGCAGTCCCTGGTGGTGTGGGCGATCGAAGAGGGCCGCCACGCGGCACGGGGCGTTGACAGCTATCTGCGGCAATCGAGCCGGGTGCTGGCGTAAGCCGTTTTCGGGGATACCCCCTCCCCCCATATAGCTATCTTTGTGATAACGTTACGGTTATAGGTCGTAACTGATAACAAAGAGGTTAGAGAATTGGTAATTTAGTAATTTGGTAATTTAGTAAATGAAAAACCTTACGGGCACCCTTTGTGAGAAATCTTTTTCTATCTCACTATTTTAAGGATAGCGTTGGCAGTGGGATTTACTGCCAGAATCGCAAAGTTTATAAATTCTTTCTAACGAATAGGTTGGGTCGGATTTTGACAATTTGTGGCTATTGACAGGTTTTGTGGCCCGAAATGCAGAGTTCCTTCGTCGGGCTGACGCCCTCATCAGGATGACCTGACTCGCGCATGACGCAGAAACCGTTGCGCTCTGGAACTACATCGTTTCACCGTTCAGGCTTTCGGCGGTCGAGACGTTGGATGGCTGATCGGTGAAAGACTTGCCCGGCTCGAAAGCGAACTTTTGGTGCTTGCCGCCGACCTTGCGGATCACGTCGTGCCAGCCGTCGTCCCAACTGATGCGGGCTTCGTTATCAACCAAAACCCAGGTGCCGTGGGGCGCGCCAATGGACTTATGTGCCTGGCCGTCGGCGTCAAGGGTGACGGTAAAGGTATCGCTGCCCTGACCGGTGCCAAATTCCCATTTACCAAGGAAGTGGTTGCGCCCCATGGGAAGCGACTTGCTTGAACCGGCATGGAAGTCCATGCGGACGATGTCGTTGACGGGAATGCTCTCCTGACGGCCGTCGTGGGCAATCACCATGGCGTCTTTCTTGAACGAGATGCCGGAGACGGTGGACAGCGGGAAGTTCTTCTGGTGGCCATCTTTGAAGACAACAGCAATAGATTGGTTGGATTTCGTCTGCGCCAGACAGGAGAAGACGGCAGCGATGATGAAAGTGGCGATCCAAAGAACGCGGCGGTGAAGCATGATAGTCCCCCCAGTATGGTCGAGCGTAAACGGCAAGGGCGCTCGGCAGAGAAAACTCTCCCTCTAACGGTACGCACTGCGCAACCGGGAAGTTCCAGAAAATTGCACCGGGTGCGCAGGCGTGCCAGATTGGGAATATTCCGGAAAGCTGGAAGTGGGCGGCGTTTTTCTGGCCACTGCGGTGGTGTGGGAGCCGTTAATTGTTTTCGCGCAGGAGCACGGAGACGATCTTCCACTCACCATTCCATTTTGCCAGGGAAACGTAATCCGTCCATCCGGGCGTGACCAACTTGGCGGAAGCGATATCGCCGCTGATGTCGAGCACGGAGATTTGATCCTTCTGGGTAGTGGGCTGGGGACCGCCACCGCGGATATCCTCCACCATCTGCAGGCCGGTCTTTTGGCTCATTCGAAGGCTGCCCTGCGTTCCGGAGATCACGTGCTTCAGGTATTGCGGATGGATGGATTTTTCCATGCGTGCCGAGTCACCTGCGCGATAAGCGGAAATGTAATCCTGAATAGTGTTTTGAACGGCCAACGATTCATTCGAGGCTTTCGCCTGCTGGGCAGAAGCGGACAGGGACAACAAGAGTGTGAGCACCGCTAACGTGCTAACGACGGACTTCATGGACTGTCTCCTTGGATCACCGGGGTAGGTGAAACGCCATTATGTGTCCCGTGTAGAGCGGGATCAAGACTCCGAAGGTGTCATGTCGGGTGCGGATGGGCGTGACCAGAAAGTCGGCGATACTGACTCAATGCAAAACGATGGTGAGTCAGAATTTCAGCGCCGTTTCTTGTGTCGCACGGCTGAAATTGATTGCTCCGCCCGTACCACGCAGAAATAATCTCCCCGAGCGTGACCGAGCGCCGTGCTCCTACTGCTTCGGTCTCTTGAATATCCAAACGTCATCGGTAGTAGCACCTGAATAACCGTTTAATCCTGCGCTCGAACGCGGAGTAACGGTAACCAGCTCCCAGCCTGCACTTCCTAGCTGCGCCAGTTTGTCCGGCATGCTCGGACAAGCAACTGGTTTGTCATCTTCGGCGCACTGATTCCAGTAGCTCGCCTCTCTATGGTAAGCAACGGAAAGAGAATCCTGTACGTTGCGATCGAACTCGCGATGTCGCAGGATATACTTGTACTCCCACGATAAACCCGCACCGCCTTGATTCTTCTTTTGAGCGGAAAGCGTCAGTACAAAACAAAACAGGCCAGTCAACAAAACCGTGGCGAGAAGATGCACTTTTTTCATCACCTATCCTTTCATGGCAATCAATCAATAAGCGGAAGGGCCAAGAGTATATATCCTGCATGCGGCCAATGAAAATCATGCTGGCGTATTGTCTCAACTCCCGTTCCAGTTCGATCACTCGCTCCTGAAGTTGTCGTTCACGAAGCGGTTAGGTAATCATTTTTTTGTTTTATCTGCGGAACTGCGTACTAGCTAAGAGACTCTCTTGTATAGAAACGGAGGGGGATTAGGTAGAGTCCATCGAATCGAGGGGCGATTACAGACCACTACAGAACATTCGGGGTTTAGACGCGTTCTCCCATAAGGATTGATAAATATTGAACACGCGAGATTATTGGTGGGCCCGCAGGGATTTGAACCCCGAACCAAAGGATTATGAGTCCTCTGCTCTAACCGTTGAGCTACGGGCCCGTTGGCTCTACTGTAGCAAATTCCACGACCTTGCACCGATGCTTCTGCAGGCGACCTTAACAACGGTCACCTAGAAACAACGTTATCAAGAAAACTTCAGCGC
>CAYWSM010000101.1:0-5918 GCA_964460935.1 uncultured Terriglobales bacterium | reverse complement strand
GCAGAACGCTCCAGCGATGAACCCGATAATCAGCGACGACGTCGGTGTGACAAATCCCGCCGCCGGTGTGATGGCGACCAGTCCGGCAACTGCTCCCGAAATTCCACCGAGTACGCTTGGCTTGCCATTGTGCAACCACTCAGCCGCGCTCCAACTCAATGCAGCGGCGGCAGCTCCGAAATGGGTTGCGACAAACGCGCTCGTAGCCAGACTTCCCGCCGAGAGAGCGCTACCGGCGTTGAACCCAAACCAGCCGACCCAGAGCAAACACGCCCCAATGAAACTCAGCACTACGCTGTGCGGCGGCATGGGTTCCTTTGGATATCCGACTCTCTTCCCGAGATACCACGCGCAGATCAGCGCCGAGACGCCGGAAGTCACGTGCACGACCGTTCCGCCTGCGAAGTCCAAAGTCGGAATGCGTCCGCCCAGAGCAGCATTCAGCAGACCGCCCTTACCCCATACCATGTGGGCCATCGGGGCGTACACGATTACCGACCACAACACCATGAATACCGCCATCGCGCTGAACTTCATGCGCTCGGCAAACGCACCCGTAATCAGGGCCGGCGTAATGATGGCAAACATCAGTTGATAAATCATGAAGGTCTGCTGCGGAATGGTGGCTGCGTAATCCGGATTCGGATCAGCGCCCACACCGTGCAGGAAAAAATGCTCCAAGCCGCCAATAAACGATGTGCCGCTACCGAAGCAGAGTGAATATCCGATTATTGCCCAGAGCACGGTGATGATGGCCATCATGGCGAAGCTTTGCATCATGGTGGCGAGAACGTTCTTTTTCCGCACCAACCCGCCGTAGAAGAGCGCAAGACCGGGCCCGGTCATCATCAGGACCAGCGCGGAACTGACTAACATCCAGGCGTTATCGGCCTTGCTTTCAGCCGCCGCTACCTGTTGTTCGAGCTTGGCGATGCGGTCGGTGGGCGCCGTTTGCGCCCAAATGGCCGAACTACACAGAACAATGCCAAGCAGCAGAAAGACGAGTATTCCCCTCCTGCGCATATCCCCCCAAATCCTGAACCGCCAATAACAGTTTCCCAGTATGCATAGCTATCTCAGGATGACTGTTTTGTAGTCGAGTGGCACAGAGGAATGGAAATCGAAAGTTTTTATCGGGAGTATTAAAGAGGACAACGCGGATTGCTTAGAACGTGGTATTTTGGTAGTATATATGGAGTATGAAAGGTAAGACATCTGTCACACTATCCCGAGAGTTGCTCGATCAGATTGATCGGTCCATCGGCGATAATCGATCCCGCTCTGCGTTCATCGAGCGAGTCCTTCGTCTCTATTTTCGTCAGCGTGAACGACGCGAACAGCAAGCGCGTGATTTGGAACTTCTCAACCGCGCAGCCGACCGGCTCAATGCCGAAGCTTTCGACGTCCTGGACTATCAGGCGCCTTTGGACTGAAGGCCATGAAGCGCGGCGAACTGTACCGTGTCTACAAGCCCTCTGGCGATCCCAAATCCCACCGCTGCTTTGTTGTTGTCAGTCGTCAAGCCCTAATTGATTCAAGGTTCTCCACAGTAATTTGTGCACCCGTGTTCACGGAGGGAGCAGGCCTCTCGACACAAGTCGAGGTCGGGGTCGATGAGGGTCTGAAACACACAAGCTGGATTATGTGCGACAGTTTGATCAGCCTCAGGAAGAGCGACCTAACTCAGTATGTCGGAATGCTTGCCCGTAGAAAGTTGGTTGAACTGGACCGCGCATTGCGGTCGGCTCTGGAGCTTTAGCTTGTATTTGATAGTCAGAATGTTTCTACTCGCTTTGCTTTTTAGTTTCGCCGCAACTGCTCAAACTGTATCCGGCACGCCTGAGGACACTCTTGCCGGCATCCATATCCGGCAGATGAAAATCGCTGACGTTCAGAAAATGTACGGACAGCAGGACGCCATTTACGCCGTGCCGCCAGATCCGTATCCACAAGGCACAAAGCTCTACAAGTGGGGGCGATTGACCGTCACTCTGAAAGTTTTGACGGAACCAACCGGC
The DNA here is from genome assembly GCA_964460935.1 of uncultured Terriglobales bacterium. Lineage (GTDB taxonomy): Bacteria > Acidobacteriota > Terriglobia > Terriglobales > Acidobacteriaceae > DATMXP01. The sequence goes on along the minus strand of CAYWSM010000101.1, from coordinate 3,900 downwards.
AATAATGAGGTGATCCGCGCTGTCGAAGTGGAGGGGCAAGGTCAACCAGGCGACAAGCCCATGAACAAAACCGGACGCGGACTAAAACTTGACGCGAAAGAAAATGACATCCAGAAGCTCTACGGCGTAGTTCCATCTAACGGATCCACCACCATTAAGTGGCAGGATGGCACAACGCTGATTGTCACTCTCAATGAGAAAGGGCGCGTGAGTAAGTTGGAACTCCGCGCCCCGTAGACTAAGCCAGACTGCCGGGTTTACAATCCAGTCATTGTGCTACAATTTGTTATATATTGTGCTACAATAATGGTATGGCACGTACAGCATCAAAAGCGCGCTCAAGACAGTCTGTCCCTGCTGGAAGGGGTCGGCGCAAAACACAACATGTGCCGAATCAGAAATTCGTTGACGCCATTGCGATGGCGGAACAATCCGGATTGCTGAAGGGTTCTCGTACCAGGGTGATCAGAGGACGTATGCCGAAGGCGCTGGTGGACAAAGCGAAAGCCAATAGTGGAGCCAAATCGGATACGGAACTTCTTGAATTGGCACTAGCCCATCTCGCCACTGCAGACGAATACGCAAACTGGCTCATCTCGCAGCGCGGTACGATCCCAAAGGATATCGACCTTGAGTTCTGATCTCGCGGCGCTTCTACGAAGGCTGCGGGCGCAAAAGGTCGTGACTGCTCCGCAGCCTCGTCCTAAATCTGAACTGACGTATTTCAACCAAGTGACGGTCTTACCGAAAGTACTCTACGACACGACCGTTTACATAGACTTGCTGCAAGACAAATTTCCGCGATCTTCGGAGCAGCTTTTGCAAGCCAGCAATTCGTGGCACTCTCCCGTCACCGAGGCAGAATTGGTGGCGGTTTGTGGCATGTTGCAGCCAGATCATCCTGATACGGCGAGGGTGATTTCGAAGATTAGTTTGAGTATTGAATCCAGGAGAGAGTATCGAATCCTTTCTCCCGATCGCGAGGTGTGGGTTGCCGCAGGGGTGCTCTCGGCACTGCTTGCGCGTCTGCAACAGCGTTCTCGTTCCGATCGAATCCTTCTATTGAACGACGCTCTGCTTCTGGAGACCGCACGCAAACATGGACTTGCGGTGCTCACCCGAAACGTGCGTGACTTTGATCTTCTCCAGCAACTGGAACCAACCGCGAAGGTTCTGTTCTACGATCAAGCAATCGTATAATCCATCGTTGCAGCTATCGTGAACTGGTGTCGCTGTAAAGGTTTTCCCTTCGCCGCTCTACTTAGCACTTTTCTTCAGTCTTTCCAGCACCGCTCCTACGATCAGCGGCAGTCCTACTGTCGCGTCCAGTAGCACTTCGGCGAATTTCCCGCCTTCTTCCTGCGGCACGAACTTACCCCACGACACTGCCTCGCGGTACGGAGACCCAGACAGTCCCCCCCAATTCACAGGCTCCGGACAGATTCTCAGGCCGTAGTGATAGCGCTTCAGTTCGATGTCTTCTCCACCGCGCCGTACGCGCAACTCGCAGTATGGACCGAACTGCTGCGACCAGTTTCGCGGAACGCCGCCACCAATCGTGAAAATCCCCAGTCGTTTCTGTTTGAGGAGCGTTTCGGCGAAATGGTTCAAGTCATGAAATGGATCGAACACGATCAGCGGCCGTCCCTGCTTTGCTCGCTTACGATTGTGCAGGGCGACATCGAGTCCAAGCTCTGAATCAGTAAACGCCGGCACAAACACGGGCACGCCCTTATCGTAGGCCGACTTCAAAATGCCGCGCTCCTTCACGTTCTCGCTGAGGTATTTCCCGACCGCGCGATTTACCTTCCACGAGCACATCGTCTCGTTGGCGTCCCATTGGTCGAGAATGTTGGCAACGATGCCCTCGACGAAGTTCAAGTTCGTCTCTGGTTCCAGCGTATCGTAGACGCGGTTGTACCCGGCCTCGTAGAGTTCGACATCGTCCATTTTCGGGTCATAACGGAAATGCGACTTCCCTGCCGCCTCGACCAGGCCGTGTGCCATCAATGCACCCGTAGAGACCAGGGCCTTTACGATTCCAGCATCGATTAGATCGCTGATGACGAGTCCCTGCTTCGCGACCGTCATCGCACCGGCCAGCGTCATCACCACGAAGCACTTTTTGTCGCGCGCCATCGCCTCGAGAACGTCTGCGCCAATCCCGATCTCGCGCGCACCGAACGCGGTGTTCCCCATGGCCGTGACCAGATCGTTTACGCTCTTGATCTTCGACAGATCTAAAGGTTCCAGAGGAACCAGCTTGTCCGAAACTGGATCGTGCAGCTTGCGGTCGATACCCGCGCCTTCGTACTGATGTTTATCGTGCATGACGTCCCTCAGTGAGTTCGAAGTAGGATTGCGAATCTTTCAAACTAAATTCTGCAAGCGATCACGTCAACCAGTAGCGTTCATCAGTTCATCAGTCGTTCACAATCGCGCCGCCAAAACTGATGCGCTGAAATACTGATGAACTGATATTCTTTTCTCTTGGAGGAATCGCCGCTTTGTCCGCTGAGAAATTCCGTGTCGGTCTGGTACAGATGAGTTGCACGCCCGATCCCGACCAGAACCTGAAGCACGCGATCGAGATGGTCGAAGAAGGGGCCGGAAAAGGAGCGCAGGTCGTGTGCCTGCCCGAGCTTTTTCAGACGCAGTATTTCTGCCAGCGCGAGGATCACGCGCTCTTCGATCTCGCTGAGCCGATCCCGGGCCCCACGACCAAACGCCTCTCCGAAGTCGCCAAGAACAAGAAGATCGCGCTCGTTGCTTCGCTGTTTGAGAAGCGCGCTCCCGGCGTGTATCACAACACGGCGGCAATTTTCGATTCTGACGGATCGCTCAAGGGGCTATATCGCAAGATGCACATTCCCGACGATCCTCTTTATTACGAGAAGTTCTACTTCACGCCCGGCGACCTCGGCTACCAGGCGTTCGATACCCAGCCCGGCAAGATCGCGACGCTCGTTTGCTGGGACCAGTGGTATCCGGAAGGCGCTCGGCTCACAGCATTAAAAGGCGCGAGCGTCATCTTTTACCCGACAGCAATCGGGTGGCACCCCTCTGAAAAGGCCGAGTGGGGAGACGCACAATACGATGCCTGGCGCACTATGCAGCGCGCGCACGCAATCTCGAACGGCATCTTCGTCGGCGCTGTCAATCGCGTGGGACACGAAACTGGCAACGTTCGCGGCAACGAAGTGAAAGGTCCCGGCCTCGACTTCTGGGGAGGATCATTCCTGAGCGACCCATTCGGCCGCGTGATCGCGGAGGCGTCACACGACAAAGAAGAGATCCTGCTCGGCGAAGTGGATACACGATTGATAGAGGAAGTCCGCCGCAACTGGCCCTTCCTCCGCGACCGACGCATTGACTCATACGCCCAGATCACCCATCGCTTCCTGGACTAAAGATCTCAACACAGAGGCACAGAGACGCAGAGGATTTGAATAGAAAAAAACCACAAACCTTCATGGATTTCGCGAGGATTGCATGCACGAACAATTTTGGTTTTCTATCATTCTTCTCTGTGTCTCTGTGTCTCTGTGTTGAATCCCCATGCGTAAGCCACCACAACAGTTCCGGATGCCCGCCGAATGGTCCCCTCACGCAGCCACTTGGCTTGCGTGGCCGCATGAGCGTTCCGACTGGCCCGGGAAATTCCAGCCGATCCCGTGGGTTGTAGCAGAAATCATTCGCTACCTGGCCCGCCACGAGCGCGTGGAACTCATCGTGCAGGACGAAGCCGAAGAACGTCGTGCCCGATCCGTTCTTTCACGGGCCGACGCCCTCATCGAGCCAAACAAGATCACTTTATCGGATCAGGGCCGAGGTATCCGCTTTCACCGTTGGCCCACCGATCGCATCTGGACCCGCGACTCCGGCGCGATTTTTGTCACC
>CAYWSM010000100.1:0-9838 GCA_964460935.1 uncultured Terriglobales bacterium | reverse complement strand
GGATTCGTTTGCGGTCTTGCACTTGGATAAGTGGGGCTTTTACGTATTGTCGCAGGCACGATTGCGGGAACTGGCAACACCCGCAGGGAATATCCGTGAAAGTAAATTGAAGAAGGGCAATGTGCTCTTCACTCGATACGTCGATCTAAAGAAAAGCGTTGATAAGGAAATAGAGAGTCTCTCCTCGGCGGCCGGCAGTGACCTAGCGAATACATGAACATCGAAGTTCTCGTCCACCTTCAGAACACCTATACATTCCCCCAACAAAGAAGAGTAATCGTCCCGCTTAGTTTTTCGGTTTGCCGGACTGTGATTATAGCGTCTTACGGATGGCTGGCGAGAAATCCGGATCACAAATAATAGATGAACCGGTCAGCGGTGCTGCGCACCTTTTGGAAACTCGATCTAGGCTAACCTGGGTTGCGCGCGGAATAGAACTGCGCTCCACCCCAGGCTACCATCTTTCGTCCGTTTAGCGGACTGACGTGTGCATGAGTGGCCTTCCTGTTGGGGTGTTTCTCCCCAGTGGAACCAACCTCCCCGGTTGGAGGGTGCCATTCAGATTGCTGATCTTGTAACAAGATCCTGAAAATCAACAACATACGAAATTGCATGTCTTGGCCTAGGAATTGCATTCCTGAAGGTTGCGAATCGGAGCGCAGCGGAAGGAGAAGGCAATGTCACCGACGAAGACCGAAGGACAGTTTCAAACGACGGGGTACAAACCGCAGCAGGCCGCTGGTCCGGTTGAGACCCCTGTCATGAAGGTGCTGCGCGATCGCTCGATCGTTTACAAGGGGCTCTGCAGCAATTGCGAAAAGCTGGAGACCTGCAGTTATCCGTCGACTACCTCCGAGACGTGGTTCTGCGAAGAGTACTCGTACGCACGGCCGGAGAAGTCGGCGGTCATCATCACCGAACACGAAGAAGAGCAACAGGCCGAGACACTAAAAGGCCTGTGCATGAACTGCGAACTGCGCGACACCTGCAAGTTCCCGAAGCCCGCGGGCGGCGTGTGGTTCTGCGGTGAATATCAGTAAAGATATTTACTGCTTTAGAAACCCCACTCAACCAAAAGAGGGTTGAATGGGGCACTAAGGATCACCCCCACAGGAGAAAGACAAGGAGACCAATATGGCAGTCGTGGAGACCTTACCAGCGATATCGCCGATACACATCGTCGATCATAACTTCAACGTTGCCGCCGAACGGCTGGGGCTCGATGAAGAACGGCGCAAGCTGCTCAAGATGCCCTTCCGCGAGATCAAAGTCGAAGTGCCGGTCCGCATGGATGACGGCGATCTGCAGGTGTTCAACGGTTATCGCGTGCAACACAGCGGGGCGCGAGGTCCGGCAAAGGGCGGAATCCGCTTCCATCCACAGGTGGACCTGAACGAGGTGCGCTCGCTGGCCGAGGCGATGACGTGGAAGACGGCGCTCGCGAATATCCCATTCGGCGGAGCCAAGGGTGGAGTGGATTGCGATCCAGCGGAGATGTCACAGGGCGAACTGGAGCGTGTAACGCGGAAGTTTATCTCCCGCATTCATAACATACTGGGCCCTTACCGCGATGTGCCCGCTCCCGATGTGAATACGAATCCGCAGGTGATGACGTGGATCATGGACGAGTACAGCTCGCATCATGGCTATACGCCGGCATGCGTGACCGGCAAACCGGTGGAACTGGGCGGATCGCTGGGACGCAAGCAGGCGACCGGGCGCGGCGTGATGTTGGTCCTTAAGAAATACCTGAACGACATTCACCGTTCGCCGCGAGGAATGCGGGTTGTCATCCAGGGCTTCGGGAATGTTGGTTCTCATGCCGGACTGTTGCTGGAAGAAGAAGGGGCAGAGGTATTCGCCGTTTCCGATATGTACGGTGCGATCATCGGACGGAATGGCACAGCTCTGCCGATGAAGGAAGTGGTCGAGCATGTGCAGAAGACGGGATCGGTGATCGAGTTCCCAGGGAGCGAGTCGCTGTCGAACGACGATCTGCTGTTGCTCGACTGCGACATCCTGATTCCAGCGGCGCTCGAGTGCGTACTGACCGGGAAAAATGCGCCAAAGGTGAAAGCGAAGATCATCACCGAGGCGGCGAATCTGCCGACTACGCCGGAGGCCGATGACATCCTGATGCGCCGGGGCGTGACAATTTTGCCGGACATCCTGGCGAATGTGGGCGGCGTAATCGTCAGCTACTTCGAGTGGATCCAGAATTTGCAGCAGGAGTTCTGGGGCGAAGAACGCGTCAATGCCGAACTCGATCGTTACATCACGGTAGCGTACAACGATGTCGCCTCACTGGCGGCGGAGGCCAAGATTCCGTTCAAGGCCGCCGCATACCAGATCGCCGTGAAGCGAGTCGCGCACGCGGAAGAGTTACGCGGAGTTTAAGAGCTTAGCTGTACTCCGATGCAGCCAGAGCGGAGGGCCGATCTCCGGAAGTTGCGGTCCTTCGCTCTGCTTTTTGTTTCGGCCGGTTGTCGCGAATCTGACCTTTGCGCATTTAGGCCGGCGCAAATCACCAGAAAGCAAAAAGGCCGGAGATGGTTGTCTCCGGCCAGTTGCTTGCATTAGGGCAGGTTTACCACACTGTGAGCTTCGCTTTGTCAACCCACTCGTGATAGCCGGCGCCCGTCTTGTTGACGTCGAGCTGCCACTGTGCACCGAGGTTGTCGCTCCAGGCAAGATACTTCGCGTACATCGTCTTGTTGACGTTGTACACCGTACCGTCAACCACCAATGTCACGAAAGTATAGCTGTGGTTGGAGTGGTTGTTGGTCATATACCACTGGATGTGATGCCAAGTGTTCGGCGAGAACTTCGGGCAAGGAACACTGGTCGGAGTCCAGCTACCGCCGGTGCCATTCCAGATATCCCAAACGCCGCGGCCGTAATCGCACTGGGTACCCATCATGTAGTTGTAGCCACCCACGAACTGGAAGGCGTCGAATTCAAGCGCCTGTCCGGCCGACACCGAAGCATTGTCCACTCGCAGGTAGAAATCCGCCAGGAAGTGGCTTACGCCGTTCTGGGCTCCAACCTTCTTCCACCAGAGAGCGTTGGCCCAAACTCCATCGCGATAAAGATGCATGCTGCTGCCATCCATCGACGGGTCGCTTTGAAAGAAGCTCTGCCAGAAAGTTCCGGCGCCGCTGCCACCAGCGCAACCAGGATCACCGCACTTGTCCCAACCGTTGTTCATCTGGTCGATGTTGTTGTAGACCAAGGCATTTCCCGGCGGGGTGGGCAGACCGTCGCCACCGCCTTGACCAACGGTAAACCCGATGGTCTGATCGCCGTAAGCGCCAGTGCTGTCCCATGCGCGGACGACAAGCTGATGCGACCCTTGCGACGCATTGATGCTGGCGCTGATGTTATTGGTGGAGCCGCCCTGATAGACATCTTTTCCATCGAGGTAAGCATGCCAGGCCGTGACGGTATGCGAACTGGAAGCGGAAGCCTGCAGTGAGAACGGAGCCGAAAGCGAGCCGCCATTACCAGGAGAAGATACGTTGACGGACACCCCCTTGGAGGTCGTCACATTAACTTTGATGGTCCGGTCGCCGTAGGCGCCGCTGCTATCCCAGGCGCGGACGACGAGCGTGTGTGAGCCAGCCGAAGCGTTCACGCTGGGGCTGATGTTGCCAGTCTTGCCACCTTGATAAACATCCTTGCTATCGAGGTAGATATGCCAGGCGGTGACGGTGTATCCGCTACTCGCGGAGGCGTTGACAGTAAAAGGGGCTGAAACGTTCGCTCCATTTCCAGGGGAGCTGAGATTAACGGTGACCGAAGCAAGGCAATTCGTCGCCAAGAAAGCGATCAAGGGGAACAGATACTTTTTCATCTAATCTCCAAGGGGGATTGGGATTGGTCTCGCCGCCCTTGAGAACGGCTGCCGGGTATCAATATCGAGGAAAGTTGTTTCGGAGCGAATTGGCTGAAGCCCTTAGGTCGCTTACGATAACGCCTCTAGGTATCACTGAGGTGTTATCCCGGATCTACTCCGTCCAGAGTACGTTTTCGCGACGAGAGGCTTTTGCTGTAACTTCAGGATTAAGAACGCAGATGTTAAGTGCGGGTTAAGGTCCAGAGAAGAACCTTTTTAACTGAAGGCTCCTCTTCTCTGATCGGAAACAGCGCCTGCTCCACTCTGGCGAGGCAAGCTCTTTGCTTTCAAGCGCATCTCGACCATCTCATGGATGGCGTCGCTGGTACAGATCTCATAATAGAGGCGGTCGGTCCAGTGCTTGACGGTGAAATCGGCGGCATTGATGCGCGGCGTCTTGGCTTCCCGAACGATAACGCGATGAAAAACTTCCGGTGCGACCGGAACGAGCCCGGTAAGGAGTCGTACCTTTTCTTCTCCCCAGAAGGTAGGGAGCTCAATATCCAGGATTTCTAAGGAAATCTCGTCGTTCAATTTGGCGAAGGCGTGCTGGTTGATGTGGACGCCGCCGACGTTATAGCGCATCAGAAATTCGTCGGGGTTGCCGCCGGTATCGGCGTCATCGACCGTCTGAACGTTATAGACGTTGAACAGGTGACCCGGCGTGTCGAAGACCTTGCGAGCGCCCTTATTACACGAGGCGAGGCGGTCGCTTTCATTGAGCGCCTTAGAGATCATGATGCGATGATCGCCGTCCATCAGGTACATGGGCGGCGAATCCTGATAGCAGATGCCGATGCCGAGTTCGAGAGTCGGCAAGCCGGATTGTTCCGATTTCTCGTTATAAGCACGGACGATCGAGATCATCTCGCGTGCCAGCACACACGTTTTGGCTACACCGACGCCGATTTCACCTTCGCGTTCAAAGAGGGCCAGAATGACCGCGTCGCCTTCGATGAAGACCTTGGTCGCCTGATACTTCGGCAGCAACTTGTTCACCGGATCGTAAAAGTTCAGCGAGAAATACGACGCGGGGTTGAGACCGCGCTCGCTTAAAGTGCGGGTGAGGGTTGTCGAGTCACGGATATCCGCTTTCAGAATAATGTGATGAACAACGCGATCCTCGACGGGCTTCTGTTCCTCGACGAGGGTGAAATCGTAGAGGGTACGATTGATCTCGGACAGGTTGCGCAGCTTTTCGCTGGTGATAACCGAGACGGTATCCATAATGGATACCAGTGCATCGAGGCGCTTGAGGTCGCGGTGATAGCGCATAAAGTCGCGCATAAAACGGCCCGCGATTTTGGCTTTGTCGGAGGTCCGATAACCGGCGACACGCTTAAGGGCCGCCTGGAAATTTGCCTGTGAGAGGCGCGACTGTTCCGAGATCAGGCCCTCCACGCGCGTGCGCTCGGCACGCGAAACCAATGCATTCTTCAACTGTTGGGCATTGATGGTGGGCGAGTACTCATGCAACAACGCCACTATTTCGTAGGCGGCGATCACGTGCTCGAGGACGCCTTCGCGCTCAAGAAGCTGCATCCAGGATTCAAGTAGAGTCTTCTGGGCTTTGCCGTAGCTCTGGCTTTCGTCGGGTGTACCGTTCGCGACCAGTTCCTGAGCATTATCAGGCACGGCGAGGATTGCGTCGTAATCTTCCGGCGAGCTGCCGAAGCCGAGGGACCGCAGATACTCGTGCGCGATCTGGAGCATGCGTGGATAACGGTCAGGATCGCGGTCGAAGTTACCGAGCATGATGTAGTGCTCGGCGTTGAGGTGGTCGTCGCGTCCATTCTCGGAGAACACGAGCGCATTGATGAACAGGTCATACCCAGGCAGTTCGGACGACCCGAAGTATGAGCGGCGCATGCGTACGAGGGTTTCCTTTTCCACCTCGCGCAGGGTGTGAAAGAGTTCCTGTCCGGCTTTGCGGATGATCGCCTTCTTGCTGAGCTGAAATCCGACGCAGCGTTCGCGAAGCTCTACTCCTTTGGCGGTGTTGACCTGGCGCGGACCTTCGTAGCTTTTGACACGGGTGCGAAGGCGCTCAAGGCAGGCGTTGTATTGTTCGCCAAGCTCGCTGCGCAGATATTTGACGACCGCCACGCGAGCGAGCAGGTCGAGCGAGATATTGCCCTCACACTTGGCGCGGTTGAGCGCGGTGACCTGGATATCGGTGAGGCGGCGCTTGAATTCCGAGGCGTCGAGCTGCTGCGGCTTGGCAGCTATGGGTGAGCGGAAGGTGCCGGGGGGACTCAGGATGTTGGTTGGCTGGGCGATGAGGTCCTCGACGGCTCCGGCCTTGGCGATCAGGCGAGCAAGGTGCTGACGCGAAGCCTCCAGAAAGAGGTTACTGAGCGAAACGTCGTAGCGGACGTTGTCAACGCCCGTGACCAGCCCCTGAAGTTCCATGCTGGGAACGTAGGTCTTCAGCTCGAGCTGCTGAGCAAGCTCAGAGAGGTTCTCGCGTTGGAAAAATGGAAAAGGCGCCATGGGGCGAGTCTGCGCGTCTAGCGGGAAGGCTACCACGGGTGGGTAACCAGATGAAGGTTACGTTGGTTTGCTGAAAACAGGGGATAGGGGTTGGGGGATAGCGGCTAGTTTTCTAACCGGTACTCGATTGCTTTCCTTGATCTCAGCGATAGCCTTCGCGAGGACTCGGAATAGATAACGGAGAAGGTTTCTCGCGAGCTGCTATCCGCAATGAATGTGAGGGTTCCGATGACTGTTCCCTCGGGTTGATTCTGCAGCATGGTTGTTGGCCCACAGCCACGAGCAAACTGGATTGCGTACGTTCCCTTTGGGTGAGCAATGAGAAAGTTGGGGTTCTGTTCTCTACGCTGCTTAGCGAACTCCGGTCCGCTGTCGATGAACTCGTAAATACCGTTCCTTTTTAAGTAAACATCGCCAAGCCAATACCTCATTCTTGGGTTGGGGAGCATTGTCATCTCAATTGGGCGGCCAGTGAGCGCCGTCACTGCTTTGGTACGGTCGGGGGTAAGCCATATCCACTTGCCACGTTTTGTTTGGTAGGTCGCTTGCTGACCACCAACCGTCAGGACGCCGCCAGCTATTTCCCATTGATATCTGATGATGCCTGAACCGATGCTGCGCGCCGGAGAACCGAAATGCTTTTCAGCTAGCGATATCAGGAGTTCGTCCCGTTCAGTGATGCTGCCATCAATGACGGCAGCGAAGTCTCGGATTGGTTTTGGAGCAGTGGAGAGGCGTGACTGAGCGATGGAGATCGTAGAGCTGCCGCACTGCGCTGGTGCAAAGGAACAAGCGAAACAAACGGAGAGCACGAGCACCGCTAGTTTGAGCCGGAACACGTCAGAAGTGTAGGCAGGAGCGTCTCGTGCTTCAAGTTACCCGCGTGATGTGCACAGCTTAGCTCACTTGATCGGGCGAGGGCGCTCGATCCCACATTTATTGCTTCGTTCGGGTTCCTCAGTCACTCCAAAATGTGAGGCCCATCACCGGGTTTCGGCCCATCGGCATTTACAGTAACCTTGGAGGATTTTCTGCGATGGCATTGGTGGATTCTAAGAAGGGCGTCATAGGCATTCTTACTGGCGGAGGAGATGTTCCCGGGCTCAATCCTGCAATTCGGGCGGTCACGATTCGGGCGTTGCGCGAAGGATATCAGGTGGTCGGCATTCGCCGCGGTTGGGCCGGGTTGGTGGACATGGTCCGCGACAAGGAAGCGGACAATGGCGAGCACTACCGGATTTTGACCGAAGAGATCGTCAACCGCGCCGGACGGACCGGCGGTACGTTCCTGCATACGTCCCGTACCAACCCAAGCAAGGTAAGCAAGAGCAAGGTTCCGCCGCATCTTCAATCGCAGTACAACGCCGAGAAGAACGATGTGACTCCCGAGGTGCTGAAGAATCTCGATTGGCTTGGCATCAACTACCTGATCCCAATCGGCGGCGATGACACGCTGAGCTATGGTGTGCGCCTTGACCAGGAAGGTTTCAAGGTGGTGGCGATCCCGAAGACGATGGACAACGACGTCCCCGGAACCGATTACTGTATCGGTTTCTCGACCTGCGTAACGCGCACGATACAGATGGCGAACAGCCTGCGCACTTCGGCGGGATCGCACGAACGTTTCCTCGTGCTGGAAGTTTTCGGACGCTACGCTGGATTCACCGCCATGCTGCCCACGATGGCAGGCGCGGCGAATCGCTGCGTGATTCCGGAATACAGATTCAGCATCGATCAGTTGACGGAATTGCTGGTCGCGGATCGGAAGAAGAATCCCAGCCGCTACTCGGTGGTGCTGGTGTCCGAGGGGGCGATGTTCGAGGGCGGAGAAATGGTCTTCGAAGATCACACGACAGATGAGTTCGGCCACAAGAAACTGGGCGGTATCGGCGACCTGGTTTCCGACCAATTGAAAGAGTGCTCGAAGAAGTTCAACAACGGCAAGGCCATCGACGTCATCAACCAGAAGCTCGGTTATCTGGTGCGCGGCGGCGATCCGGATGCTATCGATTCGATCGTGCCGATGGCGTACGGCAATCTGGCGCTGGATCTTATCCTTAATAAAGTGCACGGACGGCTGGTGGTGCTGAAGAATGGGCGATACGACAATACGCCCATCGATGTCGTCACGGCCTCGAAGAAGATCGTCAACGTGAAGGAGCACTACAACACGGAGAGGCTGCGCCCGCATTACAAGAGCTTTGAAATGAAGCCGTTGTTCCTGATGACGAGTGAGTATGTTTAAAGCGGTACTTAATCAGTGTTCAGTGAAGAGCCCACCGGGGAAACGGTGGGCTCTTTAGCTTTCGTCCTACTTACGGAAGCTACTTTCCGTTCTGATTCTGTTCGCTGGCTTTGCGGACGGCCTCAAACTCATCGTTCGGCAACCATTGCACCAGTTCCTGCTGTGATGCGGCCTTCCAGCCAAGCTCTATGCTGAAGCGGGAGAGGTCGCCCAGCCCGGTGAAGTCCCACGTCGGGTCGAACTGATCGCCGGGCTGGTGGTAGCGGTGCTCGTCGTAATCGTTCTCGCGCTGAACTCCCCAATCGAGCGGATGACCTTTATATTTCAGTCCTTCCTGGACCGAGAATGCCGGGATTCCAACGTGCGCGAAGCTGAAGTGGTCAGAGCGGTAGAAATGTCCGGCGGCAGGGTTGGAATCGGGCTTGATATCGTAGCCGAACTCCTTTGCGGTGGAATAGGTCGTCAGGTAATAAGTGGTGCGTTCGACGCCAGAGAGTTCAATGGCCTCAGGGACGCCATCGGGGCGAATGCCGTCGAAGTTCATGGCCAGGGTGATTTTACCGGCCGGGATTGGAAGATGAGTGGAGAGATAGTCAGATCCGAGCAGACCTTGTTCTTCACCTGTGACAGCCGTGAAGAGAATTGTCCGGTTTGGCGGTTCAGGCGCGGACGCAAGAGCGCGGGCCATCTCCAGCAACATTCCGCAACCGGTGGCGTTATCGACGGCGCCGTTATAGATGTTGTCTCCTGGCAGGCCGGGGCGGATGCCAAGGTGATCGTAGTGCGCGCTGTACACGACCGCTTCGTTCCTCAGTTTTTCGTCGGAACCGGGAAGTTCAGCGAGAACATTATTGGAATCGAAGGGACGAATCTTGGAGATCATGTGCGCCTTCACCTGAATGGGTAGTGTGACCGGTTTGAAGTCGCGAGAATTTGCCATGCGAATCAGGTCTTCGGCGTTCTTACCGATCGATGCGGCCATCGTTTGCGCGATCCCATACTGCACCCACGATGCCAGCTTCAGCTTCGACGTATTCTCCGTGCGCACGTAGGCACGCTCGCCACCCCAGGAATTGCGGACGACATCCCAGCCGTAACTCGCCATTTCCGGTTGGTGGATCAGGATGACTCCCAATGCGCCCATGCGCGCCGCCTGCTCGTACTTGTAGGTCCAGCGGCCGTAATAGGTGAGCGCGCGGCCCTTG
>CAYWSM010000099.1:0-4137 GCA_964460935.1 uncultured Terriglobales bacterium | reverse complement strand
CGATTGCACATTGTGCAATTGCGAGTCATGGAGAAGCTTACGGGAGATTCGTTCTTTGGCGACGTTGCAAATCTCTGGGAGAGCTACCAGCAAAGCCGAGTCAAACGCGGTCGCGCCTTGGTCTATAAGAGCGTTTTCAAGCTTTGCTATTACTGACATGAAGATTCTTTATGTATCCCAGCACTATCCACCCGAGATGGGCGCACTCGCTGGAAGGGCAGCAGAGCTAAGCCGTCACTGGGCCATGATGGGCCATGATGCGTCCGTCTTGACCGCGTTCCCAAATCACCCTACTGGTGTTGTGATTCCCGAGTACCGGGATAAGTTCAAGCGTTTGTTCTACCGAGAGCAGATTGAGGGCGTTGATGTCATCCGAACGTGGTTACTGCCGTATCCGAATCGTCGCCCTATTGAGCGCGTACTCAACTACGGTTCGTTCTGCCTGTCTGCTAGCCTCCGGGGAGCATTTCTCCAACGGCCTGACGTAATTATCGGTACTTCGCCACCGCTGCCGATCGCCATTGCCGGCTACAACATCGCAAGAGCAAAGCGAGTGCCCTTCATCTTTGAGGTTCGTGATCTGTGGCCGGAATCGCTGGAAGGGGTAGGCCTCGGAACTGAACACTCTCGCATATATAAGTTGGTGGCCTCAATTGTCAGATTTCTCTATAAGCACAGCGACCACATCGTCGTCGTAACGCCGGCCTTTAAGGAGTACTTGAATTCCGAGTGGGGCGTACCGATGGAAAAGATGTCGATCGTGATGAACGGTGTAGAGACAGATCGCTTTGCTCCTGCACCATGCCAGCCTGCGGTCTTGCGAGAACTCGGTGTTCCGGACGGTAAGTTCGTGGCCTCGTATATCGGGACCATGGGCATGGCACACGGACTCGAGACGGTGTTGGAAGTTGCGCAGCTGCTGCAAAGCAGCTCCCCCCACATTATGATTCTTCTTGTCGGCGAAGGCGGGAACCGGGATGAGCTCCTTCGGATTGCTCAGCAGCGTCAGTTGAGAAATGTCATCTTCACCGGACAACAACCGCGCGAGAAGATTCCGGCAATCATCAATAGCTCCGATGTATGTCTCGCGTTGCTTAAGAACCAAGCTGTGTTCAAAACCGTAATCCCGACGAAGATGGTGGAATTCATGTCTTGCGGACGTCCGGTGGTGCTCGGAGTCGGTGGACAAGCAGAGAAGATCCTGTGTGAAGCGAATGGCGGAATCTCTGTCCAGGCTGAAAATCCGGCGGCAGTCGCCGAGGCGATTCGTACCTTGTACGCAGATTACGAACTTCGCCAGCGATGCGCGCGTAACGGTCGCAGCTACATCCTAGCGAATATGTCTCGGGAGCGCACTGCGCGACAGTATCTGGATGTGCTGGCGCATGTAACGGGGAGTAGCGCTGTCACAATTACGGCAACTCCTGCACGGTCCGGCGAGGCACTCTGATGGCGGTTGTTGCAATTACAGGTGGAACTGGTTTCATCGGACGACATGTAGTCCCGCTGCTGCTTGAGCATGGACATTCCGTGCGAACGCTCGTGCGAAACGGCAACAAGAGTGGTCTGGAACCGGGTGTCCGTGCTTTCTCGGGGGATGTCACGGATTCCGCTACTCTCGAAGAGGCCTGTCGTAGTAGCGAGATCATCATTCACCTCGCTGGAGTTGCACATACTACGTTCACGACTGACGAAGACCGGCAACGAGTGCGTACTGTCAACATTGGGGGAACGCATAATGTACTTGAATACGCTGCTCGAAGCGGCGTTCGCCGCGTAGTGCTTGCGTCAAGCGTGCATGTCTATGAAGGACAGCGAGGAGTGCGTGTTAGAGAAGAGGCTAGGCAAGGACCGGAGAACCTGTACGCGGAAACGAAAATCGAGGTGGAAAGACTCGCGAGCAGATACGCAAGCTGCGGTCTCGAAGTCATAATTGGACGTCCCTGCTTGACCTATGGTCCGAACGTCCGCTTTAACCTGCACAAGCTGATGCAGGCCATTGATCGTGGCATCTACTTCCATGCAGGATCGGCTAAAGTAGAGCGCAGTTTTGCCTCGGTCTACTCCGCAGCGGCTGCATTCGTATTCCTGGCAGAAAAGGGAATTCCGGGAGAGGCGTACAACATCGCTGATCGGTCGCCGATGCTGCTCGATGACTTTACAAATGATCTATCAGATCGAATGAGGCGCTCACGACCGAAGCGAGTTCCTTATCCTGTGCTCTGGGCAGGTGCTGCCGTATTTTCTGTGGGAGGTAAAGTTGGAATCAGGGCTCCTCTGACGCTCGGTACGCTGCGGAAGCTTACTGATTCGTTTTCTGTCAGTACCGATAAACTAGTTTCTGCGGGATTCACCTGGCCTGACACCGGCGAACGCGCACGAGACGAGATGGTGAAAGCGTACTTAGCAAACAAATGAGCATAGCGTCTCAACTCGCACGAGCAGAGAGATCAGACCTGCGGTTCCCAAGTCGCGGGTATCTGGTCGCAAAGCGCTCCTTTGATGTGTTCACCGCTCTGTTATTGCTATTTTTGTTCGCTTTTCCGATGCTTCTTATCGCGATATTGATTCGAGTTACGAGTCGCGGGCCAGCGATGTACTGGAGTAATAGAGTCGGCATTCACAACCGTATTTTCCGGATGCCGAAGTTCCGATCGATGCGCATCGACGCTCCGCAAGTCGCAACTCATCTCTTTCGTGATCCGAATGCATATCTCACTCCGATCGGCGGCTTCCTGCGGCGATCTAGCCTGGACGAACTGCCGCAACTATTTTCGATTCTCAAAGGCGATATCAGCTTCGTTGGTCCGCGTCCAGCGTTGTTCAATCAGGATGACCTGATCGCGTTGCGGACCGAGCGCGGTGTTGACAGATTGATTCCCGGGCTCACGGGTTGGGCACAGGTCAATGGTCGTGATTTGATCCCGATTCCGCAGAAGGTCGAATTGGATGCGTGGTATCTGCATCACTTCTCTTTCTGGCTCGACCTGAAGATCCTGTTTATCACTGTGTTCAAGGTAGTGCGTACCAAAGACATCAGCTACTGAAGGTGCTTCGCTGTGCTATGCAGAGTCACGAAATCCAGGAGGCTGGTCTAATCAAAAGTTATGCAAATTCTATATCCGTAGGTGAAGCAGTTTATCTCATGCGGCGAGCAACCCGCAGGCTTGGCGATATGATGTGTAGAATGGCCCCAGCATGGATTAAGCTTTGCAAAAGAGCTTGGCAAAACAAGCCTCATGTTCGAGCCTGACATGTCGAAAGTTCTGAAATATCCGAGCTTGAAGAATAGGCAGGAACTGGCTTGTTGTTGTCAACCACTCGTTACACGTATGTATTCAATCTTGCAACAACTAAGGTTCCAAGGCCGGACCTATATCTAAGAATTGGAATGCGTGTTCCAATTATGGAATCAGATACAGAAATCTGTTCATAATTCCCTCTAAAGTAGTAAAGTTTCTGAGTTGCGCTCCACGTATACCTATGACTAGGGCCGTTGTTCTTAAAAGCGGTATGGTACTCAGTATCGATGAAGAAGAAATTCAGTCGCGTTAGCGATGTTTTGCTTCAACAACACGGAGCCGTTGTTCTCACTCTTCATATCTCATTAATTGCCCTTTCGGCAGTGTTTGCATGGATGCTGCGGTTCGACTTTGCGCTTAAGAACCGGGCGATTCTTCTGGATGCAATTCCGATACTGATTCTTTGTCGGATCGCAGCTATGTCACGGTTCAATTTGTTGCATGGGAACTGGCGATACACGGGAGTCCACGATACATACGACATACTCGGCGCGACCGTTCTGGGCAGCTTTGGATTTGTTGTCTGCTATCGATATGTCCTCGGAGTGAAAGATTTTCCGATCTCTGTATATGTGATCGAACTTCTGATCACAGGCTTCTTTATAGCAGGAGTCCGAATCGGATTCCGTATTTTGGCTGAGGCTGCTGCGCGAGTATCAACCACTTCTGCCCGCAAACAAACCCTAATCATCGGTGCTGGTTTTGCGGCGCACATGATTATTCGCGAGATTCAGGGCACCGCTAGTGACCATTGGGTGATTGGCTGCCTTGATGATAATCCCAAGAAGTTCGGGTCCAAAATTCTTGGTAAGCCTGTCATGGGCAGTGTGGATCA
>CAYWSM010000098.1:0-1532 GCA_964460935.1 uncultured Terriglobales bacterium | reverse complement strand
CAAGGACAGATCAAGCGCATCGGAGATTTCTAGTTCGGGCACGGCGCTGAGTATCGGCCGGTGGAGGGGGGACCTGCGCTGCTCGCGAGTTATCATCCGAGTCAGCAGAACACGTCGACGGGACGGCTTACCCGAGGGATGTTACGAACTGTATTCGAGCGGGCGCAGTTGATTGCGTCATCGGCAACGTGAGTATAATAGTGGGTTCCCAGATATGGCCTACGTAATCGCAGAACCTTGCATCGGAACCAAAGACACGGCTTGCGTGGACGCTTGCCCCGTCGATTGCATCCATCCGAAGAAGGATGAAGAGAAGTTCGAGAGCGCCGAACTGCTCTACATCGATCCCGTGGAATGCATCGATTGCGGTGCGTGCGTGCCGGTCTGTCCGGTTTCGGCCATTTTCGCGCAGGACGATCTGCCGGAGAAATGGGCCGATTTTGCTCAGAAGAACGCGCAGTTCTTTGGCCGCTGAATCCACCTTCGTTGCTACGCCGACTTCTTCTGTTCTGAAGGCTCGTAGAAGTATTCCGCGGGCCTGGACGGATTGTACGTAATCATCACGGGCTCGCGATTCAGTTTGCGTAACAGGCTCTTGGCGTCGTCGAGTCGCATGTCGCCATCGCTGTAGGTGCCCTCGTAGTCTTTGCCGTTCACGGTGTAGGTGAACCACGCGTCCAAACGAAACGTGATCACGGTGTCTGATGGGCGGTATTCCGTGACACACGCATGATCCAGGTGAGCGGAGATGCGCGGCCAATAACGCGACTTTGAGCGCAACCTCTGTTCGCGCCACACAGGTAGTACATGCCGGCTGAACAAAACGAACGCGACAAAGAGTCCGATCATCACCACGAAAAGAAAGAGTGGTGATGTAAGGATGTCGTCCAACAGCACTCTACGATGATACAATCACGCCCTGGAAGCGCACATGAAGCCAACACACAAGATCAATCGCAGACAGGCGATCGCGGCAACAGGGGCAGGCTTAGTAGCAGGGGCGGCGTGGAGCCAGGCGCAAGGCACTGCGAAGCCAAACATTGTTTTCATCATGGCGGACGACTTGGGTTTCGCCGATGTTTCCTGTTACGGGCGACGCGAGTATAAGACGCCAAATATCGATCGTCTCGCAGCCGAAGGCATGAAGTTCATGCAGGCCTACGCGAATTCCTCCGTGTGTTCCGCGACGCGCACCGCACTGATCACCGGCCGCTATCAATATCGCTTGCCGATCGGACTGGAGGAACCGTTAGGCGGTCCCAATCGCGGCGTGGGTCTGCCACCGGAGCATCCGACATTGGCTTCGTTGCTGCGCAAGCAGGGCTACGGTACCACGCTGCTCGGAAAGTGGCATCTCGGCTATCTTCCGAAATACGGGCCGCTGCAGAGCGGCTACGATCACTTCTGGGGCTTTCGCGGGGGCGGCGTCGATTACTTCACGCACAAGTCCGGTAACGCGGCTTCGGATACCGCAGATCTTTGGGAAGACGATGTGAAGGTCACGGAGATGGGATACCTCACTGAACTCCTCG
>CAYWSM010000097.1:0-1516 GCA_964460935.1 uncultured Terriglobales bacterium | reverse complement strand
GTCGGATTTCGTACAAGGACTGGAAGTGTTGGTGAGCGCGAAGGAACTCGGACCTTCAACCTACTGATTCTTGATCAGCAGACCCTCAGGTTCCGTGTTTTTGGGGCGGGTGTCGTTTCCGAGAGCTTTGTTTGGATATGTGGACGCGCGGCAGTATTGGCCTAGCATCCAAAGTGATGGCGCATGATTACAAAGAAAGTGTTATTACGGTGTAAGAGCGAGCAGGCGCCTGAAAGCGCGTGGTTCGCCCGGCTTTCGGCGGATCAAGCTTTTGTGGCGCGACCCGGTTTGGCTGCTCGAACGAGTTTACTGCCTTCAAATCAGTACCTGTAATAGAGCTTGTTTCAAAAACACCTCCGGAGAGTAATCCAGAGGCAGCCGACATAGAAGAAGGCGCGATAACTTTCCAGCTGATGATCGTGACGCACCAGCAATCGTCGAAACTGTCCCAGCCAGGCGTTGGTGCGTTCCACGATCCAGCGCCGCTTATAGCGCCGAAACTTGCGTCCGTCATAGTACGGCTGGGCACGTTTGTTGCGGCGATACGGCGCGATCAAATCGATGCCGCGCTTCTTCCAACGCTTGCGCAGGGGATCGGAATCGTAGGCCATATCGGCGATCACGCGTTGCGGATTTTGCCGCGGGCGGCCTTTGCGCCGCGGGACCGCAACCGCGCGGAGCGTGGCCTCCGCAAGCGTAACTTCATGCGGAGAGGCACTTTCCAGCCGAACTCCCAGCGGAAGACCTTGGCCGTCGACCAGTACCATCCACTTCGTTCCCTTGCCGCGCTTGGTTTTGCCGACGGCAGGGCCCCTTTTTTCGCTGGGGCGAAGCTGCCGTCCATGAACGTCTCGTCCCATTTCAACAGGCCTTGCTCATCCAACGCGCCCAACAAGGCCCGCCAAGCATCCAGCCACACGTCCTGCGCTTCCCACTGCCGCAACCGCCGCCAGCAGGTCGATGGCGAGGGGTACTCGTCGGGCAAAAAGCGCCAGGCTGCGCCCGTGTACAGCACCCACAGAATGCCTTCGAAACAGGCTCGATTCGATGCCGGTGGACGACCACGCTTGTCCTTGCGCCGCTTGGGCTTCGGGAGCAACGGCTCGATCAGTTCCCATTGTTCGTCCGACAACAGCTTCTGCCGCTTCTTCATGACAGAAGCTCAACAGCTAACCTGCCTCACACATAAGTACTTACGGTGAGGCCGAACCTATTTTTGAAACAGGCTGTAGTGAATTCTGCGGTATTGGTCCATTCGGTTTGTCTGACGAGCCCTCATTTGGGCCTGCTTTTCGACGTGGCTTGTGCTCCGTAGGCGTGCGTTGCTCAGTCTCAATACCCCGCCTTCTTATTCACCAGCCCAATCAACTGCTCGCCCCTCAGATACCTCCGCAGGTTTTCACTGAATAGCTCAAAGTGTCGCTCCCAGCTTTTCTGCGAAATTCCTGCCGTATGCGGAGTGATGAGCACATTGTCGAGGTCCCACAGCGGAGACTCCGGCGCCAGCGGTTCATGC
>CAYWSM010000096.1:0-1632 GCA_964460935.1 uncultured Terriglobales bacterium | reverse complement strand
CGACCACACTGCCCTTCCCGACCTGGTGCGCGTGATCCGCGAACTGAAACCCGATGTGGTGATCAGCCGCTTCATCGGCGATCCATCGGATGGGCATGGCAATCACCAGGCGTCGGGGCTTCTGACACGCAAAGCGTTCCGCCTAGCCGCCGACCCAAACGCATTCCCGGAGCAGATCAAAGAAGGATTGCAGCCGTGGCAGCCTAAAAAGCTCTATGTGCGCGCCCGCGGCGACGACTGGAACGTCGAACTCGACGTGAATCAGACCGACCCGGTGCTCGGCATGTCGTACGTGGCATGGGCCTGGCAAGGCTTGAAACATCAACTGTCGCAAGGCGCCGCGAATTGGCAGATGCCTACCCGCATGTGGACCAGCCACTACAAGCTGGTGGATACGACTATTCCGAACTATAAGCCGGGCCACGAGAAGGACTTCTTCGACGGAATCGATACGTCGCTGGTGGGACTGGCCGACCGGGCGCCGCAGTTGACGGTCCTAAAGCCTGCGTTACTGGAGCTACAAAGGTACGTAGACCAGGCGGGCGCTGTAGCAGACAAGGATCAGAAGGCCGCTGCAGTGCCGCTGCTGAAGGGGCTGGCGGCGTGCGATGCGCTGATCAAGAAAGTGAAGCAGTCGAATGCAGCGTCGGAGGTGAAGTCAGATCTGTTGGTGGACCTGGAGGACAAGCGGGAAGAATTTCGGGATGGGGCGAATTTCGCGCTGGGCGTGACGCTAAAAGTAGAAGCGAAATTGCCTGCGATGAAGGATGTGACAGATCCGGCAGCGCAGATGTGGTTGGCTATTCCACCGGATGGTTCTTTTCAACCACAGGAACACTGGACGGGAGTGCAGCAGATGTCGGTCAAGGTCATGCCCATAGCATGGTGGGACCCTGAATATGGCAATGCGTCTTTGTCGAATCCTACTGATCCGAACCAACAATACCTCCCTTACACCCGTCAGTATTGGCGCCGCGACGATCCAGATCGCGAGTCGATCTATCATATTGACGATCCACAATATGCAACTCTGGCTCTAACGCCCTGGCCATTCCATGCAACAGGAACGTATACGTATCAGGGGCTCAAAGGAGAGGTGGAATCCACGGTTGAAGTTGCGCAACCGAGGGAGCATCCGCTGATTGTGGGACCGCAATGGTCGCTGCTCACTCCCGCTTCTACGTTAGTGGTCCCGCGTTCCGAGCGCACTACAACAGAAACTGCAGTGACACTGCGTGCGAACCTGGATGGAAGTCCATCGGTACCTCTGGTCTTCGCTTCCGGCCCAGGGACATCGCAATTACAGTCCGGGTCGATTAGCGGCCAACTCGCAAATCCAGTAACGCCGGGTACTGAGATTAGTCAAAATCTCAGTGTGCTCTTCACGGATCACCAACAAAGTTTCCCTCTAAACTTCACGGCAAAGGCGCAGTACCAGGACTTCAACATTGGCTATACCGTCGTGACCCGCGAGGATCTCGGCACCGCCTACTATTTCCGCAAGGCTGTGCAGCCGGTCAGTATCGTTGACGTTAATGTTCCCAAGAACCTCAAGATTGGCTACATCATGGGCGCGGGCGACGACATTCCCGATGTGCTCCACAGCCTGGGTCTGAACGTTACCATCATCTC
>CAYWSM010000095.1:0-32453 GCA_964460935.1 uncultured Terriglobales bacterium | reverse complement strand
ACGGGAATGATGTGTACCCGCGTGCCGTCTCGCACGACGATGCGATCCAGAAACTGTCCCGGACCGCGAGCGTCGCGGGCTATATCCGCGACACTTTTCGCGGCCGGGACAGAAGTGCCGCCGATCCGTTGCCGCACGGTTTGCAACGCCTTCTCAAACCGCTCACTTCCAAAGGGTTTGAGAAGGTAATCGACAGCGTGAACCTCAAACGCTTTCAACGCATATTCGTCGTAGGCAGTCGCGAACACGATCGCCATGTCGGTGCCGACCAATTCCAGGACCTCGAATCCATCCAGCTTCGGCATCTGGATATCAAGAAAGACCAGGTCCGGTTTCATCTCCGTGATAGCCTTCACGGCCTCGAAGCCATTGGAGCACTCGGCAATAAGCTCCATTTCCGGATGCGCTGAAATCAGCTCCCGCAACACCTGCCGTGCGAGTTCCTCGTCATCGACAACAACCGTTCGTATCTTCTTCTGTTCACTCACGCCGCAGTGCTCCTTTCGGCTGGAAGACTGATATCTACGCGAAAGTGGTCCCCGTATGCTTTGGCCAGGAAACTGGCCGCTTTGCCATAGCGCGTTTGGATTCTCTCCTGCACGTTTGCCAGCCCGATGCCGCTGCGCCGCTTCTTCGACTTGAACTCCGGGTCGAAATTGTTCTCCACGATAATCACCAATCGCTCCGGATCCGAATGCGCTTCCAACCTGATCCAGCCTCCCTCGGGCAGATGAGATACGCCATGAACAATGGCGTTTTCCACCAGTGGCTGCAACAGGAGGGGCGGCAGGATGCAGGTAACGGCATCCTCCTCGATATTTTCCTGCATGTTGAGCCGCGATCCAAACCGCACTTTCTCCACCGAAAGATAGCGATGGATCAGGTCGAGTTCCTCGCTCAATGGAATCAGCGTTTTCTCGCCCATGCCGAGGGTTGTCCGTAAGAAGTCCGCCAGCGAGATGCACATATCGCGCGCTTTTGCCGGATCGATGGAAGTCAAGGCGCTGATGGAATGGAGACTATTAAAGATGAAGTGCGGATTAATCTGCGCCTTGAGCGCCCGGAGTTCGGCATCACGGGCAAGAACACGCGCCTCATAAACCCGCTCTTCCGACTGCCGGGTCGCTTCCAGGGAAGCCAGCACATAGTGGAACGCCACCGATAGGAGGTAAAGCAGAACTCCCACCCCGAAAATCAGTTTGTACAAATCCGGATGCTTCGAAAGGCTTTGGAACGGCTCCAGCAACACCAGGCCCGATACATAAAGGATAGCGAAGCCCATCCATGCGCCGCTGATCAGCACTCCCGCCGCGGCATGAGTCACGATGATGCGCGGCAATCCCGACGTGTGCAGCGGGGTCGCTCGCACCGGATACCACGCCAGCAGGCACAACAGAGCATCGAGTGGCGCCAACAACCACAGCAGCATGCCCGATTCCACGGCGCTCAGCCCAGCCGCGCGAAATAGGTAAACCAGCAATGCCGTGAGCGGAATCCAGGCAATGGCATACAGTCCGAGTTGTCGGGGGCGGCTGACGATCGGGTGCATGGTTCAGCTCAGTTCTTGACCTCGACGCTGCCGAACACGCATCCTCCGCGGATGAATAGGTTCTTAGTCGGAGCCCCGCCGGCGATAGGCGCACGGGTGCGATTTTCACAAGCGCCAAAAATGGCGCCGGCCTCGATAATGACATTCCAATTCAAGGGAACTCGAACCTCTATGGAGCCGAACACGGCATTCACCTCGAGTACCGCCGAATCGCCTGTCATATTTGCCTGAATAAAATCCAATTCCACGCTGCCGAAAATGGCGGAAGCCGAACCTCTGGCAAAGTCCTGGTCGGTAATGGTCTTCTCAATCGAAGAGAAGACGGCATCCGGATGAAGCACGCCAGAGGAAATTGTCGCCACATTTGATTTCTTCCGGTACGTTTCCCAAATCAGAAGCAGACCCAGTCCGATGAGGAACCAGGGCCACATGTGGGCCCAGTTAATGTAGCCAAAACTCGCGGCTAACAGCAGGACTCCCCAGATCAGGGTGATTCCGCTGCCGACGACGCCGCGGCCGCAACGAGTATCCTGCTGCAACAACCCGTTGAGGCCCAGCACGATGAGAATCACCGGCCAGAATCGCCAGAGGTTACCGATGTGAATGAATCCGGAATTGTCGAGCAGGAACAGGCCACCGATCGCGATGGCCAGAACTCCCATAATCAATCCCGGGTTATAACCACGTTCATTTGCCATAGCGAATCTCCACCGAACCCCGCGCCTCCTCCCGGGCCGGCACGGGATGCGGTTCGGCCAACCAGGTCGCCAGTCCGACGATAATCAACAGCAGAGGCCACCAATGCTCGATGGCTGTCCATTGCGGGACCTGGCTGAAGTCGAGGACACCAAGTCTAACAAGGAGACCGGCGAACCCGAGCATGACGAGGATGGTTCCGGCGAGGATGTCGATAATGGCGGCTTGCAGCTTCGGATACATCTGAAATCTCCTTCGTACTAACAGTTGCGAGATTACCGGCCCCCCTGTCTGAAGTCGTGGGCGATTCGGCGAATGCCGGTTGGGTGTCGGCGGATGACGGTTAGTGACTGGCGTCACAGGTAAAATCCGCCGGAATGCATAGAATCGGCCTGCTTTTCAGCCCCCTAGGAGGCCCGCGTGGCCGTTGAAACCGAAACTAAATCCCTCCCTCTTAACGCCTATCAACCGTTGAAGGAAAACGAAGCCTATTGCCCCCTGGTGCCGGCTGAGGTACGGCCTCCCGAACTGACCGCGCGTTCCATCTGGTGGGGCACATTTCTGTGTGTCATCTTCAGCATCGCCTCCGCCTATTCCGGCCTGAAGGTGGGACAGGTTATGGAAGCGGCCATACCGATTTCTATCCTCGCCATCGGATTGGCCCGGGTCTACAAGCGTCGCTCATCGCTTCTGGAAAATGTGATCATTACCGGCATCGGCGGCTCAGCCGGATCGGTGGTTGCGGGCGCCATTTTTACTCTCCCGGCACTGTATATCCTTCAACTGAATCCGCACCCGGTGCAAACGATCTTCATCTGCGTTGCCGGAGGATGTTTGGGAGTGCTATTTCTGATCCCGTTACGGCGCTACTTCGTTCGCGACATGCACGGAAAGTTGCCGTATCCGGAGGCAACGGCCATCACGGAAGTACTGGTGACCGGCGAGAAGGGCGGATCGCAGGCGAGATTATTGTTGCAGGCCACTGCCATCGCCGGCATCTACGACTTTTTTGTGACGACATTCCAGGTATGGAAGGAGTATCTGAATTTCCAGTTCGTGCCTGTCATGAAAATGCTGGATGAAAAGGCGCGGATGGTTTTCAAGTTTGACGCCATCGGCTTCATTCTCGGGCTTGGTTACGTCATGGGACTACGAAGTTCCATGATTCTCTGCGCGGGCGGCGTTTTGTCGAACTTCGTACTGGTTCCTCTGATTTGGTTTGTGGGCAATCATATTGATTTCGCCATCTATCCCGCGACCGTTCCGATCTCCAAGATGGCGGCGGTCCAGATCTATCGCGACTACGTGCGGTTCATCGGCGTCGGCGCCATTGCAACGGCGGGAATTTTCGGGATAATCAAATCGCTGAAGGTCGTCGCTGGATCGTTCGGGATTGCACTGAAAGTCTTCCGTAAGGGCGAGGCTCCGACGCAGCAACGTACGGACCGCGACGTGCCGATGATCGCCATTTTGCTGGGAGTCATTGTTAGCACGCTTGGCGTTGCCGTTTTCCTCGGACACCTGACAGTAACATGGTCGATCGTTGCAATCGGGACGGTTCTGGCGGTGGTGTTCTCTTTCTTTTTTACCTCGGTGGCCGCCAATGCGATTGCAACCACGGCGCGCAACCCGGTTTCCGGCATGACGATGCTAACGATCATTATTTCTTCGATCGTGCTGCTGCGCTTCGGCGTGTCGGGTACCACGGGGATGTTCTTCGTGATGGCGATCGCCGGCATGGTCTGCACCGCGCTGTCGGTTTCCGGACAAACGATCACCGACTTGAAAACCGGCTATTGGCTTGGCTCAACCCCGGCGGCGCAGGAGAAGATCAAATTTGTCGGAGTGATTGCCGCAGCGGTCGCGAGCGGCCTGACAATTGTCATGCTGGCCAGGACATTCCAGTTCGGCGAAGCGGTTGCCGGAAACGCAAACCCGGTTCTCCCCTCGCCGCAAGCATCGATCATGAAGGCACTGGTTGAAGGATTCATGAGCCACCAGCCGGTCGCCTACCTGTTGTTTGGTGCCGGCGCCATGATCGCCGTGATCCTGGAGATGTTGGGGCAGCCGTCGCTGATCTTTGCCCTGGGAATGTATCTACCGCTGGAGTTAAATACACCGGCGCTTGTCGGCGGTTTCCTCTCGCATTTTCTGAACAAGAAAGCGGAAAAGACCCAAGGCGAAGCAGGCCGCTCGATTCGCGAACGCGGAGTGATTATCGCCTCAGGCTTGATGGCGGGCGGGGCACTTGGCGGCGTGTTCGGAGCGGCACTGCGCCTGATCCCGAGTTTCAAGGAGAGCTGGGTGCATCTGCCGTTCTACGAGAATGAACCAGTGTCGCAGACTGTTTCTGCGATCATGTTCATCGGCTTGTGTCTGTACATCTGGTTCGGTTCGGTGCGGAGAAAGAAGGAGTTGCAATGGACGAAATAGGACGCTACGTAGCGGATTCAGTATTGGGAATCGACACGCTTTGGGGCGGCGACGTAATGTGCCCATCGGGGACAGGCCGGTTTATCGCCGACTCGTGGTTTGCGGACGAACCGCTGCCGGCTGCGTACACACATCCTACGGCGGCCAAAGTGCGTGAGATGGGCGGCGCGGCGGCAAAGAATGCCGACCGTGCGGTCATCGACGCGTATTTGCGTCAGGTTGACATCCAGAAGGCAATCGCCGGGGTACACACTCAAGCGAACAAAATCGGCGGCCTGCGCGGAGCATATCTCACCGGCCTTGCCGACTCGCTCGGGGTAATGTGGGATCTTGCGATGGAGATCATCGCCAAGGGAGATCCTGTCCCGTACGAACGCTGCGTACGGGCGTCGACGGCCAAAGCGCCGGAACCGTCTCAACCTGTGGCAAAACGCAACCGGGTCCAGGAATTGCTCGGCCGTGCCGGATACAAGTCCTCCGATTCGTCTTCCCTGCTGCTTGCCGTGGATGCATGGCGCAAGGAGCGGATGATTCCGATGGCATCGGTGAAGACGCTCGGCGCCGCGTATATCGCGCGATACGACCAACTCAGCGTAGAGAATCTGGTTCCGTATCTTCCCAAAGAATTGGCAACGGTGCCACGAGCGAACATCGAATTCTTGCCGATCAAGGATGCATGGTTTTCAGGATCGATGAACTATGTCGGCCGCGCACGCAATGCCGATCGCAGTCCGAAATACGAAGCCACATATGAGATCAACGCTTCGCTCTCGATTTCCGTTCCGGAATTCGAGCAGTTGGTGAGCCATGAGGTTGTACCCGGACACGTGACGACGTTCGCGTACCTGCAGAATTTATATATCCGCGGGTTGGCGGGGTTCGAGGCAACGGTGCTGACGATGAACACGCGCATGGCGACGCTCTCGGAGGGACTGGCGAACAATGCAATCCTGATGGCGTACGGGGTCACCGATATCGAGCAGTTGCCTGACGAAGATCTGCAGATAGGCGTGCTGCTGGCGTTATTGCAGGATGACGCGAAAAACCAATCGTCGTACATGACTTGGGGCCAAGGCCGCCAGCAGAAAGAAGTGGCGGAGACGTTGCGGCGCGATTTCCTGGTGAGCGGGGAACGTGCCGATAAGTTGTCGGGCGCATGGGGCCGGCATCCGCTGTTAGGCCGGATGTACCTGCCGGCGTATCGTGCCGGGACGATCAAAGTCGCCGAACTGCGGAAGAAGTATCCGGCGGAGAAAGTTCTGCCGGCGATCTACGGCTGCTACGGACTGGTGGACATCGCCACCGTAGAGGATGCCCTGCGGCAACACTAAATCTCAGAGCATTCCACCGCTGTTGAGCGTCAGTTTTTCGAGCGCCAGTTCCAGCTTGACGATCGCTTCTTCCAGTTTGGGATGCTCATCTAATTCCTGCCGCAACGAGTCGAGCAGGCGACGGGCTTCCTCTACATCCTGGGCGGCAGTTGCTTGGCGTTCCTGATTCGATTCGGCCATAGTTCCTCTGTCTTGGACATTCTACTCGACCTGGAACTAGCCGAAGGTACCGCACTGAATCCTCCAGCAGATGCGTGCTAAAATCCGCCGCCACAGGGGATCCACACGTGGGCAGCTCTGCCTCCATTGTTACCGAAAGTGTCGTCAATTTTCTGAAGGCGATTCCGCCATTTCAGTTTCTACCTCTTACCGAGCTGGCAAAGCTCTCAAAGAACATGACGCTCGAGTACTTTCCGAAAGACACCACAATCCTGAGCGCCGGCATGCGAGCCGCAGATTCTCTCTACGTGGTACAAAAGGGCGGCGTAAAGCTGGCGTTACGAACCCGGGCTGGAAAGGAACTCATCCTCGACATGCGCAGCGAGGGCGAAATCTTCGGCGTCCTCTCGCTGATGGGCGGCGACGTGGCACGGCTGGATGTGAGCGCAATGGAGGATACGCTTTGCTATGCGATTCCGGCAGCCGAAGTGCAGCGCTTGATGGCGCAGCACTCGGAGTTTGCCGACTACCTGGTGAGGACTTCTGTCCGGCGATACATGGACCGCAGCCTGAACGAACTGCGTTCGCAGACGCACCTGATGGGCGACGCGGAACGGCTGCTGTATTCGCTGAAGGTGAGCGACGTGGCGTGCAAGGCGGTGATCACCTGCCTTGAGCACACCACCGTGCGAGAGGCCGCGGAAGTGGTAGCCAAGTCGCAGGCCACGTGTGTCGTCGTGTTGGAGCACACAGGCCGCGCGCAAGGAATTGTCACTGATCGTGACTTCACGACCAAGGTCGTGGCCCAGGGGCTGTCGCTGGACTCTCTGGTATCCGACATTATGAGTTCGCCGGTGATTTCAGTGGAACAATCGGCCCTGGTCTTCCAGGCACTACTGGCGATGCTGACGCACGATATCCAGCATGTGCTGGTAACCGATGGGGGACTGCCGAAGTCGGTGCTGACGACGCAGGACCTCACGCTGTTGCAGGGAAAATCGCCATTGAGCGTTGCGCGGCACATCGAGCAGCAACGCGAAGTCGTGGACCTCGGCCAGGCACAGAAGCGAATTGTAGATCTGCTGCCGCTGCTGTTACGCGAAGGGGCAAAGGCAAGTCACATCACAAGAGTCGTTGCCGAGATCAACGATCGCTTGATCGCCAAAATATTCGAAATTGCACACTCGAAGCTGGGACCGCCGCTGGTCCCCTATTGCTGGGTGGTACTGGGAAGTGAAGGACGGCGCGAGCAGACGTTCAAGACCGACCAGGACAATGCGTTGATCTACAGCGACGAGGCAGATGCGGAGGCCGAACTCTATTTTGAGCGGCTGACCGCGTTTGTTCGCGATGCTCTCGATCAATGCGGATATCCGCTTTGCCCGGGCGGGTACATGGCAACAAATCCGAACTTTCGTATGCCTCTGCGGGCGTGGCAGGAGAGCTTTGCACGTTGGATCGCCGATGCAGAGTTGCATGCAACGGAAGACGCACTGATCCTGTTCGATATGCGTCCGGTTGCAGGCGACGCTTTCCTGTTTGACACTCTCGCCACGCACACGCGCGAATTGTTGAAGAATGCGGGGTTCTTCAAGTCGATCCTGGCCAGCATTACGATCGAGCACAAGCCGCCGCTTGGGTTCTTCCGCACCTTCGTTGTGGAGCGCGATGGCGAACATAAGGAAGAGCTCGACATCAAGATGCTGGGCACGGGGCCGATCGTGAATGCAGCGAGACTGTTTGCACTCGACAACGATATTCAGGCCACCAATACACTGGATCGGCTTACTGCGCTGCAGCCGACGAATTATCTTGACGAAGATCTGCTGCGCGACCTGCTGCAAGCGTATGAGTTCCTGATGCTGCTGCGACTCGAACAGCAGTTACAGCGCGCACGCACCGGGCAGCCTCTGACAAACTACATCAAACCAGAAAGACTCACGCATCTGCAGAAGACAATGCTGAAAGAAACATTTCAGACCATCGGGCGGGTGCAGTCGTTCATCGACCAACGATTCCGAACCGCGGTGTGGCAGCAGATGGGCCGCTAATGAGGTTACGCTGGTTCCAACGTGAGTCGCGACTCTCGCTGATTCCAAAAGACACCCCGCTAGCGGAAGTCCGATTTGTAGTTCTCGATACCGAACTCACATCGCTGGATGCGCGAACGAATCGGCTGTTATCACTGGGCGCAATCGCGATGAATGGCGCACGAATTCTGATCGGGGAGCAGTTCTATCGAGTGGTGAACCCCGGCGTTGAGGTTCCGGAAGAAGGGGTCCTGATACACAAGCTCAGGCCGACTGACGTAGAACAGGGCCAATCGCCTAAGAATGTTTTGCAGGAATTCAGGGAATTTGCGCAGAACTCTCTGCTGGTGGGGCACTTCGCCGCCATCGATATGAAGGTACTACGTAAGGAACTGGCGCAGAGCGGAGAGGAACTACCAAATCCGGCGATCTGCACGGCGCGGGTTCATCGTTGGATCGTGCAACAACAGCGCTATAGCGAAGACCAGTTTCACAAACTAGAGAATGTGGATCTTGCGACGCTGGCGAGAGTTTATGGGATTGAGGTCAGCGAGGCGCACCACGCGCTCGACGACGCGTTCGTCACGGCGCGACTTTGGCAAAAGCTGCTGCATGAACTTGAGAAATCAGGGATTCACAATTATGGGCAATTGCTGAAAGTTGGAGGGATCTGACAATCAGATGATCTGGTTATCTGAATATCTGAGTAACTGAATACCGGTCATCAGACAACCAGATATTCAGATATCCGCGAAATGGCGACTGGTTGAAGTAGTGTGGACCCAAAGAAGTTCATAGAAAAACTAAAGGCCGGAGCTGCTGCTCCGGCCTTATCGAATTCACGGGGTCTAACTAGACAACCGTAACGTTCTCTGCCTGCCAGCCCTTGGGGCCTTTGGTCACGTTGAACTGCACGGTCTGGCCTTCCTGCAAGCTGCGGAAACCATTCGACTGGATAGCCGAAAAGTGCACGAAGACATCTTCGCCGCTCTGCCGCGTGATAAAACCAAAACCCTTGGCGTCGTTAAACCACTTCACTGTTCCTTGTTCCATTGTTGCTAAAACTCTTTTCCTTGATTGAATTGTGCTGAGAAGATCGAGTGCTACTGTGAAGTGGGAAACGGCAGGTATTCCGATGCCACATCAAAATCGCGGACGAACTTTCGCTACACCAATAGTATAGATGCAATTCGCCTTTCGGTGTTGCACATAATTCGCTGCGTGTTTGCACGTAATTCTGAAGGACTAAGGGATAATCGGCTGGAAATCGGTCAGCAATTCCATGCCACGTTCAGTAACAGCCACCATATCGCAATGGCGCGCGCCGCCGTAGCCATCGATGTAGACCGCAGGTTCGATGTTGAAAGCCATACCGGTCTCAAGTACCTCATTCGATTGAGGATGGACCTGGGGGAGAGCATTGGCGGAAATCGCAGCGAAGCCGATGCCGTGTCCTGTGCTGTGGGGGAAATGCTCGCCGAAACCGTGCTTATGGATCACCTCGCGAGCGGCGCGGTCCACGTCGGCTGCCGCAGCGCCGGGCTGAATCTTCGCAAACGCTGCCCAGCGGGCTTCTGCGATGGCGTTGAAGATTCGTCGCTGCTTTTCATCGGGTTCGCCGAGAACCTGTGTGCGAGTGATGTCTGTCCAATAGCCATCAGCGTAGGAGTTGGCGTGAACCAGGACCATATCGCCTTCCTGCAACTTGCGACCGCTGGAATGGGCAAAAGCAGCTTTGGCATTGGCTGAGTTCGGCCCTGACATGCACCAGGCGAATCCGTCGGCGCGAAGCACATTCGGATGATTCATGCCATAAACACTGAAGCCTGAGCGATACGCCGCCGCAACCAGGCTCTCGACGCTCCCTGCGCGGACCTGCGACGCGGCTCCCTCGAACGCCTGTTTCGCCACTTCGCAGGAAAGCCGGATCGATGTCACCTCCGCGGAAGTCTTTACGGCGGACAGTCGCGCCAACAGTTCGCCAGCCGGAGCCAGAGGCGCAGACGGAGCGGCGACACGCAATGCGTCCACCAAGGAATACGAATACAGGAACATGCCCGCGTAGGTCGCGGGTTCTGATGCTGCGCCGTACTCGTAGCCGATCCTAGAGCAGTGTAATCCCATGTCGTGGACGAGTTGGCGCAGTGAATCGGTAACGGCAAGGTTCGGAGTGGTGATCTTGTCGAGCGAACCCGGCTTGAACGTTCGCACCCGATTCGCCCAACTGTGCTCGGCGAATCTCAACTCATCTTCAGGCGCGAGAACCGCAACCTCACCTTCTTTGCTGACAATCGCCACCGCAGTGCCGATCACGGGCCAATAGCCGGAGAGCATCAGCACATTGCTGGGAAGGGTGGCAATGACGGCGTCGAGTTGAGCTGCCTGAAGCGCGCTCTTGATCCGTTCAACGCGCTCGCATCCATCGTCTTGGCGGTAACCGGAATACTCGTTCATTGCCTGCGCAACTCGCAGCCAATGTTCCGGCTGCGATTATGGCTACAGTAATGATATCCGCGCACAGCACGGAGCGCTTTGAGGCCCAAGAAAAAACGCGCAGCCAAGCTGCGCGTTCTCGGGGCAAAGAAATATCTAGTGGCCGGCGACGCCCAGGCCGGCGCGGGAAAGATAGTCGGTCAACGTCAAGCCAAAGAAAATGAGCAGCCAGAACAGGCCAGCGACGAAAACGACTGCGCTGATCACGTAGTTCTCGAACTTCAGGTGCATGAAAAACATGAGAACCAGTGTAGCCTTGCAGGCGGCAATTGCCAGAGCAATCAGCGTATTCAAGGGACCCGGCATGGGCACGCGAGACAGTACGACGGTGATGACCATCAGGAACATGAGACCGATCCAGACGATCCAGTAAGTTCTGCTAGGCAGTACGTGTTCCGACATTCTTATCCTCAGCTCACTTTCCGGCGATCAGGTACAAAAGCGGAAAGAGGAATATCCAAACCAGATCTACGAAGT
The DNA here is from genome assembly GCA_964460935.1 of uncultured Terriglobales bacterium. Taxonomy (GTDB): domain Bacteria; phylum Acidobacteriota; class Terriglobia; order Terriglobales; family Acidobacteriaceae; genus DATMXP01. The sequence continues at coordinate 21,285 of CAYWSM010000095.1, read as the reverse complement.
GCCAGTACAGTCCGGCGATATGGACTGGGTTGTGATACTCCGACGTATATTTACCCTGCCACGCCCAAATCCCGATGATGGCCAACATCACCACACCGATCGTGACGTGCAATGCGTGTAAGCCGGTCATCACGAAGTACAGATAGAAGAACAACTGATACTCATTCGGCGCGGGATATGTCGTGCCATCAGCGCCCTCGATCTGCAAATGCCAGAACGGGCCGGGGACCGAGCCATCCACATAATGCTTGTGATATTCGACAGCCTTGATTCCCAGGAAGCCAAACCCCATCAAGACGGTAAGGAAGAGCAAAATGGCGCAAAGCTTCCGGCGTCCCAACTGGATGGCATGGACCGATAACGCCACCGTTAAAGAACTGCAAAGCAGGATGGTGGTATTGATGGTTCCGAGCCAGAACTCCATCTCGTGGCGGCTGGCGTATTCCCATACGTCCGGGTGCGCGAGACGGTAAACCAGATATGCCGTGAACAGGCCGCCGAAGAACATGATTTCGGTGACCAGAAAGATCCACATGCCCAGCGTCGAAGACTGACGCTGCTGCTCCATCGTGGCAAAGTGATGCCGCAGTGAATGTTGGGCTACCGCTTCTGTAGTGCTAGCCGACAACGGGAACCTCCTTCGGCATGTCTTCGTAGTCGTAAGCTTCCCAAGTCACGACGGGAGTCTCCTCAAAATTGAACGTCGGTGGCGGAGAAGCGGTCTTCCATTCGAGACCTTGTGCTGCCCACGGGTTGTCGCCGGCTACTCGCCCGTAACGCAGCGACCAGAGCAGATAGATCAGGGGCAACAGGTATCCGACCGCAAGAATCGACGCGCCCGCCGTCGAAAGAACGTTCAGCACCTGGAACTCCGGTGCGTAGGCGTGATAGCGCCGCGGCATTCCCAGATATCCGACAACAAACTGCGGCAGGAACGTGAGGTTGAACCCAATGAATACCAGTCCGGCGGCAAGCTTGCCCCAGGAGTCCGGATACATTCGCCCGGTCATTTTGGGCCACCAGAAATGGATTCCGGCCATATACGCCATGACTGCGCCGCCCACCATGATGAAGTGGAAGTGAGCGACGACGAAATATGTGTCGGTCACGTGCGGATCGATACCCAGGCAAGCCAGGAACAATCCCGTCATGCCACCCACAGTGAACAGGCCGATGAAGCCGAGTGCATAGAGCATCGGCGTCTGTAGAGAAATGTTGCCCTTGTACATGGTGGCGGTCCAGTTGAAGACCTTGATGGCCGATGGAACCGCGACGAAGTAACTGAGCAACGAGAACACTAACGCGGCGTACGCCGATATGCCGGCGACGAACATGTGGTGAGCCCAGACCAGGAATCCGAGGACCGCGATGCCGATCGAGGCAAGCGCCACAAAGTTGTATCCGAAGATCCGCTTCCGCGAGAAGCAGGTGATGACTTCCGACATCACCGCCATACTCGGAAGAATCATGATGTAGACGGCCGGATGCGAGTAGAACCAGAACATGTGCTGGAAGAGCACCGGATCGCCGCCAACCTTCGGGTCGAAAATGCCGATGTGCCAGAGGCGTTCAATCGCCACCAGAGCAAGCGTGATGGCGACCACCGGGGTACCCAGGACCTGAATCACCGATGTCGCGTAGTGGCTCCAGCAGAACAGCGGAAGCCGGCTCCAGGTCATTCCCGGCGCTCGCATGCGATGCAAAGTAACGATAAAGTTCAGGCCGGTAAGAATCGAGGAGAACCCGTTGATGAAGACCGCGATGCCTGCCAGCAGTACACCAGTGTTCGAGTACGTTGTGCTGAACGGCGTGTAGAAAGTCCAGCCGGTGTCGACGCCGCCGGTGAGGATGACATAAATCATCATGGCGGCAGAAACGATGTAGATGTACCAGCTCAGCAGGTTGATGCGCGGGAACGCCAGGTCCTTCGCCCCGATCATCATCGGGATCAGGAAGTTGCCCAACGTGGCCGGAATCGACGGGATCAGGAAGAAGAACACCATCACGATGCCGTGCATCGTAAACATCTTGTTATAGGTGTCCGCCGTCATCAGGTCCCCAGCCGGGGTAAGCAGCTCAAGACGGATCATGGTGGCAAAGAAGCCACCGATAAAGAACATCGCAGTAATCGAGATCAGGTAAAGAATCGCAATGCGCTTATGATCCGTGGTAAGCAGCCACGACTTGATGCCGTAGTTCGCGTTCAGGTAATTCTCGCGCTCGATGGGTAGAACCGTTGAAGCCATGATTACTGCACCTTCGTATCCGTAGCGCTGGCTGCCCTACCCGAGTCCGACTTCACGGGGATGGACGTTCCTGGCTGCGGTTGCGATAACGACTTAATGTAAGTAATGAGGGAGAGGAGCTGATCTTCGCTCACAATCCCGCTGAACGTCGGCATGATGGGACGGAAGCCAGAAACGACCTTCGAGCCCGGATTCAAAATCGATTCACGCAGGTAGTTGTCATCGGCGACGACCGTGCCGCCGTTGTCGAGCATCACCGTCTTGCCGTACAAGCCGGCGAGATCAGGACCACGGCCCTGCGTGTCGGCGCGGTGGCAGGTAGCACATCCCAGCTCGTTGAATACTTTCTGGCCACCGGCTGACATGGACCCTTCACTCGGGCCGGAGGCCAGCCACGCGGCGTACTCGTCGGGTTCCATCACGACAACTTCGCCGATCATGCCGGAGTGCTGGGTTCCACAGTATTCAGCGCAGAAAAGGTGGAAGTGTCCCGTCTTTACGGCATGGAACCACAGAGTGGTGTAGCGGCCGGGTAGAACGTCCTGCTTGATACGAAAAGCCGGCACATAGAAACTGTGGATCACGTCCTGGGAAATCATGGTGAGGCGAACATCGCGTCCCACCGGCACGTGCAACTGGTTGATCTCGCGAATGCCCTCGGGATGCTGAAGCTTCCACATCCATTGCTTGCCGACGACGAAGATTTCCATCGCATCGCGTGGCGGCTGCGCTTCGCCCATGTAAATCGCGGCTCCCCACACGAACATGATCATGAAGAGGCCGAAGGGGATCAGTGTCCAGGTTGCTTCCAACGCATAGGAACCCTCAATCTGATGGGCCTTACGGTCTGCCCTCTGGCGGTACTTCACGGCGAACAGCGCAACCAGCACGAATACCAGGAGAGTGAAGAACCCGGTGACGGCAATAAGAAAGATATAGAGCAGGTCGACGTTGTTCGCGAAAGAAGACGCCCGGGCCGGCCAAAGAGGAATGTTATTCCACATTTAGGCGTTTCCTCCGTGGCCACGAGCGTCGCGGTTCTTCTGGGGTTCCAAGCGGAACATGATGATGAGGAATCCTCCGAGGATCAGGATCGTCAACCCGCCGCCAACCTGAAGAGCGCGCGAGATTACGGGGCCGTACTTACCGGTGCGGGGATCGTAGTGATAGCAATACAGCAGCACCTGGTCAACAACGTTGCCAATTTTGTTCTGTGACGCCTGGACCAGCCCGAAGCGCAGATCCTTCGGCGAGTAGTCGACACCATAGAAATACTGCGCCAACCGTCCATCGGGCGTGACCACCATGATCGCGGCGGCGTGGGCGAACTGTTTGGTGTCGCGGTCCCATGCGTAGTTGAAACCGACAGCCTTGGTAAGGGCATCGATGGAAGCTTGATCGCCGGTGAGGAAGTGCCAGCCCGCGTCTCCACCGGGGCGTCCATAGCGCTCAACAAAGTTGCGCTTCTTGGCGCGCGCCAGGTCGGGAGTCTCGGTGGGATCGAAGCTCACGGTAACGACCTCGTATTCCTTGCCGATGTCGAATTTCAAGGCCGAAAAGACACTGGCTTCGCCATTCAAAACTTCGCCGCAGAGCATCGGGCACTCGTAATAGACCATGCTCAGCACGACCGGCCGCTTGCCGAAGTAATCGGCGAGTTTTACTTCGCGGCCGCTCTCGTCGCGGAATTTCAAATCCAAGGGAATCTGCTGATTCAAGCGCTGCTCGATTCCAACTTTCTTGAGAACGTCGGAAGGCGGATTGGTGGTTCCCCGTGGACCGGTGAACACGCCCTGGGCCAGCGCCGACGCGCCGAGACTCGCGGTTAAGAAAACCGTTGCCGCAATCCGACGCAGATTGATGTTGCCTGTCACTGCAGTTCCTTTCTGCTGCTCACTTCCTAGCTCTTAGTTGTTCCGGGGGCGAACGCCGCCACCTGCGCCTGCAACCGTGTCGTGGCCGGAACCAAAATCCGCGGCCTCAGGCAAATTGGGCAGCTGACGCGTGGGCAGTCCCTGTTTCGCTACTTGTTCAATCGCCTGATCGATCGGGATGTGAACTACACCTTGCTTCTGATCCACATAACCGTACGTGGACAATTGAGTTTTCTCGACTTGCCGGTACTGGAACATGTCACGCGCTTCGTCCGTTTGCAGTACCGGTTGCGGAAAACGTTTTTCCGGCGCGGGATTTGCCCCGGGGGGAACGCCGACTACCATTTGCGGTCCCGTAACCGGCTGTACCGCCCTGAGTTGCCGGGCGTGATAGTCGAAATAGCCCCAAACCATCAAGCAAATCAAGAATCCGGCGACACAAAGAACGATGAGGAAGACGATGATGCCGCGCGCCCCGAGATCGCGATCCTCGTACCCGACACCGTGGTGCTGAATTTGTTCGAAGTGCAGTTCGCCTTCGTCGTGATGATGCTTACTCATGTTCGGCCTCCACCATCTGGAGCAGATGCGGGTCGTACAAAGGCAGCAGCGGACGCGCCATCAGGTTGCGCAAGAACAACGCTGCCCAGATGCCGACCATCCCCACTGGAATCACAACGTCCATCCAGCTCAAAGAAAAGTTCGCAGGCTTGTAAGCGCCCTCGATGTTCCAGAAGTAGTCCCACCAGCACATCACCATTTGCCAGACTGCCACCCAGACAAGCTGCGAAGGATTCTTCTTCAGGCTCGCCGAAAGCAACATCGCGAACGGAATGCAGAAGTGGAATACCGCCAAAAAGAGAGAGGCGTATTGCCATCCGCCGCGCAGGCGATCGAGATAGAAAACAATTTCTTCCGGAAGATTGCCGGACCAGATGATCAGCCACTGCGAGAACGCCGTGTAGGCCCACAGCATCGTGAACGCCAGGAACAGCTTGCCATTGTCGTGAAACACGATCTTGTCCATGAAGGTATTCATGGGCTCGTAATTTACGAGAACAGTGCCGACGACAATGCCAAGCCCCAGCGCCAGAATTCCCTGGGTAACGATTATGTTCATCGCATAGATCGTCGAAGGCCATGCTGGACGGAGAGACATCATCCAGTCCATGGCGGCAAAGCTCATGGCGAAGAAATAAACGACGATGCCGACGCCGCCGAGCGTGTTCAAGCGGCGGTTCAATGAAAATGTGTGCGGCCTGTCCTGAATCGATGACCAGTGGTTCGACAGGTAGATCAGCACGATGAAACAGAGGAAGTAGATGATCCCGCGGCCCAGGAAGAAGTTGAAGTTCAGGTAGCTGTGGATCAACCGCGTGACGTTCGCATTCTCGTGATAGTTCTCAGGATGCGCCCATGGGAAAATCTGCTTCCATCCGATCACGATCCCAACGAACAGGATCACGCAATACCAGATGTTGCGATTCGCCGCTTCCCAGATGCGACGCATTGGGTAACCCCAGCGTCCGCCGGTGCAATACCAGACGAAGATAAATCCCAGTGGCCCGAGCGTCAGGCCCATGCACAGCATGAAGCCAATCAAAAACGAATGGAAAGCCTGCGTGGAGTTGGAGATGAATCCGATGATCGTGCCGATAACGCCCAAAGCAGCCACCACCATCGCGATGCCCTGGTACCGCTTCAACACGGGAGGAGCGCTGACATTCAGCCGATCCAGATCAACTTTGTAGCCGTTATGCACTGTCTATTTCCTCTCCGTGTTTGAGCGCTTTTCGCCGGGATTGCTCTGGACCTCAACCTGTCCCTGCATCTGCGTGCCTGCCGGAACCATGGTTGCAGGGGCGTTCTGACTCAGTTGCAGCACACGAATGTAAGCAGCGATATTCCAGCGATCCACCGGCGCAACCTGGGCTGCGTAATCCGGCATGCGGCCGTAGCCGTGGGTAATGACGTCGTAGAAATGCCCGATCGGCGAACTGAGCAGCCTGGGGTCGGTGTACGAGGGAGGCCGCTGATATCCGCGTTGCACGATCATTCCATTGCCGTTGCCAACTTCCGAGTGACACGGGCTGCAATAAATGTTGAACCGTTGCCGTCCGCGCTCGAGCACTTCTTTGGTGACGGGAAACGGCATCACGTCTCCGGGAGCGCCATTCACCTTTCCGGTATAGAAGTAGGCGTCCTCTTGCAATTCTCCGCGCGCGACGGTGCCTGCCGGCAGTGGACGTGAACCGCGTCCGTCGCCGAAGAAATCGCTCTCCCGCAGAGGCTTCAGCTTGGGCTGCACGTGCATGTCGAGACGTATTCCGCAAGCCGTCAGGACACCGGTCAGCAGGATCGTGCCGACTGCCAGCGCCAGATTCTTAGTTGTGGGCCGCATCCTAATAAGGCACCTCCGCGACCGAGGTAGGCGCCAAACTTTCGAGAAACGAACGAGTACGCGTCATATCGAATTTGGGATCGACCGACTCAATGCACAAGAAGAAGCGATCACGCGAAACGGACGCAAACTGCGGAACATTGAACACCGGGTGGTACGGCATGGGCAGTCCGTTCATCGCAAACATGCCAAGCGCCGCCGCCAAGCCGCCGAACAGAATCGTCATTTCGAAAGTGACGATGATGAAAGATGGCCAAGAGTGCAAAGGCCGTCCGGCGATGTTCAATGGGTACGCGCTCAGGTTGATCCACGCCTGAAGCACATAGCCGGTTGCGCCTCCAAGGATCGCGCCAATGAGGCAGATGAGAGCGACGCGATTCTTCCTGAAGCCGATCGCTTCCGCCAATCCATGTACTGGCTGCGGAGAATAGGCGTCCATATTGCGATAGCCTTCGGCAAAGGCTTTCTTTGCCGCAACCAAAACTTCGGTCGGAGTTTCAAACTCAGCCATCAGACCGTAAACCGGAGCTAACACCCGCTCTCCCTGACTCACGAGTGCACCTCCACCTCATGCGGCTTGGAAGCCGGAAGCAGGTCGCGCATTTCAAAAATTGAAATCATCGGCAACACACGAATGAACAGCAGGAACGCCGCGAAGAAGAACCCAAGCGTTCCGATGTATGTGGCCCAGTCCCACCTGGTGGGGATGTACTGGCCCCAACTCGATACCAGGAAGTCTTTTTGCAGACTGATGACCACAATCACGAAACGCTCGAGCCACATCGCAAGCAGGATGACCACTGAAACGAAGAACAGCGCGATGGGACTGCGCCGAATCTTGGGGAACCACAGGATGTTCACGAATACGATATTGATGGCAATCAGCGAGAAGTAGAACGGAGCATAAATGCCGTGCACACGGTTCATCACCATGTTCCACTCGTAGGGATTGCCGCTATACCAGTTAACGAAGAACTCGATGATGTAGCCGTAGGCCACGATCAGCCCGGTTGCGAGCATGAACTTGGCGCAGTTATCGAGGTGCCGATCGGTGATGAAATCCTTCAGGTTGTACGCGGCACGAATCGGGATCGCCAGGATGAGGACCATGGCAAACCCGGAGTAAATTGCACCGGCTACGAAATAGGGCGGGAAGATCGTTGTGTGCCATCCGGGGACAATACCCACCGCGAAATCGAAAGACACCACCGTGTGAACGGAGAGCACGAGGGGCGTCGAAAGTCCCGCTAGAAGCAGGTACGCCATCTCATAACGCGCCCAGTGGCGGGCGGAACCCCGCCATCCCAGCGCGAATGTCCCGTATATAAAGCGCGCGACTTTGTTCTTGGCGCTGTCGCGCAACGTTGCCAGGTCGGGAACGAGACCCGTGTACCAGAACACTAACGAAATCGTGAAGTATGTCGATACCGCGAACACGTCCCATACCAGCGGGCTGCGGAACTGCGGCCACACCGACATGGTGTTCGGATACGGGAACAACCAATACGCCAGCCATGGACGGCCAGTATGCAGCACCGGGAACAATCCGGCGCACATCACGGCGAACAGCGTCATCGCTTCGGCAAAACGGTTGATCGAGTTACGCCACGACTGCTTGAGCAGGAGCAGAATCGCCGAGATCAGCGTGCCCGCGTGGCCGATACCGATCCACCACACGAAGTTGACAATGGCGAAGCCCCAGCCAACCGGGATGTTGATGCCCCAGATCCCGACGCCCTTAAACAGCAGGTAACCTGCTGCAAGCGCCAGCAAGCCCGCAACGCCGGCCGAAATTACGAGCAGTCCCAGCCACCCGAGGGATACCCGATCCGTCAGGACAATGGAACTGATCTTGTCCGTGATGGTGTCGAACGTATGCCCGGGTGCCACGACCGGAGTCTGCACGAGCGGCGGAACCGTTGTTGTATCTACGTGATGCTTCTCATTCATGCCAGATGCTGCTCCGGTTGAGGCGCCGGAATTTCCGGATTGGGATTTAAAACGGCTGCCAAGTAAGTGGTGCGTGGACGCGTGTTCAGTTCTTCCAACACGCCATAATTCCGCGGTTCATCCTTCAGCTTCGCTACCTTGCTATTGCGATCGTTAATGTCGCCGAAAACAATCGCCTGCGTCGGACATACCTGCTGGCAAGCGGTAAGGATTTCGCCATCGCGCACGCGCCGATTCTCTTCTTCGGCGAGGATTCGTCCATTCGTGATGCGCTGGATGCAGTATGTGCACTTCTCCATCACACCGCGGCTGCGAACACTCACTTCAGGATTGCGAACCAGCTTGTACTGCGGCGTGTTCCAATCCTGGAACAACAGGAAGTTGAACCGCCGAACCTTGTAGGGACAGTTGTTCGAGCAGTAGCGCGTTCCCACGCAGCGGTTATAAACCATGTCGTTCAAGCCTTCGCTGCTGTGAACCGTAGCTCCCACCGGGCAGACCAGTTCGCACGGCGCCGTCTCGCACTGCTGACAAGGCAGCGGCTCGAAGTACATCCGCGGATTCGCTACGTCACCCTGGTAGTAGCCGTCCACGCGGAGCCAGTGCATGTGGCGTCCGCGCTGCACCTGTTCTTTGCCGACGATGGGCGTGTTGTTCTCCGCCACGCAAGCGACGATGCAGGCGTTACAACCGGTGCAGCGGTTCAGATCGATGCTCATTCCCCACTTGTATGACTCTGCACCGTTTTCACCGGTCTCAACCGCCGGATACGGATATTGGGGATACAGCGTTTCATCGGCTGCGGGCGCTTCGGCATGCTCGTGCGCAAACTCAGGCGTCTCGCGATATTTGTCGACCGACGCCGAACGAATTGCCTTGTTGTCGCCGATCAACTGAGAACCCTGCGTGGATGCAACTTTGTAGCGGTCGCCTGTGTTCGCGATCTTCGCGCCGCGGCTCAAGTACGGCTCGTCAGAGAAGCGGATCGTGTAAGCGTTGAAACCGATCGTGTTGCCCCACTCGCCGGCGCGCTCGCGACCGTATCCGAGGAACACAGTGACCGTGTCATCCGGATGGCCGGCTTGCACCCATACCGGACCTCTGATCCGGCGTCCGCGATATTCGATTTCCGCCACAGCGGCGTTCTGGTCCGCCGGGAAGTCCATGGCCTGCGCCATCCTGGGACTGACCATGATCAGGTTGTCCCACGTCACTTTCGTCAGCGGCTTCGGAAGCTCCTGCAACCAGCCATTGTTGGCGAAACGGCCATCCCAGACGCTCGGATCGGGACGGAACACCATTTCGAGTCCTTGCGCCTGATTCAATTGTGTCGCCGGAAAATCACGCGCCTTCGGCTTCACGTTCTTAGGCGGGAGTTCCGTTCCTTCCACAAATCCGTTGTGCACGGAACGACGCCAGAACTGCTCGAAGTCCGCGCCCTTCGATTGCGATTGCCAGTAGGAGCGCACAATCTCGTAGCCGGTCTGGTCCGATTGACCCGCCAGCACCGCCAAAAGTTCGTGCAGGCTGTGGCTGCCATACAGCGGTTCGATGAGCGGCTGCACAATCGTCACCTGTCCGGTGACCGCGCGAGCATCGCTCCACTCTTCGAGGTAGTGCGTGCCCGAGAGATGCCAAGTGCAATTCACGGCAGTCTCGTCGAGGTGCTGACCCCAGTGAATCGACAGCGGCACTTTTTTGAGAGCTTCGGCGAAATCGAGGTCAGCCGGAGCGTCATAGACCGGATTCGCACCGGCGATCACCAGCATGTCCACGTTGCCGGAATTCATGTCGGCAGCGAGCTGCTTGATGGACGCGAACTGGTCAGACGTATCGGCGACGATTGGATCGGTATAAACAACCGTCGAACCCACAGCACCGAGCGCGTCATTGATTGCGTGAGCTAGAGCGTGCACCGCGGGAGGCTGGCTCAATCCTGCAACCACGACCGCCCGGCCACGATGCGCCTGCAGATCTTTTGCCACGACGTCGAGCCACTTGGCGACTTCAGGGCTTACATTCGCGCCGCCACCAACTCCGAGGCGACTCGCCAAAGCCCGAGCACAAAGCTCGACTTCCGACGGCTTTACCGGCAGGCGATGATCAGCCTTGAATCCACTGATCGTCGGCGAACCCTCGATAGCGTAAGTGCGATTCAAACCTTTGGGATTGTGTTGCGGGTTGGGATCACGGCGATTCGACCAATCCCAGGAGTACATCGCAAATCCCGGGAAACCTGAATAGAGGAAGTCCGCGTCCAGCGACAGAACGACATCAGCGTTGTCGAACTGATAGCGCGTCTCTACCGGCTCTCCGAAAGCCAATTGCGCACCCGCATACTGTTGGCCGCGATTGACCGGCTCCCACTGATGCCACTTCATTTGCGGGAACCGTTGCTGCAAGGTCTTGATCTGGGCCGCAAGAGTCGGGGAGTTCACCGTTCCCGTCAGCAATCGCAAACCCGCTCCGGCGTTCGCTCGCTGCGAAGTCAGCGGGCCTGCCAGAGAGTTCAGGAAGCTGTCCCAAGGACGAGGCTCACCCTGGTACTGGTTATGCTGCGAGCGATTTGGGTCGTACAAGTCGAGCAGCGAGCCTTGTGCGAACAGGTCCGTTGCTCCGCGGCTCGCCGGATGCTCTGGATTGCCTTCGATCTTGGTGGGCCGGCCTTCGTTGCTGCGAGCGAGCACCGGCAGGGCGCATCCATTGAGAGTGAATGCCGTCGCGTAATATTGCGGACGCCCGAGGACCAACTGTTCCGGTTGCCGTACGTAGGGAACAATCTTCTGCGTCGGCATCTTCGTGCAGCCACTTAATCCCGCTAGAGCGAGGGACGCGCTCATCAGTTGCAGAAAGCCGCGCCGCGAAACGTCATCGCCAATCCACTCGGAAGCCTGCCGAGGGAACTCCTCGTGCAACAGTTGCTCGAACTCGGGCGTACCCGCGAGTTCATCGAGACTGCGCCAGTATTCCGGTCCCTGCGCCGCCGAAAGCTTCTGCTGGACAGTCGCAAGTTCCAGCTTCTTTTCGGAACGCTTGCCGTCGTCCCCGGTGTTGATTTGTATGAGTTCCATCTTCTCCGTCTGACCTGTTACCTATGACAGGTGTTGCAGCTTGTAATGTCGTTCACACTGCGCACGTGGTACTGCTTTTTCAGATATGTGCCGAGCGCCAGTTGGTCGGTGAACTTTTCTCCGTTCACAACTACCGGATGCGATGTGCTGGGCTGCTCGTACGTCATGTCGAACACGTCGTTGCGCGGTCTCAATTCCTTTTCGGGCGCGCGATGACAATTCAGGCACCACTCCATCTGCAATGTGTTTTCCGCCAGCATCAACGGCATCCGGTCCACCGGCCCGTGGCAAGACTTGCAACCCACGCCCTTATTCACGTGAATGCTGTGATCGAAATAAACGAAATCGGGAAGACTGTTGACCCGCGTCCACTGCAGGGAACGCCCGGTGCGGAAACTTTCGCGCACGGGTTCCAGCATCGGAGCATTCGTCCAGATCTGCGAGTGACAGTTCATGCAGGTCTTGGTCGGCGGAATGCCCGCGAAATTGGAGACCTCCACCGAGACGTGGCAGTAACGGCAGTCGAGGCCGAGCCCCGCGACGTGGTGCGCGTGGCTAAAGGGCACCGGCTGCTCACGCGCCACACCCCTCCAACTGAAGAAAGGCGAGCGTTGCAGCAACTCAAAGGACCAAAGCGCCGCGGACACGACGATCAGGAGCACAATAATCGACGCACGAGAGATTGTGTTGGTACTGCGATGAAAGATTTGAGGCATTACCGAGCCATTTATCCCGTCGAGGTGCAGGACCTGATTGCGCTACGATGTCCTGCTGCCGCTTTGCATCTGAATGCAAATCACCAGTCCATGTGATCCGCATCACTGAAACGGGTGATTGTAGCAGGTGCATCACCACTTTTCACACGCGATTTTTTCTAATTCACATTTCGCGCAGTTCCAAAATGGGAGTTCCTCATCTCACGATGCTGATTTGCTGATCGTCAGAAGATTGCAAGCGGCTTCCTTTCTCGCGGTGAACAGCGCAGGCAATGAACGCATCCTACGGAACAGGAGCGGACAATGAATGCTTCTGATGTTCTCATCGAGACCCTGATCGGCTGGGGAGTTGATTGTGTGTTCGGACTTCCTGGCGACGGCATCAACGGAGTGATGGAAGCGCTGCGCCAGCGTCAGGAAAAAATTAAGTTTATTCAAGTGCGTCACGAAGAGGCAGCGGCATTCGCCGCATGCGGTTACGCGAAGGTGACCGGCAAGCTGGGTGTTTGTCTCGCCACTTCCGGCCCGGGAGCCATTCATCTGCTGAATGGACTCTACGATGCCAACATGGACGGCCAGCCTGTGCTGGCGATCACGGGCATGCAGTTCTCGGACCTGATCGGTACGCACACACAGCAAGATGTGGAAGTGGACAAACTCTTCATCGACGTCGCGCACTACAACCAGCGCGTGATGAATGCGGCTCACATGGAGAACGTAGCGGAACTGGCGTGCCGCACTGCTCTTGCTTACCGCTGCGTCACCCACATCACCATACCCGTAGATGTGCAGGAGCAGTCGTTGCGCGAGAGCGATCGCTCCAAGCGCAACAAGCCTCATCACATTTCGAATATTTTTTCGCGTTCGGCCCGCGAACCCAAGCAGGACGACATTCTCAAAGCTGCCGAAGTTCTCAACTCGGGCAAGAAGGTAGCCATCCTCGCCGGACAAGGAGCGCTCGACGCGACCGACGAACTGGAACAGTCCGCAGAAATCCTTGGCGCACCGATCATCAAGGCTCTGCTCGGCAAGGCCGCTGTTCCCGACCACAGTCCTTACACCACCGGCTCCATTGGTCTGCTGGGCACCAAGCCCTCACAGGAAGCGATGGAAAACTGCGACACGTTGCTGGTCGTTGGCAGTTCATTTCCTTATATCGAGTACATGCCAAAGCCGGGGCAGGCGCAAGGCGTCCAGATCGATGTCGATCCGACTCGCATCTCGCTGCGGTACCCGATGGAAGTTGGCATCGTTGGTGACAGCAAGAATTCCCTGCAGGCGCTGATTCCGCATCTCAAGCGCAAAGACGACCGCAGTTTCCTGAAGCGCGCGCAGGATGGAATGAAAGAGTGGTGGGAATGGATGGATCGCCTCGGCACTGCCTCCGACATGCCGATGAAACCGCAAGTGGTGGCGCATGAACTCGGCAAACGCCTGCGCGACGATGCCATCGTTAACTGCGATAGCGGCACGATTGCAACGTGGTGGGCGCGGCATATTCCGGCTCGACGAGGCCAGATGCACACGCTATCCGGCAATCTTGCCACGATGGCGCCCGGTCTTCCGTACGCGATCGGGGCACAGATCGCTTATCCCGAACGTCAGGTCGTTGCGTTCGTCGGCGACGGTGGCTTCAGCATGCTGATGGCGGATTTTGTAACCGCGGTGAAGTACAAATTGCCGATCAAAGTAGTCATCATCAAGAACAACTATCTTGGCCAAATCAAGTGGGAGCAGATGGTCTTCCTCGGCAATCCTGAGTTCGGGGTTGATTTGCATCCCATCGACTTCGCGGCCTTCGCGCATGCTTGTGGAGGGATCGGATATCACGCAGAAAGGCCCGATCAGGTCGGCGGCGTTATCGAACAGTTCCTCAACGCCCCCGGACCGGCAATCCTCGAGGCTGTCGTAGATCCGAATACCGCGCCTTTGCCTGGAAAAGTTCAGGCCCAACAGGCATTGCATTTCGCGGAATCGCTGGCTCGCGGCGAAAAGGATGCCGTGAACATCATCAAGGACGCTCTCAAGGACAAAGCCAGGGAGCTGATCTAGCCCGCCCAAAAACATCGCAGGGTGGACGCGATCGTCCACCCTGTTCTCACCTCCACAGAATGCGAATCTTCCACTACTGACGCGCGACGGTGAGGATCAGGAGTTCCACAATTACTGCCAATAACAGGATGCCCTTTGGAAACCGGCCCACGGAACTCCTCCCCACCTTTCGACGGAAATTCCTTTGGCCTGTTTATCGCAAACCGCACTCCAAATGCTTGTGTGAATACCTCGAGCGTAAGTCATAGATTTATAAGGGTAATTTCTGGCAGATTACGGAAGTCAGACTGCAATTCCTTGCACGTTCCGCCCCAAAAACTTCCCTTCCCGGAACTTCAGCCTAATGCAACCCTGGCGTTGACAAGATCCTCCTCGAGATCCACGTGAAGCGCGAAGCCCAGCCGATTGCAGATCGCCCTCATCTCGCGATTGATGCCCAGCATCGTCGAGTGCACGTATTGGAGCTTTTCTTCCTTGGCGATGATCATCAGCCGGCGCACCAGCTCTGTACCGAGTCCCTGGTGCTGGAAGTCGTCGCGCACAAGAACCGCAACCTCACCTTCAGGCTTGCCATGCAATTTGCTCAACCGTCCTACGCCGATGATCTGCGGTCCATTCTGCGGATCCATTAATTCCGCCACCAGCGCCATCTCGCGGTTGTAGTCAATGAAGCAAATTCGCGTTAGCCGCTCGTGTGCGGTGCGTTGCGTAAGTTTCAGTGGCTGGAAATATCGTAAGTACACGGTGCGATCGCTGAGCCGCTCGTGGAAGTCGATCATCTGTGGCTCGTCTTCCGGACGAATCGGCCGGATCGTTACCTCCACGCCATTCTTCATCGACCATTTCTCAACGTGTTGTTGCGGATACGGCCTGACAGCAGGCCGCGGCAGGTCTTCTTCGATAGCATCCGCTGGATGCAGCAGCACGCGCGCGTCGAGGCCAATCAGTCCTTCTTTCGAGATCAGCACTGGATTGATATCGATCTCCTTGATCCACGGCTGCTCGGTGATCAACTGGCTGAATTTGACCAGCAACACTTCCAGCGGAGCGATTTGAAACTCGCCCTTTTCTTCCGCCGTACGCAGTTCGCGGAACACTCGCGTCTGCTCCATCATGCGACGCGCCAGGGTAGTGTTCAGCGGTGGCAGCGCCAACGCGCGATCCTTGAATACTTCGACCATGCGACCGCCGCTTCCGAAGAGAATCACCGGCCCGAACTGTGGATCGACAATGCTGCCGACGATCAGCTCAACCCCATCCTGCAGGACCATCGGCTGGACGGTCACACCAAGGAAAGCTTCTGTTCCGGCATGAGCTTCGATAGCTTTTTTGATTTCGGTGAACGCTTTCCGGACCGCCTTCGCATCCCGCAAGTGCAACCGCACGCCGCCCACGCGCGACTTGTGCACGACGATTTCTGAATGAATTTTCATTACCACTGGATAGCTGATTTCTTTCGCGGCTTTCACAGCGGCATCGGCGGTGAGAGCCACGCGGGTGTCCACCATCGGCACGCCATAGGACTTCAGCAACTGCTTCGACTCGAACTCGGTCAGCAGAGTGCGCTTCTTGTCTCGCGCATTCCTGATGATTCTCTCGACCGCGGCACGATCAATACCTTCTTCCGCCTCAGGACGCAGTACCGGCGTCTCGTAGAGACCACGCAGGTTGTAACTGTATCGATACATATAGACGAACGCCCGCGTCGCCGTATCAGGGAACTGGAAGGTTGGGATTCCGGCGCGGTTCATGATCTCGTTGGCCGCCGCGACTTCGGCGCCTCCCATGAAGCATGCCAGGATCGGCTTACCCAACCCGCGAGCGTAAGGCTTCAGCAACTCCGCGATTTGCGTCGGCTCGGTGAGTCCCTGCGGAGCCGTCAGAACCAGCACGCCGTCGCAGTTCGGGTCCCTCATCACGATGTCGAGGGCTTTCGAATAACGATCGGGGCCGGCATCACCGAGGATGTCCACGGGATTTCCGTGGCTCCAGTGCGGCGGACACAGCGCATTCAGCGCTTCCATACTTTCGGGCGACAGCTTGGCCAGCTTGCCTCCAGCGGCGATCAGGCCATCGGCGGCGAGCACGCCGGGTCCACCGGCATTGGTTAGGATTGCCAACTTGGGTCCTTTGGGCCGAGGCTGCTTTGAGAGCACTTCCGACATGTAGAAGATGTCGGCAATGCTATTCACCCGCAGCACTCCGGTCCGCCGGAATGCCGCGTCGAGAACTTCGTCGCTCCCAGTAAGAGCGCCTGTATGCGATGCCGCCGCGTGTGCTGCTTCTTCCGAGCGGCCGGCCTTGATCACGATGATTGGCTTTGTCAGCGAGACCTCGCGCGCGGCCGACATAAACGCCCGTGCATCGCCGATCGTTTCCATGTAAATCACGATGCTCTGCGTGCGCGGGTCATTTCCCAGATAATCGATCAGGTCGCCCCATCCCACATCGAGCATCGAGCCGACCGAGCAGAACGCGCTGAAGCCGACCAACTCGCGCAAACTCCAGTCGAGGATGGCAGTCATCAGCGCGCCGCTTTGGCTGATGAAGGCGACATTGCCAGGCCGCGCGATCGTTTGCGAGAACGTCGCATTCAATCCGGTCAGCGGATTCATGACACCCAGGCAATTCGGTCCGATCACGCGCAGTTGCGTTCCCTGCACCCGCCTGAGAATGTCTTCTTCCAGCGCTATCCCTTCAGCTCCGTGCTCGCGGAAACCCGATGAGATGATCACCGCCGCGCGCACTCCTGCCTCAACGCATTCGGAGACGATCCCCGGGACCGTTGCCGCCGGTGTGACGATCACGGCCATATCCACCGGCTCCGGTACCGCAGTCACCGACGGATACGACTTGATGCCCAGAACGCTTGGACGCTTGCTGACCGGATAAACGGTTCCGCCGAACGGGCTGCTCAGTAATGCCCAAAGCACCCGACGGCCTACGCTCCCCGGCCGTTCTGTCGCGCCGATGACAGCTACGCATTTCGGGTTAAAAACAGCATCAAGAGGGTGCCGTTCGGTGCGCAATACATCGTGCGCCGGATCGCTCCCTGGCTTTGGAGCGCCAGGTTTGCTCTTGGAAACTTTCGATACGGAAGTCATGGGTTTGACGCCAGTGTTGTCCATGCCGTCCTCGCCAGCAAAGTCTAGCTGTGCCCGCGCCGGGAAGAAAATGGAAACGTCACAATGCTTTGTGACAATCCTACGGGTATTTGGCACTCCATCCCGCCAGATTCAAATCGGGAATTCGATCATGGGCTAAGTTGTGCCATATCACATCCCTGGTCTCGACAAATATCTAGAATTTCCGTGGGACTGATTTGACGTCTTTCCGCGTGAGTTCACGCCTAATGTGAGTTCATGCCGGAATCTAATCTATAAGGAGAACTATTCATGAAGAAGTTCCTTACACTCTTGTTCACCCTTGCCATCGCCGTTTCTCTGAGCTTCGCACAGGCCACCACGGACACAACTCCGAAGAAGGATGAGACGAAGAAGGAAGAGAAGGCCGAAAAGAAGGAGACGAAGAAAGAGAAAAAGGCCGCTAAGAAGGAAAAGAAAGACGAAACCAAGAAGGAAGAAACCAAGCAGTAAAGACCTTCTATCGTCGATCACCCCGGCCGCGTGCCGGGGTTGCTATTTTCGGCGTAGACTCTTTTCTATGATGCTGCTCCGAGTTGCCGTTTCTGTCCTGCTGACGGCGTGTTTCGGTTTGCCGGTTCTGGCTCAACAAGCGCCTCCTTCTTCCGAATCCAGTGTTCAAACAGCGACCCCAGAACCACAGAACAAAAATTCCGTTCAGGGCCAGCAGCCCTCGTCCGAGCAGCCGTCCAACGAAGACAACAAGAAGAAAGAATCCAAGATCAAGCGCAAGGCAAAGGATCTGATTCCAGGATGCGTCGGCATCGCGGGCGGGGCTGGAAAGTGCCGCCATTCGGAGGACGAAGAGGAACAGCGCAAGAGAGAGGAACAGGAAGATCAGCTCCGGCGTCAGTGCCGTGAAGCCGCACAACTTTCGCAGCAGGAAAGTCAGTCGTGTGCCGATCTCCGCAAAAGCGACGCCGCTCACGATCTGGAAGTCGGAGACACGTACTTCGACCAGAAGAGCTACACTGCAGCGGCTTCACGTTATCGCTCCGCACTAGAAGGCGATCCGACGAATGCAATGGCAATACTGCACTATGCACAGGCTCTGGAAAAGCTGGGCCGCAAATCGGAGGCCTACGAGCAATACCAGCGTTATCTGAACACCGAGCCGCAAGGGGCCGACGCCGACCGGGCGCGCAAGGCGGTTGAACGCCTCCATTCCAGCGCTTCCTTGTCCAAGTAGACATAGCTTCCGCAGCACTCGCTTTCCACAGTTGGCCTCTCTTTCACGGCCAAACTCGTTCGCTCGTGCGGCATCCGACGTGATTGACCCGTCATGAATTAGGCAGGATTCCACTCAAGGCAGGACTTCAAGAATGAACAGACACATGCACGGTGGTTCCACACGCAATCGCAAGATGTTGTCGCGGTGGGGAGCGCTGCTGGGTGGCGGTGCACTCGCGGCCTACGGCATCTCGCGCCGATCAAAGCCCGGAGCTGCTCTCGCTGCAGCCGGCGGTCTTCTGGTTTACGGCGGATCGCGCCTTAACTCGCGCCCCGGCAAGATTCACGCCGAATCGAGTTTCACCATCAATGTTCCGCCGGAAGAGGCCTATCGCTTCTGGCTCGATCTCGAGAATCTCCCACGCTTCATGTCGCACCTTCAGTCGGTGCGGAAGATCGATGACCGCCGTTCTGAGTGGATTGCCCGCGGCCCCATGCAACTCCGCATCAAGTGGACAGCCGAAATCGTTGACCGGCGCGAAAACGAATGGATTGTCTGGCGCTCCGATCCGAATATGGCATTTCACAACAGCGGCTCGGTCCAGTTCCGGCGCGCTCCCGGCAATCGTGGAACCGAAGTGACGGTCGCATTGCAGTACGACGTTCCCGCTGGTCCGGTTGGGAAGAGCTTTGCCATGATGTTCGGCAAGAATCCATCGCAGGCCGTGTACGAAGACCTCCGGCACTTCAAGCAATTGATGGAAGCCGGCGAGATCGCCACAACGGTGGGCCAGCCGCATGGACGCCGCTCCAAAATTGTCCGCCTCGGTCATGCCCTCTATCCCGACATCCGTCCGCGTCCCGTTCAAACCGCGCAAGGCCGCGAAACCCTCCAGGAGGCACGCGTATCATGAAAGCTCTTTGCTGGTACGGACCCGAAGACGTCCGTGTCGAAACCGTCGACGATCCGAAAATCCTGAATCCGCACGACGCGATCATTCGCATTACTCGAACCGCGATTTGCGGCTCCGATTTGCACTTGTATGACGGCTATATTCCTACACTCGAAGCGGGCGACATTCTCGGACACGAATTTATGGGCGAAGTGGTCGAGGTTGGCTCCGAAGTGAAGAACCTCAATGCCGGAGATCGGGTCGTCGTTCCCTTCACCCTCGCTTGCGGCAAATGTTTCTTCTGCGAACAACAACTCTGGTCGTTGTGCGACAACACCAACCCGAATGCATGGATGGCCGAATCGATGATGGGGTATTCGCCTTCCGGCTTATACGGTTATTCGCATATGACCGGCGGTTACGCTGGCGGGCAAGCGCAGTATGCACGAGTACCGTTTGCGAACATCGGGCCGATCAAGATTCCTGATGGAATACCCGACGATAAGGTGCTATTCCTCTCCGACATTTTCCCCACCGGCTACATGGCGGCGGAAAACTGCAATATCCATCCGGGCGACGTGATCGCGGTTTGGGGATGTGGGCCTGTCGGCCAGTTTGCCATTCGCAGCGCGAAGATGCTGGGCGCCGAGCGCGTGATCGCCATTGATCGTCTCCCCGAACGCCTCCGCATGGCAGAAGAGGGCGGAGCCGAGGTCATCAATTACGAAGAAGTTGACAGTGTGCTCCGCACGCTTCGCGACATGACTGCGAATCGCGGGCCGGATGCCTGTATCGACGCCGTTGGGATGGAAGCCAGTGGCCATTCCCTGCCCTTCAGGTACGACCAGCTCAAGCAAAAAATGAAAATGTCTTTTGATCGGCCGCAGGTGCTGCGCGAATGCATCCTCGCGGTCCGGAAGGGTGGAACCGTTTCCATTCCAGGTGTGTACGCGGGATTCGTGGACAAAATTCCGTTCGGCGCATTAATGAACAAAGGCATTACGATCCGAACCGGGCAGACGCACATGATGCGCTACATGAAGCCGCTGCTGAACCGCATCATGAACGGCGATATCGATCCCAGCGTCATCATCAGCCACAAACTTTCTCTGGAAGAAGCGCCCCACGGATACAAGATCTTCCGCGACAAGCAGGAGAACTGCACGAAGGTTGTGCTGGATCCGTGGGCAACGGCACAAGCCGCTTAGAAGCACTCTGTTTCGTCTGGAAAAGGCTCGAGAAATTCGAGCCTTTTCACTTTACTGTGGGCTCATTTCCTTTCCTCACACCGTCCGGCAACCCCACGATGCTAAAATAGGTACTCTTCTCGCACACGCTGCGTTAGACGGACCGATAACCTTGGCTGAACAGTTAGCACCTGACCAACAAATTACTTACGCCGATGCCGGCGTCGACATTGAACGCGCCAACCGGGCCAAGCAGCGCATTAAGTACCTGGCGCACCGCACTTTCAACAAGTGTGTCCTGAGCGACATCGGCGGCTTCGGTGGCCTTTTTGCCGTCGATAAGAAGAAGTATGCCGATCCGGTGCTCGTCAGCAGTGTTGACGGTGTAGGCACGAAGCTCAAGGTCGCGTTCGAAATGAACCTGCACCACACGATTGGCGGCGATCTGGTGAACCACTGCGTTAACGACATCGCCGTGCAGGGCGCAGCGCCCATGTTCTTCATGGACTACTTCGCCACCGGCAAACTCGATCCCGAGATCGCGGAGCGTGTCGTCAGCGGCATTGCCGACGCCTGCAAGCA
>CAYWSM010000094.1:0-4924 GCA_964460935.1 uncultured Terriglobales bacterium | reverse complement strand
GCTCGATCGCCTTCCAGGGCGAAAGCTACATTCTTCATCGACGGAGCCGAGCTTCTCACGAATGTCATCATCGGATGCACCGACGCGACCTTCGCCCCTTTCCGCCGAAGAGGACTGAGTTCATCCGCCGAAAGCGCTCCGCTGGAATGAAGGACAACGCTTCCCTTCCACGATCCGCGACTTGCCATCTCGGAAGCCACGGAGGCGATCGTCGAATCTCCGACGCACAACCAGACGACTGTGGGGACGGGCGCCCCCGCCCGTCCAAGCAAAGCGGAGCTTCGCGACTGAGGCGTCCACACTTCATCGAACCGAATCGCGCGACCGCCCACAGCCGTTGCCAACGCTTTCGCCCGGCTCGCCGATGCCGGACTGCGATACACGATCTCCACGATCTGGATACCGGCCGCATGGAGTGCCTGCGCCAGTGCGCTGCCCAGGCTACCCGGGCCGACAATCGTCACCGAAAGCTTTCGTGCCATTGACGCCGCAAGCATAACAGCCTACGCGCTGCTCACAAAACGGATGCATCACACGCGGGCGGTTGTATATTGTTTGAATGCCCAGGAAGCGCAAGTCCTCCCAGAGCAACAACGTCAAGATTCTCTCTTCGAAAGTCGCCTATCGTGGTCCGGTTTTCTCGATCACCTCTGACCAGGTGAAGGAACCGAGCGGTGCTACTGTCCGCCGCGATATCGTGCGGCATTCCGGATCTGTGGTCATGATGGCCGTCGAAGGCACCAACCTGCTTTCCCGCGGCAAGAAAGCTCCGAAAAGTAAGTCTGAACCGCGCGTCCTGCTGGTCCGGCAGTATCGCTACACGGTCAACGATTTCATCTGGGAGCTGCCCGCCGGACGCATCGACGAGGGCGAGGACGAACTGCCCGCAGCCAAGCGTGAATTGCTGGAAGAGACTGGCTTCACCGCCGAGCGCTGGAAGCGGGTATTGTTCTTTTATGTCAGCCCCGGTTTCCTCGACGAAACCATGGCAGTCTACCTGGCCGAGGGCTTGAAGGCCGGAGTGGCCCAGCCCGAGGAGGATGAGTCTATCGCGAAGCGATTTTTCCCATTGTCTCAAGCGTTACGGCTGGTGATGAGCGGCAAGATACGGGATGCCAAGACCATCGCCTCGATTTTCTGGCTGAACCGGGCAGTTTCAGGCTAATTGCCGTCCAGAGGTCCTTTTCGACTGTTAACCACCTTGACAACCCCATTCGCTGGGGTAACAATTAGTAACAGCAGTCCCTTGTGACAGAAGTTACGTCCAGTGTTGTTCGGCCACCCCTTCCGTGTTGTACCGTGCATAACCGTGACGTTAAAATCCCTGTGCGAGGGAACCTCCAGCGTACGCCCCGTGGGTGAGGCGGCGCGGTGCACGAAAGGAAAGGTACGTGGATCGAATCAAAGGCAAGGTAAAGTGGTTCAATAACGCGAAAGGATACGGATTCATCGGACGCGAGGATGGTCCGGATGTTTTCGTACACTATTCCGGCATCACCAGCGAAGGCTATAAGAGCCTCGCTGAAGGTGATGATGTGGAATTTGAAATCGTCGAGGGCCAGAAGGGTCCCCAGGCGGCGAACGTCAACAAAATATCCGCATAACTACTCTCCAAAGAAGTTCGACCAGAACCCAGCCACCAGAGCTGGGTTTTGTTTTGCCCACATGCAGCGCGAGCTTCGTTTAGAATTCGCCGTAGATCGCCTTGGGAACGATGGACAACAAATCAATCGCCACGCTGTTGTATGAAACCGCCGATCTGATGGAGATCGACGCGCAAGACTCTTTCCGCATTCGCTCTTATCGCAACGCTGCGGAAGCGATCGACGGCTGGTCCGAGCAGATCGCCAAGATCGCCTGCGAGCCGAAGAAACTGCTGGAAATTCCCGGCATCGGCAGGGGCATGCAAGCGAACCTCCTTGAGATCTGTCAGACCGGCAAGCTGACGCTTCGCGAAGAACTTTGCCAGAAATATCGGCCTACGATGCTTGAACTGCTGAAGATATCCGGGCTTGGTCCGAAGTCGATTCAGCTCATCTGGAGCGCCTTCCAGGTCGCGGATATCGATGGCGTTGAGAAGCTGGCAAAAGAGGGCAAGCTGCGAACGCTTCCCCGCATGAGTGAGAAGACCGAACAGAAGATTCTGAAGTCCATCGAAACGTACCGCAGCATTTCCGGACGCTTCCTGATCGACGATGCCGACAGCACGGCGCAAAGACTGATCGAACACATCAAAACCCAAAAAGGCGTTGAGAAGATTACGCCTGCCGGATCGTTGCGCCGCGGGCGTGAAACTGTCGGCGATCTCGACATCCTTATTACCGGCACGGCCTGCGAAAACGACGCGCAACGCGCCGCGCTGGCAGATCACGTGCTGAAGTTCCCCGGCATTCTAGAGACGATCGCGAAGGGTGAAAACAAGGTTAGCTTCCGGCTGCGGAGCGGTATGCAGGTCGATGTCCGGTTGCTGCCGCGTGATTCATTCGGCGCCGCCATGCAGTACTTCACCGGATCGAAGACGCACAACGTCAGCCTCAGGCAGCGCGCCATCCGAATGGGTTACACACTGAACGAATACGGACTTGCAAAGCTAGAGAAGGACGGTTCGGCTGGCGAAATCGTCGCCAGCAAGACCGAAGAGGAAATTTATAGGAAACTGAAGCTCGAATACATTCCGCCGGAGATGCGCGAGAACTGCGGCGAAATCGAACTGGCCGAGAAGAACACAATCCCCGAGCTGCTGAAAATTGAACACATGCAGGGCGACGTGCACATGCACACCGTCGAAACCGACGGGAAATGCTCGATCGAAGAAATGGCCACCGCCGCGCGCGATCGCGGATACAAGTACATGGCTATTACCGATCACACCAAGAATCTCGCGATGGCCAACGGACTGACAGACGAGCGAGCTTTGCAGCACATCAAGCGCATTCACGACGCAAATAAGAAAGTCGAGGGAATCAAGATTTTTGCCGGTGCGGAAGTGGACATCCTCGCCGAAGGGGGACTTGATCTCTCCGATGAGGTGCTGGCGCAGATGGATATCGTGATCGCCAGCGTCCACTCGCATTTCAACCAGGAACCGGAGCAGATGACCGGGCGCATTATCAAGGCGATCGAGAATCCGAACACCTGCTTGATTGGCCATCCCACCGGACGCCTGCTTCTCCGTCGCAACGCGTACAAGCTGGACATCGACGCCATCCTCAAAGCCGCGGCTAAACACAAGGTGGCGATGGAACACAACGCGTACGCCGACCGCCTTGACCTGAATGATCAACATCTGCGGATGGCGAAGCAGCGTGGAGTGAAGATCGTGATCAATACCGACTCGCACCACACGTCGCACATGGAAATGATGAAATATGGCGTGCTGCAGGCGCGGCGCGCATGGCTAACGAAAGATGATGTATTGAATACGCTTCCGCCGGAAAAGTTTGCGAAGGCGATTAAGCACGGATGGTAGCGCAGGTTGATCTGCTAACGTTTTCGAAGTTCGTCCGCATCACCTAAATCCCGGGCACGACCTGTCGCTTCCTTGTTACGGATGAGTTCATTACGGCCAATGTAGTGGGTTTCAAGCCCGTCGATTTTGGCGTCACAGCGGGCGGACCACGCTTCGTCGAAGGTCACGCCTGAGATGGTGGTCAAGATGTCAATGCGGTTCGGACTTACTCCGAGCTGTAAAACAAACTCCGGAGTCTGAAGATCTGACGCTGTAATCCCAAGGCCCATGAAACCAAATTCGGAAATCGCCTGTAGAATTCGGGCGGCATTTTCGGCGGTTGGCCGAACTAGGATATCGAGATCACCGGTATATCGTGGGTAGCCGTGGAACGAAACGGCAAACGCCCCGACTACAAGATACTCAACTTCGTTCGAGTTTAGTAACGCGATAAACTCGCGCAAGTCGCTGATGAGCGGCATCGGGGTGGCGTTGATTACGAAGTTCGATGGTTACGTTTATGCGCTCTTCCGGGGTGAGCGCCTTATCGCGGGCAGCGTCCGCCAAGTCGGCTTCTTCGTGACTGTAATAAACGCGGACCTGCTTATTCATGCATACAATTATAGCCTCATCAACTTTAGCCCGGAGACTAGGCGGGTTGATAATGATGACAACCATGACCACTGAAGACTGGCTGCTTTCGAAATCGCTGCGAGTGTTGCTGTTCGACGAACTGGAAGAATACCGGCAGGTGATCGCCACATTAGATGAGCACCTGCGTACGCACGCTGGCGACGCGGTTGCGTACAACAATCGCGGACTCGCTCACTCCGAAATCGGAGATGCGAATGACGCTCTTCGCGATTTCGGCGAGGCGATCAGGCATGCGCCGGCTGATCCCATCCCGCTGATGAATCGTGGAGACTTGTATCTCCGCCATAAGCCGCAGCCGATATTCAAAGAGGCGATTGCCGACTTCGATCGCGCGATTACTCTGAAGGGCGACGATCCAAGCTTCCATCGCCGGCGTGCGCACGCCTGTCTTGCGGCCAACCTGCTCGAAGACGCGCTCAAGAGCTTCGACCGTGCAATTGAACTCGATCCCGAATTTCAGCAGACCTACGTGGAACGTGCCGAGTTATACGCGCGCCTGGGAGATGCCGCCAAAGCCGATCGAGACCGCCGCAGCCTGCGTGAACTGCAAACTCTCGCGAGTATTCCGGGACATGGCAATGCGGTCCGTCCGGACGTATCATCAGATATGATGCCCGTACATGCTGTCTCCCGTTCCGCTGTGAAGATCGAGCAAATGGTCCCGGAAGACTGGCCAGACGTTTCCGCCATCTTCCTGGAAGGAATCGCCACTGGAGTTGCGACCTTCGAAACCCTCCCGCCAACGTGGGAAGTGTTCGATCGTGATCATCTGCCATTCTGCCGGCTGGTGGCGCGCCACGAAGGCCAGGTCGCCGGATGGGC
>CAYWSM010000093.1:0-6870 GCA_964460935.1 uncultured Terriglobales bacterium | reverse complement strand
CCGCCGCGTGAGTTGGCTTGGCTTTGTGCAGGATCGCCAGGAACTGGCGAAGCTCTATGCCAACTGCGACTACTTCCTGCATCCCAATCCGCGCGAACCCTTCGGCATCGCGCCGCTGGAGGCAATGTCGTCCGGGCTCGTACTGGTTGCGCCGAACTCGGGCGGCATCAAAGCTTACGCCAATGATGAGAACGCTTTGCTGTGCAAGCCCACGGGGCCGAGCTTTGCCGCAGCGATTCTGGAGCTCGTCTATAACTCCCAGAAGCGGGAGCGCATCGTTCGTGCGGGCATCGAAACCGCCAATGCGTTTTCCTGGCCTTCGGTGACCGATCGTTTCCTGAATTTCTATCAGGAACTGCACGCCTATTCGAAAGGTCAGATGCCGCTCGCGCAACTCAATCCTGTTTTTGTTTCGGAGGCTCCATCGGCTGTTCGTGGCGCGTCAATGTCCGTGGCCGCGAAAATTGCTGTCCGTCTGTACCAGACCTGGGCGAATACCCGTAGTGTCCGTTCGCGATTGTCGAGTAAAAACAAGCTCGATGGGAGGAACCAACTTGCTGGATCGCCGCAAGCATAGCCTGACTGTCTCTGCGGTTGTGTTGCTGTGTGCGCTGTCGGCAGTGGCGCAATCAGCGGCTAACGAACCACAAATGACCGTGGATCAGATCATCCTTCGGCTGGCGGAACGAAATCGTGAGCGCGCCGCCAATCTCAAAAGTTACACCGGCAAACGCACTTATCATCTCGAGTATCACGGATTTCCGGGCGGCAAAGAGGCGGAGATGCTGGTCACAGCCGCGTACAACGCTCCGGCGTCGAAGCAATTCACAGTGGTGTCGGAGAGTGGTTCGAAGATAATTCTCAACCGCGTTTTTCGCCGGTTACTCGAAGGTGAGCAGGAGGCACTCGATCCCACCAACCAGCGCGAAACCGCAATGACATCGGACAACTACGAGTTCACGCTCCTGCGGCGGGAATCAGAAAACCATCGAGACTGCTACGTGATGCAAGTCGAGCCCAAGCGCAAGAACAAATTCCTTATTCGCGGACTGGTTTGGGTTGATGCGGAAGATTTCGCCGTGACACGGATTGAGGCTGAGCCGGCAAAGAACCCGTCATTCTGGATCAGCAAGACAGAAATCAAGCATCGTTACGATAAGGTTGGCGAGTTCTGGCTTCCGGTTCAGAACGTTTCCCGCACCAAGGTTCGCCTTGGTGGAACCGCGACACTCACCATCGAGTACGACGATTACAACGTGTCAGGCCCACTGGTCAGCACCATCCGGGAGATCCGTTAGCGAGCACACACTGGAGTGCCGCTGGCTTCCAATACTGCATGATTGCAGATTAGACAGATCGAAAATTACTGTTATCACTTCACTCTGAACTCTGAGATAGCTGCTAACCTCTGGATTGTCCGCCAACGAGAATTGTGGAGGCTGACTTTTTCTTTTGCGAAATACGGCCCGAACTATGATGGGGTGTAACTTCAGATTTACAACTAATTTCCAGGCAAGAGGTACTGTTCAAGCCCAAGATAGTCTGTAGAGTGTCGGACGGGGCTTCCAATCCCGGTCGGCGGAGCGGAATTCAAGAAAGATGACCGAGATTCTCAGCTAACTTAGCGCTTGTAACAATAAAGAGCTGATTCCCACGCTTAACAAAATATGTTGGAATTGAGCTGTCGATGCTCGATTGGGCACGCGGTGTACCTTCAAACGAATAAACATACCTCCCTGACGTCTCATATTTATGGATAACTAGGGAATAAAAACTTCTCCCTCCCGCCAGGAACAACACTTCGAAGTCGCCTGCTGTTGTTCGGAATAAGGCAGCGCCTCTCTCTCCGGCAAAGAAGCTTTCCATCTTGGAATTGAGCAGACACTCGACTCTCAGCCCCGAACCAGTGAGTTGGTATTCCAGATGTTTCGCCTCGGAGAACACCGGGTTGCTGGGACGCAAGCTTGCCTGCATTTCATTTGTTCCACATCGAGATTGGTCGGCGCATACAGGCAGCGACAACAAGCATAACAACAAGATGAACCGCCACATGTGCCAATTGTCGGAACATCGAGGGTAATCGTCAAGCCTAGTCCCACCGGATTGTTCAAGGTGGAGATAGTGAGTGGAAGCGGGTTTCCGCCAAAACGGTGTGCCGGGGTGCCAGGTCCTTTCCTTCTTTTGGAAAGGGCCTGCCCGCCGTCAACACTCACCTGACCCGTGCTCCTAGCTCCTATCACCTATCCTTTGCACTCGTACTACCCAGATATCCAGCTATCCCGATAATCCGATAAAGAAACCTGTCAATAGCCACAACTTGTCAAAACCCCACCTAACTTATTGGTTACAAGGAAAATATAAATTTCTCGATTTTGGCAGTAACTCCTTCCTTTGCAGGCTATTCTTCAACTTAGAGAGGTAGAGAACAAATTCGCAGAAGTCAGAAAGGTGGTCCCGACACACATTGCCCGCGACCACCTTTTGTTTTACGAACCGATAACCGGCGACTACTTCGACTTGTTCTCGTCGATCTTCTTCTGGATGTCGGCGGGACAGGATTCCGAAACCGTTTCGACCTTCGTCACCATAAAGTCTTTGCCAGTCCAGTTGCCGTTCGCGCTGCTGCTGGCCGAACCGTTACCCGCGGAACCGGTCGCGTTCGAGCTGCCCGCGTTCCCGGCGATGCTTCCCGCGGGATTGTTCTGCGTTTCGCTGCTGCCCGGTTGCGAATTCGGCGTCTGGTTGGTTGTCGATCCGGCGTCGGGTGTCGCTGCGCTTGCTGTCGAACTCTGCTCCGTACCTTGCACGCGCACGTGCTTGCCGACCCGCGACGCAAGGTCCTGCGAACCGGTCAGCCGCTCACGGTCGCCCGTTGCCGGCTGGAGGAAGTAGTCGGTGTTCTCTTGCACGATGCAGCCTTCCAGCGTCTGCTGGCCATTGGTCGAAGAAGCCTGACCGCTATCGTTCGCGGCGCGGCCGTTCGATCCGGAGTTGACGGAGTATGGATCGGTCGGCGCACCTGTAACGGGAGCGCTCGATTGCGGCGCCGAATTGCTGATGTTGTTGTTGTTGCCCTGACTGTTGCCGTCACGCTGGTCAATACCGGTAGCGCCGCCGGGGGACTGTGCCGCTGCCATTACGGTGAACAGCGACAGGGCCGTCGCAGTAAATAAACTCAAAATGTACTTCCGCATTTGCTTGCTCCTGTATCCGATGGGGATAACTTCTTCGGATGCGCCGTGCGCAGTGGGAAGTTCACTCGACACGGTTTTTGTAACGAAAGGTGACACATTCCGGAGTGTGACAACTCGGCTTCTGCCGCATTGCTTAACCGCGAATCGCCGGTCGCTGGCGTTACTTCGGTACTGAACCGCGGCAGAAAGGCGTAAAAAGCCGCCACTATCCTCTGTTATGCTCCTGAAACGACTAAGAGTGGAGGAACAGCTTTGTCAGAGGTCCAGGCTCCTGCTGCGCCCGCGCCGTCCAACGGCAACGGCCATCATGCAACGACTGCACCCGCCCAAAAGGTCACCATCAACACTGCTGCGCTTGTCGCGGCTATGGTAGGCGTGAAGGGTGGAAGCGATCTGATTTTTTCACCCGGACGCGCGCCGCAGGTTGAGTTGCACGGCCACCTGACGGCGGTGAACATTCCCGGGCTGCCGATGCTTCAGCCCGAGCACACCGAACAGATCGCGAAAGATTTGATTGGTTCCGACGAGCATGCCGCGGAGACATTGAAGCGCACGGGATCGTGCGACCTGTCGTACTCGCTGCCGCAGCGCGCGCGTTTTCGCGTCAACATTTTCAAGCAGCGCAGCACGCACGCCATCGTCATGCGCGTGATTCCCCACGGTATTCCGACGTTCGAGCAACTGAATCTTCCACCCGAACTCAAGAACATTGCGAACCTGAAAAACGGCATCGTGCTCGTTACTGGGCCGACAGGTTCGGGCAAATCGTCAACGCTCGCCGCGATCGTTGACCTCATCAATTCGACGCGCGCCGATCACATCGTCACCATCGAAGACCCTATCGAGTTTCTGCACGTCCACAAGATGGGAACGGTTCACCAGCGCGAGCTGCACTGCGACACCGACAGCTTCGCCAACGCACTGCGCGCGGCGTTACGACAAGCGCCGAAGGTGATCCTCGTCGGTGAAATGCGCGATCAGGAGACGATCGAAATCGCGCTCACCGCGGCGGAAACGGGACACCTGGTCTTCTCCACGTTACACACGATTGACGCGTCGAAGACGGTCGAGCGCATCATCGGAACGTTTCCCGCCAGCGATCAGCAGGCGATCCGCACCCGGCTTGCCGCTTCCTTCCGTTATTTCGTCGCTCAGCGATTGCTACCGCGGCGTGACGGCAAAGGACGCGTAGCGATTCTCGAGATCCTGAAATCGACCATGCGCACTCGCGACTACATCGAAAAGGGCGAAGGCGAAGGCAAAACCCTGCTCGACGCCATGCGCCAGGGCGATCAGGAAGGCATGCAGGAGTTCGACGGTGAATTGGATCGGGCCGTCAACCTCGGCATCGTGAGCAAACAGGACGCGATGAATTACGCCACCAATGCCGGGAATCTCGCACTGCGGTTGTCGGAAACGGACGAGGCGCAGATTCCGCCAGCCGGGCCAGAACTGCTGTACCGGCACAAAATGCAGGAAAAAATAGACTTGGAATCATAGCCGGCGCGATCGACCAATGCGCTGGGACACAAGTGCGCGGGCAGCCGTTCACTCCAAACTGTGACTCGAATCACAGCCGTCTTGAACACCACACCGCACGATAGCGGTACGTGGCAGAATACGAACATTCCGGCGATGGTGTCGATCCCAGCCAACTGTTGGAGTTCATCCGCCAGTCGCCGGAAAAGATGGCGCTTCCAAAAGGGTCCCTGCTCTTCCATGAAGGCGAGCCGTGCAGTGGCGCGTACTACGTGGAAGACGGCGAACTGGACCTGATTATCACCTCAGGCGAAAAACGGCTGAAGGTTGGATCGGCGCATGCCGGACATTTGCTGGGCGTGTCTTCGGTGATCAGCAACTCAGAACATCAATGTAGCGCGTACGCGGCAAAGGAAAGCAAGGTGGTCTTCATCGCCGCCGAGGCAATGTGCAAGTACCTGCGGCAGAACGCGGAAATCTGCCTGTATGCCGTGCAGGAGATGGGAGCAGAGTTGCTGGATCTGTCGGAAAAGGCGATCCGGCCGCTTCGCCTGCAACCGAGATATCCCAAGCCACTGTAAGCCTAAAAAATTTGACCGTTTCAGAATTCCATCCCCGCAGGTATTGTAGGTAAGTTCGCACAAAGTCTGGGGAGGATGGAATGAGCTTTCAACGGCGCCAATTCCTTCAAATCTTGTCCTATGCTTTCGGGTCCGGCATCATTCTGCCCCAGAATGAGTTAGCCATGGCGGCACAGAACCCCGCACAATCAGCTAGTTCTGCTTCGCCTGCGAAGGAAGCTGCAAAACAATCAGGAGGAACGGAAATGGAAAAAGTAGCCGGAATCGGAGGGTTGTTCTTCCGCGCTCATGATCCCAAAGCGTTGGGGAACTGGTACCAGCAACACTTGGGGATCACGCTGACACCGACGAGCGAGGGCGCAACCGTTTGGCAGCAAGAGGCTGGACCGACCGTCTTCAGTCCTTTTCCTGAGACGACGAAATATTTCGGGGATCCCAACAAAGCTTGGATGGTGAACTTTCGAGTGCATGACCTCGACAAAATGGTAGCCCAGCTACGAGCCGCAGGAATTGAGGTCAAGGACCCGGAATCCTACCCCAATGTGGGGCGCTTCGCTCGTCTGCATGATCCTGAGGGGAATCCCATCGAATTGTGGCAACCTGCATAATTCGCCACTTCACATCAGGTGCTTTTCAGGCAGAGACTCTTGGCAGATGACGAGCCAAGCGCAAGGTTAGCGCTGAGCAACCGCTGCAAGCTGCGGTTGTGGCGCACGCCGCAGATACCAGAGAATTCCTCCGGCAATCACCAGGCAAATCGAAATGAACTGCGTTCCGGTGAGCGCGCCGTTGAACATGCTGCCGCGCTCGGGATCGTCGCGGATGAACTCGATGAAGAAGCGAGCGATACCGTAGAGGAACAGATAGGCGCCGATGACTTGTCCTTCAAACTTTTTGTGGCGCAGAAGCGCGTAGAGGATCAGAAAATTGACGAACTCGATGGCCGATTCGAAGAGCTGCGTCGGCTCGATGCGGATTCCGAGCGGTGTTCCGCTGATCTGGTTAGCCAATGGATTTGTGAAGATCACACCCCACCAATGATGGGTCGGCTTGCCATAGCAGCATCCGGCGGCAAAGCAGCCGATGCGTCCGATGGAGTGACCGAGCGCGAGTCCTGGGGCGAACGTGTCGCAGGTGCGCAATGTGGGCATGTGATGCTTGCGCACGTAATAGATCGCGGTGGCGATCGCGGCCAACACGCCGCCGTAGAAAACGCCTCCGGCCTGCAACATGGTGAGGCTGAAAATCTCGCCGGGATGCACGGCGTAGCGGCTGAAATCGTTGATGATCAGCAGCAACTTGGCTCCGACGATGGCGGCTAGAACGACCATGACGCCGAGATTCCAGGCATCGTCAGGATTGATGCCCTGCGACTTGGCAAGCTTGGTTGTCACCATTAGTCCGGTGAGAACGCCGAGGGCGACCAGTAAGCCGTAAGTAGGAAGAGCGAAGTTTCCGAGATGGAAAAGCTGGGGGAACACGTTTCTATATGGATGCTGTTCTGCGAGTTGAGCCGCAATTTCTGTGGCTGCGATTAGTGTAGCAGGAAGAAGGTTTTCGGTTTTCGGTGATCGGTTTTCGGTAAATCCTAAGGAGTGCACAGCAAACCCAGTTAC
>CAYWSM010000092.1:0-6247 GCA_964460935.1 uncultured Terriglobales bacterium | reverse complement strand
GTACTCATGCCGTTTACGTACACTTCGTGCGTGTGCAGGCCCTCGGGCTCGAGGAAGATCTGGTGCGTCTCCTTGTCGGGAAACTTCACGATCTTGTCTTCGATCGATGGGCAGTAACGCGGGCCGATGGACTTGATCTGTCCGCTGTACATCGGCGAGCGGCTCACGTTTTCGCGGATTACGCGATGCGTCTCTGGCGTGGTGAACGCGATGTGGCATGGGATCTGCGTGTCGTGATGGTGTACGCGCTTGGTGCGGAAGCTGAACGGCGTAGGGTCTTCATCGCCAGGCTGAACGGCGAACTTGCTCCAGTCGATGGTTCGGCCATCGAGGCGTGGTGGAGTGCCGGTCTTCAGACGCACCACGCGGAAGCCCATGCGGCGGAGCGATTCGCCAAGCATCTGCGCAGGCGGTTCGCCACTGCGTCCCGCGGGAATCTGTTGCTCGCCGCAGTGGATGAGGCCGTTGAGGAACGTGCCGGTGGTGATGACGACGGCGTCGGCGTGAATGCGACGGCCGTCGCGAAGGATGACTCCTCGGCAGACATGGAGTTGGGGGTTAGGGGTTAGGGATTGCGAAGAAAGCTGTTGGTCGTTAGCCGTCAGTCCTCCTGACTCCTGACTCTCGACTCCTGACTCCTCCAGAATCAAGTCCGCTATTTCTGCCTGCTTGATCTTAAGGTTCGGCTGGCTCTCCAGCACTTCCTTCATCTTCAGCCGATAGGCTTGCTTGTCGCACTGGGCGCGAGGAGACCAGACGGCCGGGCCACGCGAGGTATTCAGAAGCCGGAACTGAATGCCAACCGCATCGGTGACTTCTCCCATGATGCCGCCGAGGGCATCCACTTCGCGGACAAGGTGTCCCTTGGCGATGCCGCCGACGGCAGGGTTGCAGGACATCTGCGCAATCAGATCAACGTTCAGGGTGAACAGCGCGGTCTTTAGCCCCATGCGGGCGGCGGCCATAGCGGCCTCGCAACCGGCGTGTCCAGCGCCAACTACGGCAACGTCGAAATGTTCGGTGAATGGCATGTACCAATGTGGCGGTCCCCACAACCAGGGCCACATTCGATTCTAGCAATGAATTGCTTTCTGGCGATTATTGCTCGTTATAGCGGCCAGTCTAGAGGAACTCCGGTTTATAGCCGAGGAAATGTACTATATAGAGGTTCGGAGGTGCTTGATGCGCCGCGCTACGCTCCTGTTGATCCTGCTGTTGACCGCTAGCCTTGTCATCGCCCAGGAGGGACGAGGCCCCTCGACCCGCGCCGAACGTGACCGCGCCGTAAAGATCGCCCATGAACTCGAGGCGGACCCGCTCGCAACCAGCCTCCGCGATGATCGCGATTGGCTGTTGCAGTGGATCGAGCAAGTGCCGGACATCACCATCAGTATCTGTAACGACCCAGCTTCGGACCGCTCCACGTATCGTTACCAGCGCGAATTGATGGCACAGAAGACCTTTTCAATGGCGGCGTTCATCATCGAACATTCCTCGCAAAAGAACGATGATCTGGCGGTCGAAGCAGCCGGCATGGAAGGCGCACTGAAGGCATACCAGGCGATCGTAAAGAAGAATCCTAGAGCTCATTCGCCCTACTGGGACCGGCTTCTCCGCAAGGATCAAGAAGGCACGCTCCGCGATTACATTTCGGATTACATGTTGCGAGCTTGCGGAACGAGTGAGGGGATCGCGTAAGTCTAGTAGTTACCCTCCTGCAACTAGCGCAATTGCCCCAACTCCTACTATGATTCACGGCACTGATTTTTGGTGAGGTGAGGATGGAGTTACAAGCATTTTGGAACGAGCTCGAGTCTCGTGTTGCAAAGTACGATCTGCTTTGTCATCCGTTTTACCAGGCGTGGAGCGCCGGTACGCTCACGCGCGACGATCTTCGCGCCTACGCCGGCGACTACTATCATCACGTAGCCGCATTTCCGACGTATCTCGCAACGCTATGTAGTCGCCTGGAAGATGGCGCACTACGGCACGCTGTGGAAGCGAATATGGCGGATGAGGAAGGAACGAATGGCAATCCTGCAAATCGTCCGCACAGTGAATTGTGGCTCGATTTTACCGAAGGAATGGGGGCATCGCGCGAAGAGGCGAGTAACGGGCAGCCTGTAGCTGAGGTTGCGGAACTCAAATCGCACTTCAATCGCGTTGCAGCCGAAGCTTCGGTGGCGGAAGCGTTAGCTACCTTCTATACCTACGAATCGCAGGTTCCGCGTCTTGCAAAGGAAAAAGCTCGCGGACTTCGTGAGATGTACGGTGCCGATGCGAAGACCTGCGGCTATTTCACTCTGCATACCACGGCAGACGTTTATCACGCGAACGTCTGGCACGAACAGCTAAGTAAATTTGTGGCGGATGACGAGCTTGCCCAGCAAGCTGCACTGATCGCTGCCGAAAACGCCGCTCGTTGCCTCTGGCGCGCGCTCGACGGCATCGAAGGCGCACGGCAACAGCGAACTGCCGCTTAACCGAAACTGGATTTCAGATTGAAGCTGTAGATGAGACTGGCAACTCACTCAACTTCAATCTGAAATCTTTTACCTGAACGAACCATGTCGAAACCCGTTCCCGCAGGCGCCTGCGCTGAAATTTCCGAAACTGTTGAGCACAAGCACACGATTCAAGCGCATTTTCACCAGCTTCCGCCCGTCTATTCCACTCCCGACATGATTCGACTCATGGAGACCGCCTGCTTCCTTGCCTTGCAGCCATATGCGGAAGGCGACGAGATCACTGTTGGCACCAAGATCGATATCGAGCATCGGGCGGCCACGCCTATTGGTTCGAAGGTTACAGTCGAGGCAGTGATGGAGTCGTTCGATGGACGCTTCTACACAATGCGGGTGCGTGCCTGGGATGACCGCCAGGAGATCGGTCAGGGCACCGTCGGCCGAGCGTTCGTGAGCGTGGGCAAGTTCATGGCGAAAATTAGTAAGTGATTAAATTAGTAAGTTGGTAAATGTTCGTGCGAGGGGCTCTTGGTTTACTCACTTACTAATTCCGTCAGTGTCCGGAATGGTACGGGTGCCCTTTGATAATCGTGAAAGCCCGATAGAGTTGTTCCAGCAACACGATGAGCGCCAGTTCGTGTGCCAGCGTCATTTTGCCCATGGATAGCTGGAACTGCGATGCTTTCAGAGCGCCGTCGCTGAAACCATCCGCCGGACCGATGGCGAACAACATCGACTGCGTGCCCCGATCCTGGCTTGTACCGATAAAGTTAGCAAGTTCTTCCGAAGAAAGCTGCTTCCCGCGACAGTCGAGGACGACAAAGAATGGCCGTGGGGTCGCCTTGTCCAGAGATTTCAGGAGGGTTTCTTCGGAAGCGAACTCCTGCGTCTCGATTTGGATATAGCGAGAGATGCGCTTGGTGTACTCGTCGCGCAATGCCTGGATGGCGGGCATCTTTGTGCGGCCGATCCAGGCGAGCTTTAGCTTCATAGTTAACGCCGCCGTTTGCGGTGGTGCTTTGGTTCCGGCTTCTGCGGTTCAGGTGCTGGCGCGGCCGGTTGAATTTCCGGTGGAGGCTCGGTGAGCAGCTTCTTCAGGAAGCCTTTGGGCAAATCGGCTGTCAGCTCGGCTTTGTTGCCGTCCTGTTCGATCTTGATGCTCTCGAAAAATGTTTTCACGTCCGGATCGGAACCCAGCGCGTTCATCTCCAGAGTGCGGAAAATGGCGAGGTAGGCGTTCAGTTGGTCCGTCACGCGTTGCGCCGCATCATCGCTGGTGGTTACCGCCTGCACGTTCAGATCGACAGATGTGAGATAGCTGACCGAGGCAATCATGATCGTGTTGGGCGGGAAGAATAGATCGAAGCCGCCGGGCATAACCAGAGCCTTATTGTGGTCGCTGCCGCGACCGATATCGGCAATGGCCCATGCCAGCGTGCCGAAAGGCAGTTTGCGGTGATACTGCTTCACCAGTCGCGGTCCGCGGAAGGGAAGAGCCAGCTTGCGGTAACGATCGATGATCCCTCGGATCACCGCCGGATCGTTCGTGTTCGACACGGCTATCATGCCGGGGCCGAGAATGCATACGCGAACCGTTCGGTTCTCGCGCGGAATGTTGAAGATGTCGCGCTCGCGATAGGTATCGACGTTTTGCGCAACCTTCATCAGGTATGACCGTGCGCGCTGACCATCAAAGTGGGCGACAACGACTTCGGAATAGCGATTCTCTGCGGGTGGCCCGTCCTTCCCAGTGGTTAAGGCTGCCGGGGGCTGCTCATGAACTGCGATCGCAGCTTCTTCCAGATCACGTTCGAATTGGAATCCAGTCTCTTTGACGAACTGGTCGTATTCGGGATCAAGCTGCACCGGGGGCATTTTTTGCAACAGTCCCGCGCGGCGTAAGGGATTCAGGTCAAGGTAAATGTAAGCTTGAGCTTCGGGAAGGAGCCGGACCGGTTCCGGCGGAGCTTCTTTTCGCAGCAGAACCGCGACACCTATTGCGATCAGGATGGCCAGGACTACCAGGGGAATGATGAATTTTCGTCGTTTGATCATCAAAAGGAGCTGGAACCGCCTCTAAAGACCAGAACCAATTTCAAGGAACAGTACAAGGGTAGCGGACACCGGGGTTTTTGGGTAGAATGTAAAGGAAGCAACTTCAACGGCTTCCGCTTTCGGCACACTTCCCTCATTTCTCCCAAGCGCGGTTCCACCACACTGGGGACAAGTCAGGTTTCAGAAGCGTTTTCGGGCGGCAGACGCAGAAGTGTCCGTGGTGTTCTGCTTGCACGCGGAATACCGTTGTGGTACCTTTTATACTTTGTCCCGTGCGGCGGGAAGTTTCGGGAAGCCCTGCACTTATGAATTAGGTTTGGGGTTTCTAACAGGCTGGCGTAGCTCAGCTGGTAGAGCATCTGATTTGTAATCAGAGGGTCGGGGGTTCAAATCCCTTCGCCAGCTCCAGGTTGCAGAATTTCATTTGTTTCGTGGCGCCTTGAGCGCTCGCAGTAGCAGCGTTTCGTGTAGCTCCTCACGAGATAACCTCCAAAGGACGCTTCCGCTCGATTGACAAATTCGTGCGGAAGTTTGTTTGCGCGAAAACAAAGCTAACGCCGCACAAAGTAGCCTCGCCATTGCGTCCAGGCGTTCATTGGATGCGGCGTGCCGGGGCAGTGAAAGACTCGGCGTTTTTTGGATGTGCACAGGTGGCCGAGCGGTTAATGGCAGCAGGCTGTAAACCTGCCGCTCCTTGGAGCTACGGAGGTTCGAATCCTCCCCTGTGCACCAGGATTTGGTGGTCTGTGTCGAAATTTGCCGTAGCCATGGCGATCTTTGCTCTGCTGGAATTGTTGTCGTGGCAAACGCTGTCCGATCCCAAGATTCGCGTGCTCGCGATGGTGATTATCGGAATGTTTGCGATGCGGACCTGGGTGCATCACCGGCGCGAGATGCTGGAGAGCGCCAGTAACAAAGCGGAACACGGGCAAGAGTAGTGGAAGGGCGGGAGTAACTCAGTGGTAGAGTCACAGCCTTCCAAGCTGTTGGTCGCGGGTTCGATTCCCGTCTCCCGCTCCAGGAATTTGGTAATTGGGTAATTTGTAAATTTCGCAATTTAAAACCTCGTCAGCGGCGTCACGGCGAAGCAAATTTCGAAATTACCAAATTACAAAATTACGAAATGCAGTTGGCCGATGTAGCTCAGTTGGTAGAGCACTCCCTTGGTAAGGGAGAGGTCACCAGTTCAATCCTGGTCATCGGCTCCAGAAATTAGCAGGGAAACGATGAAGGCACTCTTCGAACAAGCTGGCATCAAGATCGAAAAAGAGCAGGAATTCCAGGCGTTGAAGCAGTCCATCGAACGCCTGTTGAGTCCTGCGCTCATCGAGAAGTTCTTCGGCAAGCTGGACAAGAAGAGTGTCCGCATTCGCGAGTTCGAGAAAGTTCTCGATCTCAAGTTGATGGAAGCAGTGGACGAGACGCTGGCCAAGTCGGGCAAATCGTCGAAGCAACTTTACGACGCGCTCGCTGTCACCGATCAGGGTCAATTGCGCGAATTTTATCTGACGAAGATTGAAGAAGTCGGCCAGGAACTTCGGCAGAAATATCACAAGCTTTATAGCTACTACTGAGGCACGGTAATTATGGCGAAAGAGAAATTTGACCGCAGCAAACCGCACGTAAACGTAGGGACGATCGGGCATATCGATCACGGGAAGACGACGTTGACGGCGGCGATCACGAAGGTGCTGTCGAAGCACAACCCGAACATCAAGTTCCGCTCG
>CAYWSM010000091.1:0-23761 GCA_964460935.1 uncultured Terriglobales bacterium | reverse complement strand
GGATGCACCGAAGCGCTCTTCAGCCTGGGCGACAAACCCGAAGCCGTCTTCCCGGAAATGCAGGCTACGCTTCGCCATTTGGGATACAAATCGACGCTGCACTACCTCGAAGCGATGTGCGAACTGGTCCTGCGCGAAACCAAACTCATTCCGCACGCGAATCCTGGTTTGATGAGTGCCGAGTGGCTTCGCCGGTTACGCGACGTGTCGCCCAGCATCGGACTCATGCTGGAATCTACGAACGCCTCTCTCGCTGCACATGCCGACCGCACGCCGGATAAGGCTCCAGCAAAGCGCCTCGCGGTTATCGAGGACGCCGGCAAGCTGAGTATTCCGTTTACCACCGGAATCCTGATCGGCATCGGCGAATTACTACAGGATCGCGTGGATTCCCTGTTTGCTATCCGCGATCTGCACCAGCGTTACGGCCACATCCAGGAAGTCATTATCCAGAATTTTCGCGCCAAACCGGGCATACCGATGTATGCATGGCCGGAGCCATCCGAAGGCGACATGCTGCGGACCGTCGCTGTGGCACGCTTAATTCTTCGCGAAATCAACGTGCAGGCGCCCCCAAACCTTTCTGCTCCCAATTACTCGCGTTTGCTCGACGCGGGGATCAATGACTGGGGCGGAATCTCGCCGCTGACGCCGGATTTCATCAATCCAGAAGCTCCCTGGCCCCATCTTGTTGATCTCGAAAATCAGACTGCGGCTCGCGGCTTCACCCTGCGGCTACGCCTGCCCGTGTACCCGGAATTCCTTGCTGGAGCGATCCGGCATTCGCCGAAATCAGCCGCTCACCTTCAGGAGCTAGCCGACTCCAACGGCTTCGCGATACCGCTGATTTCCGCCACCACTTTGCCGCAACCCGCCTCGGCGGTTCATAATCGATAGTTTCTGCGGACACCACTGATGATTACCGTACTAACTGGAGGTACCGGCGGCGCCAAGTTCGTTTGGGGACTGGCCCAGATTGTCCCACCCGAGCAGCTCACTGTGGTTGTCAATACCGGTGACGACCTGAACTGGTGGGGACTGCACGTCTCCCCCGACCTCGACAGCGTTATGTACGCGCTCGCGGGCAAACTTTGCCGCGAGCGCGGTTGGGGCTATGACGACGATAGCTTCCGCTGCCTGGAACGCATGCGTTCGCTCGGCGCAGAGGCATGGTTTCAGTTGGGCGATCTCGACCTTGCCACTCATCTCCGGCGCACACAACTGCTCGGTTCCGGCAAGACGCTCACCGAGGCGACTTCCGAACTCTGTCGTGCCATTGGAGTAAAACAGCGTTTGCTGCCGATGTCCGACGACCGGGTGCAGACCATCATCCGCACGCCCAAAGGCGATCTCTCGTTTCAGGAATATTTTGTCCGCGAACACTGGCAGCCGACGGTGATCGACGTCCAGTTCCACGGAGCAAAAAACGCCGCCACCGCACCCGGCGTTCTTCAGTCCCTTATTCACTCCGATATTGTGTTCATCGCTCCAAGCAATCCCATCACCAGCATTGGGCCCATTCTTTCCGTTCCCGGAGTTCGTGACGCTCTGCGCTGCACAACCGCACAGGTGATCGCCGTCAGTCCAATCGTGGGCAACGCTGCTGTTTCGGGCCCAGCCGCAGACATGCTGAAGATGCGCGGCCACGTCGTTTCCGCAGCCGGAGTCGCAGAGGCTTATCGTGGTTTGCTCGACGTTTTGATCGCCGACTCACGGGACGAATCCGCCCGCCGCGAGATCGAGTCGAAAGAGGTTCACGCCGCGTTCACTAACACGGTCATGAAGTCCGATGCGGATAAAATCGCCTTGGCAAAGTTCGCGCTTGCCGCGCTCGATCGCGAGGTTGCGCGATGATCCTGGTCCCGATCAAGGACCTTCGCGGCGCCAAGTCGCGCCTGTCGCCAATTCTTTCGCCCGCAGAGCGCACACAACTTGCGCAGGCCATGGCGGAAGATGTCTTTGACGCACTCGCACCGTTTGCCTCCGATCCCGGTGTAGCCGTTGTGAGCGGCGATTTGTGGGCTTCGCAGCAGGCGAAAGCGCGCAAGTTCACCATCATCTTCGACGACGTACAGGCTGGCGAAACCGCGGCAATCGAACTCGCGACTTCCTTCTGTTTGAATAATGGCAGCGAGTTTTCGGTGGTTTTCCCGGCAGACGTTCCACTAATTACTGCAGAAGAAGTTCGCGCAGTGCTCCATACCATGCCGAGTCGCGGATGTGTAGTTGTACCGGCCGGAGACAATCGCGGAACAAACGGAATTCTGCGGCGCCCCGCTGACCTTATTCCACTCCGCTTCGGCAACGACAGCCTCCAACCCCACCTCACTGCCGCTCGCGCTACTGGCGAGGAACTGATCGTTCTGACCGGTCTCCTGGGAATCGCGATCGATGTTGATGGTCCCGATGATCTCACCACTCTTCTGACGCAACCGATCCGCTGTCGCGCGCAGCGCCTTCTTCTCGATTGGCAGATTCACGCGCGACTCGAACAGGCGGCTCATGCCTGAGATCCGCGCCATTCCCGTTGAAGGCATCGGTGAAGTCCGTCCGGACGACGATGTCGCGATGCTCATCCTCACCGCACTGGATAAGAAACGGCGGAAGCTTCAACCTGGCGACGTCCTAGTCATTACGCACAAAATTGTGTCCAAATCCGAAGGACTGATCGTGCCGCTCGCTTCCATCAAGCCATCGCGCAAGGCAGCATCGTGGGCGCGGAAATATAAACTCGATCCACGCTTGACGCAGATTGCATGGGACCAGGGCAGCATCCTTCGACAGCATCACGGCGTAACCATAACTGAGACGCCGCACGGTTTTGTCTGCGCCAACAGCGGTGTTGATGCATCGAATGTTGACGGCGGCAACAGCGTTGTACTTCTTCCACACGATCCCGATAAATCAGCTCAGGATATCCACCGTGCACTGAAGAGGAAACTGGGATTCTCCGTTCCCGTCATCATCACGGATAGCTTCGGCCGCGCCTGGCGCGAGGGCCTTACGGAAGTTGCCATTGGAATCTCCGGCATGGGCCCATTTCGCGATTCTCGCGGCGCTCGCGATCCTTACGGATATAAACTTAAAGTTACATTGGAAGCCGCCGCCGACGAACTGGCCGGAATGGCTGGGCTCGCCTGCGGCAAACTCAC
Source organism: uncultured Terriglobales bacterium (assembly GCA_964460935.1). Classification (GTDB taxonomy): domain Bacteria; phylum Acidobacteriota; class Terriglobia; order Terriglobales; family Acidobacteriaceae; genus DATMXP01. The sequence goes on along the minus strand of CAYWSM010000091.1, from coordinate 20,609 downwards.
GCGTATTCCAGCGTGTATCATTCGAGGTTACCCATTCGAGGCCGGACGTGGCCGTGCTCGCGATCTCATCCGCGCTCGTGAACGTGACATGTTTCGTTGAGGCAATTATGCAAATACTACCCCAGCCTTGGGATGCAGCAACTGTTTGGAACGAACTCGCACCACGCATTTCTGACGAAGTACGCCGTCCGCTCGAAAATGTGCTCGCTCAGGCCAATGGCCAGAGCCTTTCTCGTGAAGAATGTTTACGGCTGGCACAGGCAAATGGCGACGATCTGATTGCCATGGCTGCCACCGCCGACCTGTTGCGGAAACAACTGGTCGGCGATACCATCACCTATGTTGTTAACCGTAACATAAACTTTACAAACGTCTGTTTTGTCGGATGCAAGTTTTGCGCTTTCTTCCGCGGCCCCAATCACCCCGAAGCTAACTTCTACTCGCCGGAACAGATCGCGCAAAAGGCTGTCGAAGCCCATCTCCTCGGAGCGACGGAAGTCTGTATCCAGGGCGGACTTCCGCATGGTCTCCCCAAGTTTTACTATCGGGACGTCCTACGCGCGGTCAAGGAAGCCGTCCCCGATATGCACACTCATGCCTTCTCGCCCATGGAAGTAACGTATGGGGTACAGCTAACTGGCATGACGACTCGAGACTATTTGGCCATGTTGCGCGACAACGGCCTCGACACGTTGCCCGGAACCGCCGCTGAAATTCTTCACGACGACGTTCGCCACCTGATCTCGAAGTACAAACTGAACGCCATCAAGTGGGAAGAAATCATCCGCACTGCGCACCTGCTCGGGATCCGCACCACCAGCACGCTGATGTACGGACATGTTGAATCGCCGGAGCATTGGGTCGATCAGTTGCTGATGTTCCGCCGTATTCAGGCCGTTACCGGCGGTTTCACCGAGTTCGTTCCCCTCGGCTTCATACACAACAACACGCGAATCTTCCTCGAGGGTATCTCGCGTCCCGGCCCGACGCCCGAAGAGCACATTCGCATTCACGCTCTCGGACGCATCATGCTCGCCGGCAGCATCAACAACCTGCAAGTATCCTGGGTGAAACTTTCGCACGAGATGACTGAGCAGTGCCTGCAAGCCGGAGCCAACGATTTCGGCGGCACGCTTATGGAAGAGAATATCTCGCGGCTGGCCGGATCGACCTCCGGACAGTACGTCAGCCCCGACGAGTTCGACGAACGCATCCGCGCGCTGGGCCGCATCCCCGCGCAGCGCAACACCACGTACACCAAAATCACACCTCGCCTCGAGGTGGTGGCCTGATGACACGAAAAATCGCGATCGTCGGCGGCACTGGATCGGAAGGCTACGGATTGGCCCTTCGCTGGGCTCGCGCCGGCGAACACATCGTCATCGGCTCGCGCGATGAGCAACGCGCCCTAGCCGCCGCCGATAAGCTTCAGAAAGAAGTCGGCGGGGATTGTCAGGTCAGCGGTGCCGAAAACCTACAGGCCGTCACGGGCGCGGATGTGGTTGTGTTGACCGTGCCCTTCCAGGCACACGCCGCCACCATCCGGCATATCAAGGCCGCTATCAAACCCGGAGCGATCGTGATTGACGCTTCCGTCCCGCTTGCTACTGCTGTCGGCGGTAAAGTAACGCAAACGATAGGTGTCTGGGACGGCTCCGCCGCGCAGCAAGCGGCAGCGTCCCTCCCTGCCGAAATTCCCGTTGTGGCCGCCTTCCAAAATGTCTCGGCGGATCTACTTAACGACACGCGCCCCCTGGAATGCGACGTCATCATCTGCACCGACGATCCGAAAGCACGCGAAGTTGTAACCGAACTGGTACACCAGATCCCCGGTCTTCGTGCTCTCGATGGCGGAGCACTCGAGAACGCTCACATCGTGGAACAGATCACGGCCCTACTGATCACCCTCAACATCCGCCATAAGTCCCATAGCGCCGGAATACGCATCACCGGATTGGATGAACCGTCACGACGCTCCGTCTAAGTAAGAGTTGAAAACAAGGTCATGCTGAGCGCAGCGAAGCATCTCTGAATTTCGCGCATCAACGCCACTACAGCTCTATCCCCACCGCCTCCGCAATTCCCGGCAACCCACCCTCTACCAGATTGTCATTAACGATGACAGACGGAGCAGAGTATGCTCCGTACCGTTCTCCAAGTTCCTCGAGATACACCGGATTCCCCAGGCTCCGCTCCTCGAAATCCACGTGATGCATCGCAAGGAACTCTTTTACCGTTCGGCACGCTGAACAATCGGTCGAGGTGTAAACGATTACCTTCACTTCTTCTTGCTCTCCTGTTCTTTCGCGAGTAGCCGCTGCTTGCGCTCCGTGCCCCAACGATATCCGCCGAGATTGCCATTCGTACGCACCACACGATGGCAGGGAATCACCAGCGCCACTGGATTCGACGCGCATGCATTGGCCACGGCCCGAACCGCTCTCGGTTCGCCGATTGCCTTCGCGACCTCCTGGTAGCTCCGAGTCTCTCCCAGTTTGATACTCCGTAGCGCTTGCCACACCTTCCACTGAAACGCCGTATGCCGGATGTCCAGCGGGATCTCGTGTACGACGCCTTTCCCTTCCGCGGCGCTCACGATCTCACGCATATATGGCGCGAGTTCCTCATCATCGCGTGTGATCTCCGCCTTTTCGAATTCATCGCGCAACATCGCTTCCAGTTTTCGATCGGAATCACCGATACGCACCGCGCAAACACCTTTATCTGTTGCGGCAATTAAGACTCGCCCTAGCCATGAATCCGCCAGCGTGTAACGAATCTTCTGTCCAGGCCCTCCTGCGCGATAGGTCGAAGGCGTCATGCCCAGCGACGAGGTCGAGCGTTCATACAATCGGCTCGGCGAATTGAATCCTGCCTCATACATCGCAGTGGTTACGTCATCGCCGCTTTGCAAACGAGACTTGAACCGCAGAAACCGCTTCAGCTCAGCGTACTGTCGCGGAGAAATTCCCAAGGCGGCTTTGAACGTTCGCTGTAAATGGAATGAACTCACACCGGCAACTTCCGCCAGGCGATTGAGCGTCGGCCCCTCATCGATGATGTCGTCAATGAATCGGCACACCCGCGTAATCACCTGCGGCAACTCGCGCTCACCATTCAATTCTGTCGGACGGCAACGCCGGCACGAGCGGAACCCCGCGAGTTCGGCTTGTTGCGGCTGTTCGAAGAACTCCACCATCTCGCGCCGTGGACGCCGCGATGGACACGACGGCCGGCAGTACACACCCGTTGATCGCACTGCATACACGAACATGCCGTCGTACCGGCGGTCGCGTCCCAGCACCGCCTCCCACGCATGCTCGTCATTCCTCGTCTCTGATTTCTTGGCCACCAGGATAGGTCCCACCTGCTCTACCTGCATGATAATTCTCCTCTCATGCGGGATTCTAGGCAGGCTGGTTTAGCAGCAATATCCGAACCTTGCGGACAAAATAAAAGGGCAGGCATTTCTGCCCGGCCCGGAATGCATAGCATATATTCCTCAGCAGAGATGGATCTCAATCCAGAACGCCTGAAACCAACGGTTCAGGCGATCTGTCTTCCTATCCCCTACCCCCTATCCCCTAGCTCCTATCCCCTCTCAATCACCTTCTTGATCTTCTCGAACGCCCAGTCGATCTCCTCGCGAGTGATCACCAAGGGTGGCGCAATCCGAATCACCCTGTCATGCGTCTCCTTGCAAAGCACGCCTTCCAGTTTGAGCGCTTCGCAGTACGGGCGCGCCGCTTCAGTCATTTCAATGCCAATCCAAAGTCCACGTCCACGCACTTCTTTCAGCTTCGGACTCCGCAGCGTCTTCAGTTTATTCAGGAAGTAGGTGCCATTCTCAGCCGAACGTTCGATCATCTTCTCGTCGATCAGGACACGAAGCGCCATCCTCGCCACCGCACAGCCCAACGGATTGCCGCCAAACGTGCTCCCATGATCCCCAGGCTGAAACACACCGAGAATCTCCTTGGACGAAAGTACCGCCGACACCGGATAGAACCCGCCGCTCAGTGCCTTGCCGACGATCAGCAAGTCGGGCCGGATTCCTTCATGCATATAGGCGAACAGCTTGCCCGTGCGGCCTAGACCTGACTGGATTTCGTCTGTCATCAGCAACACCCGATTTTGCTTGCATATCTCTGCTGCCTTTCTTAGGAATCCCTCCGGCGGAATGATGATCCCCGCCTCACCCTGGATCGGCTCCACCAGAAACGCGCAGGTGTTTGGTGTGATGGCCGCCTTCAATGCCTCCACATCGCCATACGGGATGATCTTGAAACCCGGCGTGAATGGCCCAAAGCCATAGCGATACTGCTCATCGCTCGAAAAGCTGACGATCGTGACCGTGCGCCCATGAAAATTGTTCGCGCACACAATGATCTCGGCCTTACCTTCGGGAATGCCCTTCACCTGGTATCCCCATTTGCGGGCCGTCTTCACAGCGGTTTCAACGGCTTCGGCGCCCGAGTTCATAGGTAGAGTCATATCGAACCCGGTTAGGTCATGCAGCTCTTTGTAAAGTAGTGGTAGTTGCTCGTTCCGGAAGGCCCGAGAAGTCAATGTCACCTTGTGCGCCTGGTCGATCAGCGTCTGTAGCAGCTTCGGATGGCAGTGTCCCTGGTTCACCGCCGAATACGACGCCAGACAGTCGAGATACTTTTTCCCCTCAACGTCATACACCCACACGCCCTCGGCGCGCTCGATAATGACGTCCAGAGGATGATAGTTATGAGCCCCGTACTGGTTTTCGAGTTCAACGAATTCTTGCGTACGAAGCGGTGTATCGACCATGTGTTCCAGCGTAGGCATAAGTCCTCGTTTCTGCAAATCCAAACTAAAAAACGCAGCCGCAGCAGCGTTCCTGACTCCTACAAATCCTTATCCAATAGCAGCGTTAGCAGCGCCATTCTCACGTACAGCCCATTTTTCGCCTGCCTGAAGTACAACGCTCTCGGATCGTCATCCACTGTCTTGTCCAATTCGACGGTCCGTGGCAATGGATGCAGGATAAGCGCGTCCGACCGCATCCTGTGCAGCACGCTAGAGTCGATCGCGTACTTGTAACGCACAAGTGAATCCATTCCATCCGGACGAATGCGCGTCTGATACACAACGTCAACTCGCCCAATCACGCGGTTCAGGTCGGATTCCAACTCGTACTGCACTCCGTGCCGATCGAGATACTCGAGAATGTCCGACTTGATCTGAAGTTCAGGTGGAGCTACAAAGTAGATCTTTACCCGCTCGAACTTCGCCAATAGATAGGCCAGCGACCGCGCTGTACGTCCCTTGTCCAACTCTCCAATGAACGCGATGCTCAACCCATCCAATGGCCGTTCGCGATAGATCGTATACAGGTCCAGCAGTGCCTGCGTCGGATGCTGCCCACCATTACCGTCTCCCGCATTGATCACCGGAACCGGCGATACCTGTGCTGCTCGCTTGGCTCCGCCCTCTTCGTGGTAACGAATCACGATTACGTCGGCATACTCGCCGATGATGCGGATCGAATCTTCGACTTGTTCTCCCTCGACCTCGGAGGAAAACGCTCGCGCATGCTCCGTCGACAGCACGCTGCCGCCCAACCGGTACATCGCCGCTTCAAACGAAAAGCGTGTGCGCGTTGAGGGCTCATAGAACAACGACGCGAGAATGCGGCTCTGGTAATCGAGCGTGCCGCCTCGCATCACGATGCGCTCCATCTGCCGCGTACGGTCAAAAAGCTCCATCAGCATCGGAACCGTGAACTGTTGTGATTCGACGACGTGCCGCAACTTTGTACCAGTTGCGACCGGGGGAGCGCTGATCACGCTAGACATGTACTGCCACCTCTTCTGCTTTCCGCTTCTGTTCCGTCGATTCATCTGGCAGGATGTGGGTTCCCGCCGTACCACGCACCGCATCGAGCAGGTGCTCAAATGATGTGATGATCACCTCTTTGCCGCCGGACTTTAAGAAACGGAGAGCTGATTCGACTTTCGGTCCCATGTTTCCTGGCGGAAACTGTCCCGCCTGCAAATGTGCTTCAATCTCGGCCGCCGAAATTCGTCGAAGCGGCGTCTGCGTCGGTTTCTTGTAATTGAGGTAGACGAAATCCGCGTCGGTGGAGATCGCAAAAACATCGACGCCCAGTTCGGACGCCAAAAGTGCCGAGGCGCGATCTTTGTCGATCACCGCTTCCACACCGCACAGGTCTCCGTCTTCCTCGACCACTGGGATGCCACCCCCTCCACACGCGATTACCAGAACACCATCGTTCACTAAGTACCGAATGACTTCCTGCTCGACGATCTCCGTGGGATCAGGTGAAGGAACTACCCGCCGGTAACCGCGGGCCGCATCTTCGACAATGGCCCATCCCAGCGCCCTCCGGCGTTCCTCCGCATCCGCCCGAGAGTAGAACGGCCCAATCGGTTTGGTTGGATGCTGCATTGCTGGATCGTCCTGCGAAACTATCGATTGAGTTACAACCGATACCACAGGCACGATCAATCCGGCATGGGCAAGCTCCGATCGCAATGCCTGCACCAGCAGATACCCAATTTCCCCTTGTGTCGCCGCCCCACACACGTCCAAAGGCAATCCGGGGACCTGGTCAATCGCTCGTTCCGACCGCAACAGATCCGCCCCTACTTGCGGACCGTTTCCGTGCGTGATCACCAACCGATATCCGTCTCGTATCAGCCCAACGATTGCCGCTGCTGTTCGCCTTGCATTGGCAGCCTGCTCCGCAACGGTCCCCTTTTCTCCCGACCGTATGAGGGAGTTTCCGCCAATCGCGATGAGTATCGTTTTCATAAAAGAAGGGGCTAGTAGCTAGGGGATAGGGGATGGGAATCTGATCGCTTGTTCTTTGACGACCATTCGCGTAAACCGGTGAGCATGCGACCAATTTCTCCAGCATCTCGCAGCAATGATTGTGTTGCTGAATCCTCCAGATACCCCAGCATTCGGGCCAATTCGATCTGAGTTTCCACCTCTGCTAATGAACCGCGAGCGATCCCAATAAACTGGTGCAGTTCGTTTCGAGAGTTTCTTCCATAGCCCTCTGCGATGTTGCTAGGCACAGATACTGCTGCACGTCTCAGTTGCTTGGCCAGACAATAGAGTTCGCGCTGCGGAAATCTCTCCGTGGCACGATAAACATCTCTTGTGAACTCCATTGCTTTCTTCCACACAATCAAGCTCTCGTGTCCGCCCATTGTTTCCTATCCCCTATCCCCCATCTCCTATCCCCTTCTCATGCGTGCAGCATGGTCGACTTCACCGCATAGCCGATGTGTACCTCCTTCATGCACTCCATCAAAATCGCCTTCTGCGCATGCAGCCGATTCTCCGCCTCCTGGAAGACAACAGAGTGCCGAGAATCTATGACTTCATCCGTTACTTCATCCCCTCTATGCGCTGGCAGGCAGTGCATGAAAATCGCGTTCTCGTCAGCATGTGCCATTAATTCGGCGTTCACCTGATACGGGCTAAATATCCTTTTTCTCGATTCGGCTTCGTCTTCCTGCCCCATTGACGCCCACACATCGGTGTACACCACGTCCGCTCCCGTTACGGCCTCGATAGGGTCGTTTGTGATCACGCAGGTGGCACCCGTGCGCCCACCCCGTTCTTTAGCCCAGGCATTGGCATCCGGCTTGGGTTCATATCCCGGGGGCGTTGCTACCCACACGTGCGCACCCAACTGCGCCCCGGTAAACATCAGAGAATGCGCCACGTTGTTGCCATCGCCCACGTAAGCGACCTTCAATCCAGCGATCTTTCCCTTGATTTCCAGCATCGTCAGGAAGTCCGCCATGGCTTGGCAAGGATGGCTGTAGTCCGTCAATCCATTGATCACCGGTACACTGGCGTATTCCGCCATTTCCTCGACGATCCGGTGTGCAAATGTGCGGATCATGATTCCCTGCACCATGCGCTCCAGGTTCTTCGCGACGTCGTAGACCGACTCGCGCTTGCCCAAGTTGATTTCGGCCGGCGAGAGGTAAAGCGAAAAGCCGCCCAATTGGTGGCTTCCCACGTCAAACGTCACTCTCGTACGTAGTGACGGTTTTTCGAAGATCAACGCCAGGGTTTTGCCCTTCAGCGTTTCCGTGTACTTCTCGGGATGCAATTTCACTCGCACGGCAAGGTCGAGTAGGTGCTTAATTTCCGCCGGTGTGAAATCACGAATCGACAGAAAGTCTTTCATTGCATCCTCCTAAGCCAGCACGGGCTTCTTCTCCTGCATCTTGTTCGAGAACTCGGTGAGAAGGTCAAGCAGCGATGGCTTCGTGATCTCCTCGATTTCGTAGCCGACGCGCACCGAAGGCTTGTTCAGCTTTAGTACCCGGCCGAGATCGATCGGCGTCGCGACCACCACCACATCGCATGGCGTCCGGTTGATCGTCTCTTCCAGTTCGCGCCGTTGCGCCTCGTTGTAGCCCATTGCCGGCAGGATGCGGTCAATGTGCGGATACTTCTCGAATGTTTTGCGAATCGATCCAACTGCCGTTGCCCGTGGATCAACACGGTCCGCAGCGCCGCACTGCCGTGCCGCCACAACGCCCGCACCATATGGCATCTCGCCGTGTGTGAGTGTCGGGCCGTCCTCGACCACCAGTACGTTCCTTCCCTTGATCAATGCAGGATTCGTCACGTTCACGCGGCAGGCCGCTTCAACAACCGTCGCCGACGGATTCGCAAGCTTGATGTTCTTGCGCACGATGTCGACGGACTTCATGTCCGCCGTATCGACCTTGTTGATGATGATCACCTGCGCACGCCGGAAGTTCACCTCGCCGGGGTAGTAACCGAGCTCGTGCCCCGGACGATGCGGGTCCGCGACCACGATTTCCAGATCAGGCTTGTAGAACGGCGTATCGTTATTGCCGCCGTCCCACAGAATGATGTCGCCTTCCTTCTCCGCTTCACGCAGAATTGCCTCGTAATCCACGCCGGCAAACACCACTGAGCCTTTTGTGATGTGCGGCTCGTATTCTTCACATTCCTCGATCGTGCATTCGTGCTTATGCAGGTCCTTCAAGGTCGCGAACCGCTGAACGGCCTGCTTCGCCAAGTCGCCATAGGGCATCGGATGGCGAATCACGACAGGCTTCCAACCAAGGGCGCGCAGGTCTTCCGCAACTCGCCGCGATACCGGGCTCTTGCCGCAGCCTGTCCTCACGGCACAGATCGAGACCACCGGTACTTCGCTCTTCAATTCCGTCTGCCTTCCAGGGAGCCAGAAGTCCGCCCCTGCTGCCAGCACACGCGACCCAAGGTGCATCAGATTGGCATAGGAAACATCGCTGTAGGAAAAGACGGCGCGTTCGACGCCTTCTTTCTTGATCACCGCCTCAACCAGATCTTCCTCGATGATTGGGATCCCCTCCGGATACCACGGTCCCGCCAATGCCGCCGGATACCGCCGTCCCGCAATGTCGGGGATCTGCGTGGCGGTAAAGGCCACTACGCGGTAATCCGGATTGTTCCGGAACATAACGTTGAAGTTATGGAAATCACGCCCGGCTGCGCCGAGGATCACAACCTTCTTCATAAACCCTCCTACATCAAAGGTCTATGCTCCCGCCGCCCGGGCACACGGGCAGTGAGAATGGTCACCAGATGGGGTGAGAATTTGGCCTGATTGGGGTGATGGAAACCGCTTGGTGTGATGGCGATCACGTTATCAAGGTGCCGCAGTACAAATGTCGCGGCACCTATCGATCATCGCTACTGTTTGACTTCCGCTTTCTCGCCTGCTGGAGTAGTTGGAGTGTCCTTCTGGCTCTTCTCGCCTGCAGGAGTAGCTGTGTCCTTTTCGCCCTTCTCGACTGCCGGAGTGGTCGTGATATCCTTTTTGTTTTTCTCGCTTGCAGGAATAGCCGTATCGCCCTTCTGGCTTTTCGCGAACTGTTCGTATCCTTCCAACTCGAAATCGCACGTAACCATTCCCGAGTTCATGCTTCCCGCCATCACCTGCAATCTGATTACGTGCACGCCAGCCTGTCGCATGGCCTGTGTTGGAACAGCCGGCATCCATGTGGTTTCCAGCTTGCGCTGTCTTCCATACAGCGACATCATCCAGTTGTCATCGCGTTTGCACATTATTGCGGGACCATTGCATTCATCCGTTTTGTTTGAGGGCTCCCCAAAGTCATGCGTCAGCCCCTGAAGCACAGCAGCGTAAGATGATTTCAACTGCTCCCCATCATCCCTGGTGCTGATCACTGGTCCTACTCCAGCCACTCTCACCAAACCGTCCTTGGGAGAAAACATGAGCACGTACCCTGCGAACGCGGAACTCGGCTTCGGCGCGGTCTTCAGGGTCAGCACATCCCCCTTGATCGTCCGCGGGTCTACATTCTTCTGACCCACCAACGCGATAACCTTGCTCTTCGTCATCCCCCGCTCGAACCCAAACGGCCCCGACTGCGCGCAGGCCGACAACGCAATAAATAGCGACAATAAAACAGCAGCAACCCTCATCATCTCAATGCTCCCCAAGGCATCCGATCCGCGGGCGCATAGCCCTTACGGTGTTGGGGATCATACCTCTTAACGTGAGATATGCCTATAGTTATCCTTTCTGGAGTTGTTATGCCCAGTACGTCCGATCCAGCGTTCGATACTGAATCGCCTCTGCGATATGTTTCGCCTCGATGTGAGCTGCCCCCTCGAGATCGGCAACTGTTCTTGCCACCTTCAGAATCCGGTCGTGTGCCCTGGCGCTCAGTCCCTGTTGCAACATCGCGCGTTCCAGCATCCGCTCGCAGTCGGTGGATAGGTCGCAATAGGTCCGAATCTGTCGCGATGTCATTTGAGAATTGCTGAAGATTCTTTCACCCGCAACCGCGAACCGATTCAGCTGTACCTCACGTGCTCGAATTACACGGTCTCGGATTTCCGTCGATCCCTCCGGGCTCGCGCCACCACGCAATTCTTTGTAGTTCACCGCCGGAACATCGATGTGGATATCGATTCGATCCAGTAATGGCCCAGAGATCTTCGAGACATATCTCTGGATCATCGGCGGCGTGCACTGGCATTCGCGCGACTTATCGTTATGGTACCCGCAAGGACATGGGTTCATTGCGGCCGCCAGCATGAATCGTGCCGGGAACGTTAGGGACATCGACGCCCGGGCGATACACACCGTCCCATCTTCCAGCGGCTGCCGCATTACTTCCAGCACATTTCGTGGAAACTCCGGCAGCTCATCCAGGAACAACACTCCATGATGCGCTAGTGAAACCTCTCCGGGCCGCGGCACTGCGCCTCCACCGATCAATCCCGCGTCAGAAATCGTATGGTGCGGCGCCCTGTACGGCCTGGTTCCAACCAATCCCGCCCCCGGATCGAGCACGCCGGCGACGCTATGGATCTTCGTAGTCTCTAACGCTTCCTCAAACGTCAGTGGCGGCAGAATCGTCGGAATCCTCTTCGCCAGCATTGTCTTGCCCGACCCCGGCGGTCCGATCATCAGGATGTTATGTCCGCCCGCGCAGGCCACCTCCAGCGCGCGCTTGGCTGTCATCTGTCCGCGAACGTCCTTGAAGTCCACCAGGAAGTGCTGCACCTTCTCCAGAATCGTCTGCGGATCCAGCTTTACCGGCGCGATGCCGTTACCAGTGTTGAACAGGTTGATAACTTGCATCATCGATTTCACCGGCAACACATTGATGCCGCTCACCACCGCTGCTTCATTCGCATTCGCCTCGGGGACGATCAGGTTCTTTACCTTGTTCGCCCGGGCCGCCACTGCGATCGGCAGTGCTCCGCGCACCGGGCGCACGCTTCCATCCAGCGATAGCTCCCCGACCAGCAAAAAGTCAGTCACATCAGACTTCGTCAGCCCGCCATACGCCCCCACAATCCCTAACGCCATTGGCAGATCGAACCCGGACCCCTCTTTCTTCAGGTCCGCAGGCGCCAGATTGATGGTAATTTTCGACGGTGGAATGTCGTAGCCGCAGTTCTTTAACGCCGACTTGACTCGCTGCCGGCTCTCTTTGACGGCGGTGTCAGGCAAGCCGACCGTGAAGAACTGATCTTCTTTTTGTGTGATTCCGGAAATATCGACTTCCACCTCGATCAGGCTGGCGTCGATTCCATAGACTGCTGCACTCAGGGTCTTGTAAAGCATCTCTGGTAGCCGAATTTAACGGCATGGCAGTCTAGTTCGCTTTGCGCCTCCGCGATGTGTTCAGCACCACAACCCACTGTGATAAAGCGATCACATTGCAGTTAGCACCAAAGTACATGCACTCTTTTTCCGCCGACCGATGGTCAGATAGGTTCTCTCAGGCATACTTCCGGTTGATTCTCTCGTCCCTGCGCCTTACCATCCTCTGTCATTCTCAGACATCGTCATCTCGCAAAACCCTCTAATGAATAGGGAAACTCCCCAATCCGGCGATAAAGCCAACCGTCTCTCTTGGCTGGATCACGAGGAATCCAGGCTTTGGCGAATTGCCCTGTTCTTTCTTGCGCTACTCGGTGTCGGTATTGCCGCCGCCGTCTGGCAGAACCTCGCACTCATTCCATCACGTTTCTTCGGTCTGTTTGTAGTGCCTGTATGCCTGGCAGCCCTGGTCATCATCTTCGCCATCATCTCCTCGCGTAAGCATCATCAGATCGCTCTGCTTCGCGCCGAGTTGCGTGGTTTTGAGAAGGCCAACACTGCCCAGCCTACCGAGAGTCAAGTCGAGCATATGCTCGACGTCGTCTGTCGCTCCCAAAAGGGTTATCGTGACCTGGTCGACAGTTTCGAAGATGTTGTCATCGCCATATCTCTGGACGGCACCATTCAAGCTGCGAATCGCGCGATCGCCAATATCCTCCAGCTCGATTTCAGCTCCTTTGTATTCCATCCGGCCAGCGAGTTCATCAGCAGCCCCACCGCAGCGGATGTTGAACGTCTGCTGCCTCGATTACTTGAGCGCCGCAACTGGTCCGGCGTCCTCGAAGTTCAATTCAGGAACGAGACCAAACCGCGTTTCTTTGACTGCTCCGCACAACCTATTCGCCGAGACGACCGCGACATAGGTGTAAGCATCTGGGCGCGCGAGGTCACTCATCAGCGAGAACGCGAATCCCGTTTCACCGATCTCTTTGAGAGCCTCCATGAAGGCGTTTACTTCAGTACACCGGACGGGCACTGGCTCGACGTCAACCAGGCTCTCGTGCAGATGTTTGGCTACCAGACGAAAGCTGAATTACAGGCTGTGTCGCTGGCGGAAATGTACGTCGACCGCACCGAGCGCACTCGCTGGCTGGCCGACCTCGATCGTTATGCCGCCGTGCTCGACCGTGAAATCCGCCTGCTCCGCAAAGATGGCAGCGAAATCACCTGTCTCGATTCGGCTCGTGCCATCTACGACGCCGACGGTCGCGTGATCCGTTATCAGGGCACGCTCGTGGATATCACCCAGAAGCGCGAGATGGAAGCGCAACTCGATCAACAGCGTGAGTTCAACAATCGTCTGATCGAGTGCTTCCCCGACGCGATCCTCGTTCTCGACAAGAACCTGCGGCACACGTTCGCCAGCCCGCGAATTCGCGAAATCACCGGGTATGATCCCGAAGACATCGTAGGGACCGATGCCGGCCCCGAGTCCACCGAGCCATCGCGTTTGTATCACGACGTGCTCAACGGTAAAGAGAAGATCGGATCGACCGAGTATCTGTCTCAGCACCGCAACGGCGCATGGCAGACGCTTCGCGTGCGGGCCAGCACGCTGGTCGGCCATAACAATGAGATTGTGGGTGTCGTCGCCTCTTTGCGCGATATCACTGTTTCGAAGCAGATCGAGCAACAACTCGTGCAGGCCGAACGCCTCGCTGCCATGGGCCAGATGATCGATGGCTTTGCCCACGAATTAAACAATCCATTGACGGCAATCATGGGTGCCATCGATTTGCTCGACACTTCCGGCAGCCAGCAGGAGCAGAAACATCTTAAGCTGCTGAAGGAGCAGTCCCGTCGTGCAGTCGAAGTTGTGCAGAACCTTCTCTTCTTCTCCCGTCCACACACTCGCGGCACAATCCGTCTGAACCTGAACGAGCTAATTCAACGGACTCTGTTACTGCATCAGTATTCTTTGCGGGTGAGCAATATCGGTGTCGACTTCCTTCCCGAACCATCGTTGCCGCTCTTCGAAGGAGACGCCAACCAGCTCATGCAGGTCTTCCTTAACCTGATGATCAATGCCGAACAGGCGATCCGCACCGTTCGCGACCGCGGTAGCATCCGCGTTCGTCTCGGACGCGCCAGCAATACCATCTGGATTGGATTTCAGGACGACGGTCCTGGTGTTCCCGAAGACATGCTCGGCAACATCTTCGATCCGTTCTATTCGACAAAGCGCCCCGGTGGCGGAACTGGAATGGGATTGAGTGTAGCTATGGGAATCGTCAAGAGCTACGGCGGCCGCATTGAATTTCAGCCGGCCCCGGGAGGCGGTGCTGTCTTCACTGTTTACCTGCCTTGCAAAGCCGAAGCTGACGAGCAGACCCTCCGCAACAAAACCCAACTAGACATGGGCGCTGCCAAGTAGAGACATGGTATAGATCGGCATAACGGTACCCACGCCTTGTCCTACGCCGCACTACCTTGCGGGTCGATAATCGTCTGAGACGACGGTTCAATACTCACTGGGATGCACGCCTGATCCTCAGTGGGATTCACCAGCCCACACCGGCTGCACACCCAAACTCCATCCGACTCCCGCAACATCGCCTGATGATGTGTAATCTCCATACCTTCTTGGATGCGTAAATCGTGCCTATCGAGTGTGGGACCGGCGCCCTCACCCGGTTGTGGCGGAGCAAAGCTCCGCTCAGCAGGTTCCACGAACTCGCGGCAGTAGATTCTTCGAGCAAAAGCTATACACATTGTTGACAACTTTTTGACATGCCGGGAAAGCGCACCCATCAACATCTCTTCGAGGTGTCCGATATGCGCAGCTCCGCCAATCTCGCCGGCTTTGTCAACCGATCCATCAATTTCTCCTGCCGCGGGTTCATGCTCGCGCTTTTGATCATCGTTACGGCAACGGCGGCAACCGCACAGACGTACACCATCACGGATCTGGGGACGCTGAGTCATACGCCGCCGAATGATTACAGCTATGCTTATGGTCTCAACAACAGCGGACAAGTGGTCGGGATCAGCAGTCTGAACGGCGCTTCGTCACCGGCATTCTTGTACAGCGGAGGAACGATGATCTCGCTGGGTACCCTCGGTGCCGCCGATTCCGTAGCCAAAGGTATTAACGTCTTGGGAAGGATCACGGGCTTTTCCGAGACCGTTAACGGTTATGCCGCATTCCTCTATTCAGACGGAAAAATGCAGAGCATCGGCACTTTGGGCGGGAACTACGCTGCGGGTTATGCGATCAATGCTCTCGGCCAGATCACCGGCGATTCAAAGAACCAACTGGGGCAGGATCACGCCTTTCTCTACACGGGCGGCAAGATGGTTGATCTTGGCACGCTGGGTGGCGACAGCAGCACCGGCTCAGGAATCAATAACCGAGGCCAAGTCGTCGGCTATGCCTACAATGCAAGCGGAAATTTTCTCGCATTCCTCTACAGCGCGGGAAAGATGCAGAGCCTGGGCACGCTGGGCGGCGATTGGAGTCTTGCCACCGCCATTAACGATCTTGTGCAGATCACCGGCCAGGCGTACACGCTCGGCAATCTGCAGGCGCATGCTTTTCTCTACGCTAACGGCACGATGACCGATCTCGGTGTGCTGCCCGGTGGCATCTACAGTCAGGGAGAGTCCATCAACAGATACGGAGTGGTGGTGGGACAATCAACTGTGCCCTCTGGCCAATTTCTCGTGTATCACGCGTTTATATATACCAACGGGAAAATGCAGGATTTGAATAGCCTGATTCCGCCCAGTGCAGGATGGGTGCTGAACGATGCTACTGGTATCAATGACAACGGACAGATTGCGGGCTATGGCGCCATTAACGGCGAAACTCACGCATACCTTTTGAGCCCACGTTAATTGACTGGCAAGCAGTTTCGGGGTTTCGAGCTTCAAGTTGTTCCCTTGAACTCGAAACCTGAAACTTGAAACTTTGAAACTCTGGATCTTATCTCTCCACCGCCATCGCCACTGCGTTCCCGCCGCCAAGACACAGCGCCGCCACGCCCTTGTGTACATCGCGCCGCATCATCTCGTACAGAAGCGTCACCAGCACGCGTGCGCCGCTCGCGCCAATTGGATGTCCCAGCGCCACCGCGCCGCCGTTCACGTTCACTTTGTTCAGATCGAGCCCAAGCTCTTTCATGACACCGAGCGCCTGCACCGAGAACGCCTCATTCAATTCGTAAAGATCGACTTCCTCGTTCTTCCAGCCCGTCTTGCGCCAGATCTGCCGCACAGCATCCACTGGAGCCATCATCACCCACTTGGGTTCCACGCCACTCGTTGCCTGCGCCACAATCTTCGCGATCGGCTCCGCTCCGAGTTCCTTCGCCTTCCGATACGACGTGACCACGGTCGCCGCCGCTCCGTCATTCACTCCCGGAGCATTCCCAGCCGTTACCGTTCCATTTTTCTTGAACGCCGGCTTCAGGGCTCGTAATGCCTCAATCGTCGCATCTTCCCGTGGAGACTCGTCTTTATCGACAATGATCGTCCCCTTCTTCGTCTGGATTTCTACTGGAACAATCTGGCTCTTGAACCGGCACTCCTTCATCGCTGCCACGGCCTTGCGATGCGAGTTCAATGCGAACTCGTCCTGCTCTTCGCGCGTGACATTGAACTCTTCAGCTACATTCTCACCAGTGATGCCCATGTGATAGTCGTTGTAGATGTCCCAGAGACCGTCTTTGATCATAGAGTCGACGATTTGCGCGTTGCCCAGACGATAACCTTTGCGCGCCTGCGGCAGCAGGTAGGGCGCATTCGTCATCGATTCCATTCCGCCCGCGACAACGACTTCCGAGTTCCCGGTCTGGATTGCCTGCGCTCCCAGCGCCACGGCCTTCAATCCCGATCCGCAAACCTTATTGATCGTCATCGCGCCAACCTGCGGAGGCAGTCCGCCATAGATCGCCGCTTGTCGCGCCGGATTCTGTCCTAATCCTGCCGACACCACGTTGCCCATGATGCACTCGTTTACCTGGTTCAGGTCCTGAATTCCCGCGCGCTTTACCGCTTCGCGTACCACGATGGCGCCGAGTTGTACGGCGCTCAGGTCCGAGAAGGCGCCTTGGAATTTGCCGACCGGCGTACGGCAACCGGAAATGATGACGACGTCGTCAGGGTTGTAGGTCATCTTTGTGACTCCTGTTTGTTTTATGAATTGCCAACTGGGGAAATGAAAACTCCTCATTATAAGATGCTGTCAAAGGACTATCGATGGACTCTTCTCTACCCGCCACCGAGCCGCAACTGCAGTCGTACCCGCCCGAGTCGCGCAGCTACGTTGCGCCCTGGTGGCACACCATCTTGCTGATCGCTTTCCTGCTCTTCTTTTCCGCGATGGGCTCGGCCGGCCACCCCAATCTCACCCACGCCATGCGCATGCGCCTGTACTACAGCACCATCGTCATGGAATGGTTGATGGTCCTCTACATCTTCTGGGGGCTGCATCTTCACCGCGTGACCAGGCTGCGCGACCTGATCGGCGGACGCTGGAAGAAGCCCGAAGACTTTCTCATGGATGTCGCCGTCGCCGTCGGATTCCGAATTGTCTCCACCGGTATCCTCGCTCTCGTCGCGCTCGCACTCGGAGGCATTCACTTCGGCAGCACAAAGGAACTCGAAGAGCGTCTCTCTTCGGTTTACCCCAGCGGACTCAGCGAACAACTCGTCTTCCAATTCCTCTGCCTTACCGCCGGCTTCTGCGAAGAACTCATCTATCGCGGATACTTCCAGAAGCAATTCAGCACTCTGCTTCGTTCCTCATGGCTTGCGATTGTGCTCCAGGCCCTGATTTTTGGCGGCTCTCACGCATATCAAGGTGTGCAGGGAATGATCGTCGTCACCGTTCTCGGATTTCTCTTCGGTGTTCTCGCCTTCTGGAGGAAGAGCCTGCGTCCGGGAATGATCGCGCACTTCTCACAAGACTCCATCGCTGGACTTCTGGGTCGCTGGATGATTCAACACGCGGATAAAATCCTTCCGAAATGACGGAGAGACGTTCAACAACCTCGTTCATCGTCTTCGAAGAGGTATGAACCTCTTGATGACATCACACTTTTCTCTTGACTTCGTTTTTGAATGACTCTATACATTCAAACAATTGCGATGCAGTTGATCGCGACTAAACGAAAGGGAGAATAGATCAATGGCAACGAAGAAAAAGGCAGCGAAGAAAGCCGCGAAGAAGACCAGCAAGAAAAAGTAACTAGGTCTTCAGACAAAGACGGGGGACGCGACAGCGTCCCCCAAAGTTTTTTCCCCCTCATTATTCCAACGCAGGTCATGCTGAGCGCAGCGAAGCATCTGCTACGCCTTCGCCGGCATCGCCGACTCGATCTTGTACAACGGCTCTTCCTGCACCGGACACAACTCCCGATACCCACACCAGTTGCAGTGAAAACCCGTTTTGGGCCTGAATTTTCCTGCTTGAATCGCTTGTGCCACTTCCTGGATCTTCGCCCGTGTATCCACTAACTCGTCCGCCGTGCGCGAAGTCTCCGCCGTCGCATTCGTCTCGAGATTGTAGAAAGCGATCCGCTCCGGAAGCTCTCCGAAATCCTGCTGCGCGGCCAGGGCATAAATCGAAAGTTGCAGACTCTTCTCTGCTTCTTCGTCGTCCTTCGCTCTTCCCGTTTTGTAATCGACGATGGCGACACCACCGTCCGGAGTTCGCGAAGCGAGATCGATCCGCCCCACCACCTTCACGCCGCCGACAATCAGGCTGAAAACTTTCTCAGTCGCAAGGACATGTGGCACGCCCTCGACGTTACGAAGGTAATAGAACTCCTCAAGCTCCTTCAGCCCCTGATCGAGATAGAGCTGCTTCTGGTGCGCATCGTCGAACGGCGAGATCTCCATCTGCGTCGTGAACACCCGCAGAAAATTCTCGAGCGTCAGCGGACGCCCTGCCTGCACCGCATCGTTATATGCCTTCAGTGATGTGTGTACCGCATTCCCAAAGTGCAGCGCCGGAGCCGATTCGCCCGGGATGTTCCAGTCGGTCTCGATTTTGAAGCGCAAGGGGCACTGATCGTAGGTCTCGATCCGTGTCGCGCTCAGCGAGATCTTCTCCATATCACGCGCGGGATCGAGCAGCATCCATTCCGCGACAGGCGAGAACGCCTGCACCTCTTCCGCGGCAGCCTGAATCTCCGGACGGAACTCCACCAGCTGCGGCACACAGTCCATCGGCACGCATTGATTGCTGACGATGTCGCGAATAAACCCCGGAGGCGTCGCTTCGGTGTACAGCGGCGGCGCCGCCGTCTTCCGGCTGCGGCTGCGTTTGGCATAGATGTGAAGCGTGTCCCGCGCGCGCGTCATCGCCACGTAGAACAACCGCCGCTCTTCCTGGTTATGGAGTTCTTTCGGATCGCCCGGTGCGGAACTCAGTGCATCGCGCAGCGCATCGGGGAACTCGAATAGATCTTCCTTGTAGCTCGCGGGAAAGCTGTTCGTCGTTCCGCGAATGATGAACACATGCGGAAATTCCAACCCCTTCGCCGCGTGCGCCGTCATGAACTGCACGGCGTTAACCGTGTCCTCGGGCTCTGGCAGGCAGATCTTCCCACCGATCTCCGTGAAGTAGTCGAGATATTCGAGAAAGGCTTCTGTGCTCACGTCGCTGGTAATGGGCTTCGCCGCCCATTCGGACACGAACTTAGCCAACGCCTGCATAGCCTCATTGCGAGGCAACTCAAATTCCTTGATCCCAACCGCTAACGTGGCTGCTGCTGTATTTCCTGCCTCGCTCGTCAGCTTACGCGCCCTGGCCAGCGCGTCCAGCAGCGCCTGTCCGCCTTTCACCTTCTGTAGAACGGCAACCAGCTTCGCGTCACGCCCGGCAGCGTTTAGCGCTGCCCGCAATTCCCCGGGATCGATCCCAAACTGCGGCAGCGCCGCCGCGCGAAAAATCGCTGTATTGTCACCAAGGTTCGAGATCGCCCTCATCACGGCCATCGCATCGCGAACTTCGGGCGTCTCGAGCACGTCTACGCCGCGCACCAGCACCGGAATTCCGCGCCGGCTCAGTTTCCGAGCCAGCAACTCCCGATGACCATGTTGCCGGTACAGAATTGCAATGTCTCTCCACTCGCAGCGCTTCCTCCCCAGACGCGTCTCGTGTCCCGGACAATTCGCATGCAGACTTTGAATCGTATCCGCAATCTCCGCCGCTTCCGTCTCGTTGCTGAACTGCCCCGGCGTATAAACCAATTCCACCGGGTGCCCCACACAACCCTCTTTTGGTTGCGTGGGGTTTTTCTCTTTCTCTCTCGCCGACACCAGCGGCTTCCGCTCCAGTTGCCCGCTCACCGGATTCTGATTGATCACCCGAAACGCACATCGCAGGATCGGCCCCAGCGACCGCCGGTTCTGATCCAGCGTGACATGCTTCGTATTCGCAAATTGCTTCTCAAAATGATCGAACGCTCCGGTGGTCGCC
>CAYWSM010000090.1:0-6052 GCA_964460935.1 uncultured Terriglobales bacterium | reverse complement strand
ATTCTCACGTGCTTCTTCTCAGCAAACTCTTTGGCCTCGTCATAACCAGCGTCGACGTGACGGATGATGCCCATGCCAGGATCGTTCGTGAGCACACGTTCGATGCGTTTGGCCATTGCGTCGGTTCCGTCGGCGACGGTGACTTGGCCTGCGTGTTGTGAATAGCCGATTCCCACGCCGCCACCGTTGTGGATGGATACCCAACTGGCGCCGCTCGCGGTGTTGATGAGGGCGTTGAGGAGCGGCCAGTCAGCAACAGCATCGGAGCCGTCCTTCATGCTTTCGGTTTCGCGGTAGGGCGAGGCGACGGACCCGCAGTCGAGGTGGTCGCGGCCGATGACGATGGGAGCCTTGATCTTGCCCTTCTTTACCAGGTCGTTCATGGCGAGTCCGAACTGGGCACGCTCGCCGTAGCCGAGCCAGCAGATGCGCGCAGGCAGGCCTTGGAACTTGATTCGTTTCTTCGCCAAGTTAATCCAGCGGCTAAGGATGCGATTTTCGGGGAAAAGTTCTAGCACTAACTCGTCGGTTACATGAATATCGGCGGGATCGCCGGAGAGGGCGACCCAGCGGAAGGGGCCGCGGCCTTCGCAGAAAAGAGGGCGAATGTAGGCGGGGACGAATCCCGGGAAGTCATACGCGTTCTTGACGCCGCGCTGATGGGCGAAAGTCCGGATGTTATTGCCGTAATCGAATGTGACTGAACCCATCTTTTGCAGCTTCAACATGCCTTCGACATGACGCGCCATGGCGTCAAGCGACTTCTCCAAATACGCCTGAGGATCGCGTTTCCGTAGTTCGAGTGCCTCGGCCAGAGACATGCCGTTGGGCACGTAGCCGTTCAGTGGGTCATGCGCCGAAGTCTGATCGGTAAGCAGGTCGGGAACGACGCCACGCTCAGCAAGTTCGGGGATGACGTCGGCGCAATTGCCGATCAGGCCGACCGAAACCGCTTCTTTCTTACGAACCGCGTTCTTCAGGATGCGCAGCGCTTCGTCGAGCGTGTTGACCATGAAGTCGCAGTAGCCTGTCTTCAGCCGCTTCTTGATGCGCTCGGGATCGACTTCAATACCGAGGAACGCCGCGCCAGCCATAGTGGCCGCGAGTGGCTGGGCTCCGCTCATTCCGCCCATGCCGCCAGAGACGACCAGTTTCCCTTCGAGGGAGCCACCGAAATGCTTTTCGCCAGCCGCTGAAAATGTTTCAAACGTTCCTTGAACAATTCCTTGTGAGCCGATGTAAATCCAGGAGCCTGCGGTCATCTGCCCGTACATCATCAATCCGGCACGTTCGAGTTCGTTGAACTTCTCCCAGTTGGACCAGTGGCCGACCAGGTTGGAGTTGGCAATCAGGACACGCGGGGCGTATTCGTGCGTCTTGAAGATGCCGACTGGCTTGCCCGATTGCACGAGCAAGGTCTCGTCGTGATCGAGCGACTGGAGTGAACGCACGATAGCGTGAAAGCACTCCCAACTGCGGGCGGCACGGCCCGTGCCTCCATAGACAACGAGGTCCTGCGGGCGCTCGGCGACCTCTTCGTCGAGGTTGTTCATGATCATGCGCATGGCAGCTTCCTGCTGCCAGCCCTTGCATGAGATAGAGGTTCCGCGCGGAGCCTTGACCGGAGCGTACGTGTTTATTTCTGCGACAGGCATGGCTTGATCTTAGTCCGGTGCGTATGGGGGTGCAATGACAGTTGCCACAATTGCAGCACGTCTCCGACTCGATCTGTCAGGCATGTCTCCGGTCTGTACCCCCAGGGGATACCCCCTCCCCCCGGTCAGCTATCATTGTGATAACGCGAGGGTTACTTGTCATAATTGCAAACAAAGAACTTAGCTGATTAGAAACATGTCTCACCAATATTTCTGTTTCGAGAAGCGAGTTTTAGTATCTTCCTCCCATTGTTGAGTATGACCTGCCTGGGAGCTTTTACTGCCAAAATTGAGAACTTTATATTTTCTTTGTAACCAGTGAGTTAGTGGCGATTTGTGATATTTCGCGGCCTTGACAAACTCTGTTCCAAACTGGGAAGTTGGCGCGATGATTTGCACAGATCAGGGCATGACAGGATCGTACAAGCTGGCCCCTTAAGTGCAGTCATTCCCATTTAGGAACACCATAAGTAGTTTCATAGCAACGTCTTACATTGACTTCGCGAAAGTGCAACAAACATACTCGGGTTGAGACCTACAAGAAAGCTGGTCAATCGGCCCGATGCTCGTGAAGTACGGAAGTAGTTTCCGTTTCCTTGCCCTCATCATTTTCATTTGCATCTTTTCCATCCTGACAATCCCGGCGCAGGAACGACCCGAACGTAAGGAAGGTCGCGTTCCACGCACGCGCATAGCGGACCACGATGCCGATCGGGGTCGCCAAAACGGCGACCGGGAAAATCCGCGCGAACGGTCGAAGTGGTTCATGCGCGGGCGCCTGTACAAGGGACATGCGGCGCCGCAGATGCTCATGCGGGCGCAGCAACAACGCCATCAACTGCGTATGCGAGCGACCAAAGCGCTACAGCAAAGAGCGGAACAGAGGACGTTTGGATTAGAGAACTATGGCACGATCCTGCCGGTGTGGACTGAATTAGGCCCATCGCCTCTTCGTTCGGTAACGACGGCGGGAGATGACCAGGATTATGGATGGGCGACCGGAAGAACCACGGCCGTCGCGGTGGACCAGAACGATCTGACCGGAAACACGGTATATATCGGCGGTGCCTACGGCGGAGTTTGGAAATCCACCAATGCGGCGAACGCGGACATCACTAAGGTACGGTGGAAACCGATTACGGACGATCAGCCGACGCTGGCGGTGGGCGCCATCGCGATCAATCCGGTGGATAGCAACATCGTGCTGGTGGGAACGGGTGAGGCAAACAACTCCGGCGATTCGTACTATGGACTGGGGATTCTGCGATCAAACGATGCAGGTAATTCATGGACGTTAATTTCGGAAGCGAACAGTGGCTTGCGAAGGTTCCATGGGTTGGCCTTCGCTAAGATTGCGTTTGATAGCGACAATCCGGCAATTGTGGTTGCTGCAACTGCATCGTCAAGTGAAGGAATAACGGTGGGAGGGGAGGATCCTCCAAACGACGTTATAGCGTGCAAGAGCTTATCGCAAACAGCGACTTGCCGCGGCCTGTACTACTCATACGATTCGGGACAGACGTGGTCACAGGTGCAGATGGTAGATCCGGGCGGAACTCCGGATAACGGTTCAGCGTCAGATGTGATTTACAACCCGCAACAGCAGCGGTTCTATGCTTGGTCGCGAGCGCATGGTTTGTACACATCCGTGGACGGCATCACGTTTACGCGAGCAGCGGATCAGGGCACCGGGTCGAGAGGAGTTGTGCAGCCTGCGGCGGTAATCAACCTGTTGAACTGTCCGACGTCGCCGATGAATCTGACTACGTGCCCCATGTACCGCGGGCAGATCGCGGTCGTGCCCGGCCGGGACGAAATGTACGTGTGGTTCGTGGATTCCAGTTCGACTCCGGTGGACGGAGGAATTTACCGGACGACGGACGGCGGCAAGACGTGGCTACAGTTGGACACATCGGGCATCGACGATTGCGGCGATAGCCTGGGCTGCGGCACGGAACAGGGCGATTACAACCTGGCGCTGGCGGCGGTGCCAGACGGATCGGCAACCGACGTGTATGCAGGAACGATCAACATCTACAGGTGTCAGGTCACGACCAATAATCCGACTTGCGCGGCGAAGCCGTTCGTAAACCTCACGCATGTGTACGGATGCACGCCGACAGGATCGTTTTCTAAGGTACATCCGGACCAGCATGCAATCGACTGCCTGGCGGCGAATCCAAACATTGTTTACTTCGGCAACGACGGTGGGATTTTCCGGACGCTGACAAGTTTGTACCCGATGAGCGTTCCCTCGACTTGTCTGTCAACACCGCCCAGTGAGCCATTCTTCCCATTTGAGAATTTGAACGGGACGATGGGGTCGATGACGCAGTTTGTGTGGTTCCAGCAGCATCCGACGAACCAGTTCACGATGCTGGGAGGAACGCAGGATAACGGGTCCCCAGCGATCGACAGCAATGATTCCGGGAACAATGGATTGACGTGGCGGTCTGTGCTCGCAGGCGACGGCGGATATACGGAGATCAATCCGGAGAATCCGGGCGAATGGTTTGCGGAGAACACGAGAGTATCCATTCAACGATGCGCGGCGGGAGCGCAGTGCACCGACAGCCAATTCGTGCCGGTGATTTCGTCGGCCACGGTGGGAGCCGACGATGCGGCGTTCTATATGCCGTACATGCTGGATCCGCAGAAATCGACCCAGATCATTCTGGGGACATGCCGGGTGTGGAGAGTCCCAAGTGATGGCGTAAATCCTCCGTCGAATGCACTGAGCCAAACGTTCGATGGAAGCATGGTTTGTTCTTCGGACTCGCCGAGCATGGTGAGCGCGCTGGCGGCGGGTGGTCCGAAGAATGCACAGGGATCGGCAGTGATCTATGCAGGCACGGCGGACGGGCAGATCTATGTCACGACGAATGCCACGGCGGCACAGACAGAGTGGATGAAGGCGTCGGAGTCGGTTGGGTATGCAAACTGGGATGGATATCCGGTGTCGGGGCTGGCGATCGATCCGACGGTTGCGGCGGGAACGACAGCATACGCGACCGTCATGGGATTCAAGACGGGACACGTGTTCCAGACGACCGATGCGGGGGCTTCGTGGACAGATGTCACGGGAAATCTACCAGATGCACCGGCGGATGGAGTGACTATCGACGGGAGCACGGGAACGATCTACGTCGGAACCGATGTGGGAGTGTTTTCCACGACGGCGGTGGCGGGAAGTTCGACGGAGTGGACAGAGGTGGGGCCGGCAACAGGCCCGGGAATGCTTCCTAACGTTGCGGTTACACGGGTGGCCATCTTCCATCCGCAGGGACAGCCGCCGAGACTGCGGGTCTCGACCTATGGACGGGGAATCTGGGAAATGGCGTTGCCGGGGAGCACGTCTCCAGACTATGCGCTGGCGGTGAACAATCCGGATCTGGTGACGTCACCGGGGTCTGCGGTGACGTTCAACGGGACAGAGATGGTGTTTAACGGGTACAACGGAACCGTGACGCTTAGCTGCGACGCAAGCACGTATGGCAGTGTTCCGTCAGTTTGCTCAGCGAGCGCAATCAACGGAGGAGCGTTCACGGTCACGGTACAGGATAGTGCCGTACAGGATTTTTCGTTTCGAATTCAGGGGACGGACGGTGCGCTAGTGCGGCAGGTTCCTGTAACGCTCAGGGTAGTCGACTTCACTCTCGGGACGGCGGTGCCAAGTGAAGTGAGCACCCTCGTCCACGGCGACAGCGCGACCGTGCAACTGCCGCTGACGTCGCTGGGATCGTTCGACCAAAAAGTGACAGTGGAATGCGATCCGACAATGCTGCCGAGTGGAATGAGCTGTGATGTGGCTCCGGTAGTGGCTAATCCGGGGGGAACGTCTCAGGTCGTGGTGACATTTAAGACCACGACAAACACTCCGGTGGGCCGGTATATGCCGCTGATCCGGGTAACAGCGGTGCTCGACGGTTCGCACCAGATTTCGCGTACTCAGACGGTTGCAGTGACGGTGACAGCGGATTCCGGATTCGTGCTGGACACTTCGGGGTATAACGCGCCGACATTGCGAGTGACCGAACCGCTGACAGCCAGTTTCGATATTCAGCCGCATGATGGATATACGGGCACGGTGGCGCTGACGTGCTCGGTGCCGGGATCGGGGATTCCGGCAAAGGCGTGCGTACTGAGCCTGAGTCCTGGCGGTAATGCTATTTCGAGTGTCACGTTGAGTAACGGGGAGCCGGTCGTGGTGTACGTGAAGGCGGACACGTCCGGTGGGGTCGCGGGCGCGTGGCAACTAGAGATAACGGCGGCGGATGCGAGTCAGGGAATGAACAACAAGGCGACACTTCCCTTCTCGTTGACCGACTTTTCGATGGCTGGCGGCGAACAGACGTTGAATGCGAGTCCGGGAACGGTAGCAAAGTTTACGTACTCGC
>CAYWSM010000089.1:0-18065 GCA_964460935.1 uncultured Terriglobales bacterium | reverse complement strand
TTACCGATAGCCCTCCACCGGGTAGTCCTTGCGCAGCGGATGTCCCTTCCAATCCTCGGGCATCATGATCCGCTTTAGGTATGGATGACCTTCAAACTGAATCCCAAACAAGTCGAAGACTTCGCGCTCGAAGAAATTGCTAGACGGCCAAAGGGAGATTACAGAAGCAATCTTCGTGTCGTCGCCATTCAGCTTTACTTTCAGCCGCAGATACGCTTTTCGCGGGATTGATGTCAGTTGATACACCACCTCAAACCGTGGTTCCGACGGATACCAGTCCACGCAGGTGACGTCGGAGAGCAGGTTGAAACGCATCTCCGGGTTGTCGCGGAGGAACTGGCACGCCGGAAGGAGTTGATTGCGGTTGATCCAGATCGTCAGCTCGTTGCGATCGAACTTGGCTCCGGCGACAGCCGAAGCATTCCACCCCAGCAGCGCGGCGATCTCTGGTTTGTCTTTGAGTTGTTCGATGTCAGTAATTGCCGGCGTGAGCGCCATTACTTCACGCTCCCTTCGAGAACATCCAGATCGGAGATATTGTCGCCGATCGGCAAGGGGGCTGGCGTCCCAACGTAGTCCGCCGGACGATAATCAGGCGTGCCGGAGATTCCCACCATCTGCACAAGCTTCTCCGTCTTCGACCAGTCGATAACGCCCTTCTTCCAAATGTAGAAGAGGCCGACCAGCACCACAGCGACATACACCAGCATCTCCCAGAAGCCGAACATCTTCAGGTCTTTCAGGATGATTGCCCAGGGATACAGAAACACAGCTTCCACGTCGAACAGGATGAATAACATTCCGACGAGGTAGAACTTCACCGAGAAGCGTTCGCTGGCGTCGCCGACGGGAGCCATACCGCACTCGTACGGAGACATTTTGGCTTTATTGTAGCGGTGTTTTCCCAAAACGAACGAAAGCACCACCATTGCCGCCGCCAGGCCACCGGCGACGAGCATCTGGAACAACAACGGCAAATATCGGGCGAAATAGTTGTCCGGCATAGAGGGGCTGTATATACTTGGCGCCCAGCAATATCAGGAAACACTCGATACTATTTTTTGCACCGCCTGAGTGTCAAGAACCGGACTGTGCAAATCACTGTCGGATCAAAGGTTTGGCCGATTTTTCACACGCCATAAAACATACTTTCATGATCTTTGGATTCAATACGGATGTTAAGCACGAGGACACCGTCTACCACGTGCAGACTGAGGCCCATCGTAGTACCCACACATTTCTCAGCACCGTTTTCGTCAAGGGACAGTGCATCGCCAAGAAATCCGGCTCTTACGCCGACGCTGCCGATGCTGAGCAAACCGACCAGCAACTCCACGAGATGCTCAAGAATCAGCATCGGCAAATCGTTGAAGCCATTCGTGAGGGCAGGCTGGATGACCTTTTGAAGAACGCTCCCGCCGAGCAGGAAGCTTCTGATTTTCTCTAGGAAGTGTTAGTTTCCCTTTATGCTCCTGGTCATCAATGGAGAAGAGAAAGAACTTCCTGGACTGCCGACACTTGCTGCGCTGGTCGAGCACCTTGGGCTCAAAGCCGACCGCCTCGCGGTTGAACTGAATCGCGACATCGTTCCGCGGGCGAGTTGGGCCGCGACGCCACTGAAATCCGGGGATCGCCTGGAGATTGTCCACTTCGTGGGCGGCGGTTGTGCCTCTGCGTGGCTCACCATCTGACCTGTTAAGTTCCTGAAAGTTCTTGAATTGAGGAAAGGGCCACGCTAGTGTTCTTTTACATCGTTAGCCTAACGACGTTAAAACTATTGCGGAAGGCTCTCAGGTGCCCAGGAAACCCGACCCGAATCTGGAACAGGCGATCATCGATGCCGCCGTGCGCCTGCTAGACCAGCATGGGATGGAATCCGTCACTATGCGCGAGGTAGCCAAGGCCGCGGGTACCACCACTCCGACCTTGTACGAACGCTTCCGTGATCGCCAGGCTCTCCTCGATGCCGTTACCGACCGTTACCGCAATAACCTGATCGCACGGCTCGATAAGAATGACTCTCTCGAAAGATTAGGCGCCAAGTTCCTGCGCTTCTGTTGCGAGAATCCGAACGTCATCGAGATGCTTGTCCATCGGGTGGCTACAAACATCACGGACAACGCTAAAGGACCCGTCTATGAGTTGGTGCGGGCCAATCTCGTCAAATTAAGCGGATTCTCCAAAGCGGATGCCGAGGATATGACACTGGCAACCTCCTCTACCATTGCTGGCGCGGCCCTGCTGATCAGCCGCGTTGGTGCGGACAGTCCCGCCGCAAAGCAGGTTGAACGAGCCACCGTCAAGTTGTTGCGCAGGATTTCGACGACCGGAAAGGGAAGCCCGTAGGCTACCGGCCCGAAGCCTTTTCCATCTGTGGTTGTTTCAGCTTCACTGCGATATCGATAAACGCCAGCGCGGCGCGGCTGAGAGCTTTGTCTTTCCGGAACACCAGCGCAAGGTCGCGATTGATCTTCGCATCCTGGATCGCCAAAACCGCCAATGACTTCGCTTTTGCTTCTTCGTGTACGTTGGAGTGCGCGATGAATCCAACGCCTACATCGGCGGAGGCAAATCGCTTCAGCAGCTCGCTGGAATCCAGTTCCATCGAGATTGTCGGCGTCAGGTTTCGCGACGCAAACATTTCCTCGATGGCGTCCCTCGTCTTGCCAAACTTGGGCATCAGCAGAGGATATCGGGACACATCCTCCACGCTCACCGACTTGCATTTCGCTAACTCATGTCCGGGAGCGCAGATCACTACCATCTCGTCGCGATGAATGGGCACCACCGTCAAGCGCTTGTCGTTCACGGGCAGGGAAACGACCCCGAAATCGGCGGAATGATCGATGACCGCTTCCAGCACCCCCGCTGACTCCAGCCTGCGCACGTTCACTCCAACCGCCGGATACTCTTTTTTGAACTTGGCGAATACCTCGGGCAGCACATGCATGCAGGTGCCTTCATTGGCGCCTACAACGATTTCGCCACCGGGAACGCGCTCCACTTCGGCGATCGCCGTCACCACGTTACGGCGTGACTGTACGGTCTCTTCGCAATACTTCTGAAAGATCTTGCCTGCTTGCGTCAGTGCGACCTTGCCGCCTGAGCGATCCAGCAACTTGGCTCCAACCTCTTCCTCGAGCGCCCGGATCTGCGCGGAAATTGCCGGTTGAGTGCGGAAACGTTTTTCCGCCGCCCGCGAAAAGCTGCTCAGGCGCGCCACTTCGAGAAAGGTCTCGAGCTGATCGAAGTCCATGGGCTAAGCCGATAGCTTAACTGATTGATTCGGAACTACGAAGCACGAACCGCGATTGTCCCGAAAAGGGAAACCGAGTAGCTCCCCGGGATTAGATTTTCTCTGCGCGTTTTCGAGCCTCTCAAGGCGGGTTCTCAAATTCTCTTACTTCGGTAACTTCTACGGTACCTGACGTTATATGGCCAAAAGTTTCACCTTGGCGCAAGATTTCTTTCCAGAAACCGTCAAAAGGTGATTTGTGCCGGTGGCCGTCGATCGTAGTTTTTTCGGCGTGTTCTCTGAACCGGCGGCAGCATTTCTTCCGACGGCGTGAGCGGGGTGCGATATGCGAGACGCAGAATGTAATCCCCCTCAAGGATTTTCAAGGAGAAAGATGAAAACAGTAATTTACAGAACCGCCGTCGCGCTCATTTTGTGTCTGGGGCTGTTCGCCTTCTCGGCAAGCGCCGACAATATTTCGGTTGATCCTCAGGGCGGAAATTTCCATCTGGCCTGCCAGGGTTCAGCTTGTCCGGATAACGGAAGCATTTCCTACGCATCTACCCATACCCCAACCATCGATGTGACAAACGTGCCCAAGACTGCCGAGTTCAGTCATTTCTGGCTGATGGTTGGAATCCCCGATAACCAGTTGGGCGCCACTGGCATGGACATTAATGCCATGCTGAACGGCAACACATACAAGGGTAATCTTTACAGCACCAATCCCTGGACCTCGGGCAGCCTCTTCTCTCCGAACAAAAATGCCGGTGGATATCTCGGCCTGTCGAAGGGGTCGCCATCCAATCCGATCAGCGCATTTCTGCCGTTTACGCAATCGCCGTCGGGTGGAGATCAAGCCTCTGCTACCGGTTACCTTGTTTACCTGTTTAATCTTGGCGACCAGATCATTCCGAAGTCAGGCAGCGATGCCGAAATCACGTTCTGCGTTCCAAACCCCGGAAGCCCGTGCGCTCCGTTCCAGTTCGCAAGCGGTTCGCTGTTCGACGTGTTCGCGACATCAGGTGTGAACGGCAACAAGCCGAGTGGCTCTGTCGTGCAGAGCATGCCGCAGAGTCAGGCAATTGTTCTCAATCCGCCTTACCTCAGAACTCCTGAGCCGGCCACACTCGCCCTGTTAGGCAGCGGACTGTTGGCACTGGCCCTCAAACGTCGGATGTAGTCTTCCATGCTTTTCAGAGGGGCCGTCGTTGACTGCCCCTTTTCATTGCTTCGTCCGTCAGACCTCAAACGTTACAACGCTTGATTCCGGGAATTTCGTCCGTATTTGCTACATCAAAATTTTCCAAAACTGCTGACAACCTGAGCAGCGGCCTTGCGCTTCTAAGCTTGCGCCAACTTCGTTCGAGGGGGTAGTGTGTCACTCGACGATGCTTACGTGGCGCTCAAAAGCTTGATTACTGCACGCATTGCCTCATGGAAGACTCGTGAATCAGCTCGTCGTGCCTTGGAGAAAGTGCAGCATGATGCCCTCATCAAGGCCGCTCTGGAACCGGTCGACCGGGAGTTGAAAAAGCAGGAAGAAGAAGGGCCTCCACGGGTGGCGTAAGTACGTGGTTTATCGCAGTTCGGGAACATCCTGAATAGAGCATCAATAGAGCATCCAACGATGTAATTATGGGCTTTGCACCATAAACTGAGCTTATCTGCACGATAGAAACAATCCATTTAATTTCCTTACCTCACCTGACGTAGGCTTGCTCCATGATTGCCTCTGCCGTATCCATCGAAGAGCTCTCGGCTAACGATTGGCCGCGGGTATGCGCTATCTATCTGGAAGGCATTCTCTCCGGTAACGCCACGTTCGAAACCGAGCCGCCATCCTGGGATCAGTGGGACCGGGCGCATCTGGCTTTCGGACGTCTCGTCGCGCGAAACGAAGATGGAATCTGCGGCTGGGCGGCGCTCAGCCCGGTATCCCTGCGCAAGTGCTACGCGGGCGTTGCCGAGGCAAGCGTTTACGTTGCGGCGCCTGCCCGTGGACAAGGCATCGGAAGAGCATTGCTCAACGAAGTAATCCGCGTCTCGGAGGCCAACGGGATCTGGACATTGCAGGGCAGCGTGTTCCCGGAAAACGTGGCCAGTTGGCGAACCTGCGCCGCCTGCGGATTCCGACAGGTGGGCCGGCGCAAGCACATCGCAAAACTTAACGGCCTGTGGCGCGATACTATTCTCTTAGAGCGGCGAAGCGCGCGTGTGGCGGTGGCATAGGACACACCGGAGCTGAATCGCATCTAAAGACCGTGCACTTGTCCAAAGTTTCAATAGCTCACAGCTCTGTCATGCGCTGGGCTGTCGGAATCGTTTGTTGTCTCTTGATTCTGGCACAGCCCTCATCGAAGGCTCAGTCGTCGCCGCCTTCGGAAGCGCAGTCCATCATTAGTTTTTTGAACCAGACCATCGTCTGGTACCACCAGCTTACGTCGTTGCAACAACTTGCAACTGAACCCAGCGACCTGCTGTTTCTCAACGACAATCGCCAGATTGCGGATGATGCCGTCGGATTGGCGTTCGATTTTGCCCGCGCGCGCGCCCAGACTCTGAACACGCAGGGGCAGGAAACCGCGGCAGGCCAAAACTCCAGCACTGGCCGACTCACGGCTCTCGCCAACAAAAGCGACCAGCAGGTAAAGGACCTTCAAGCCGAGATCGACAATATTCGCCGCCAGCTTGAAACCGCTACGGGCAGCAAGCGTACCGCACTGCAGGCTTCGCTCTCGGAAACGCAAAGCGAGCAGCAATTGGCGGCGACCCGCCGTGACACCGTGCGCAATATCCTGTCGTTCGCGGAGAGCAACGCAGCAGCAGCCGGTGGACCGGAAACACTTCAGGCGCAGATTGATGAACTGGCCCGCACCGTTCCTGTGGCGTCCAGCAGCGATAAGAACGGAACCGCGACCACGAGCAATAATCAAGCGGCCAAGATACAGGTGACGGATGCCGCACCGCGCAACCAGGCTTCGACCGGGATTATCAATCTTGTAACGGACTTGTTAGCGCTGCATCGGAAATCGGAAGCGCTCGATCAGGCCGGCCGGCTTACCGACAATCTCGGAAAGCAGGCTCGTACGATGCGGGATCCGTTGCTGGCGCAGATCAAGCAGTTGGCGGCGCAGGGTGATCGATTGGCGTCCGAGCCCGACTCGACCGATCCGAAGATTCTCGCGCAACAGAAGAAGCAGGTCGATGCGCTGACGGCGCAATTCAAGCAACTATCCGTGGCGATGGTGCCGCTGATCAAGCAATCGGTGCTTCTCGACGTCTATAACCGCAATCTTGCCAATTGGCGCAATTCCGTCGAAACCGAATATCACACGGAGCTGAAGAGCTTCATTCTGCGGCTCGTCATACTCGGCATTATTCTCGGGCTGATTGCAGCGCTATCGCAGGTGTGGAAGCGTGCAACCTTCCGATACGTCCGTGATGTTCGCCGCAGATATCAGTTCATGTTGCTGCGGCGCATTGTCATCTGGATCGTCGTGGCCATCGTTATTGCCGCCGCGTTTGCTACGGAACTGGGAACGCTCGCTACCTTTGCCGGCCTGCTGACCGCCGGTGTTGCCGTCGCGCTACAGAACGTGATCCTTTCTGTCGCCGGATATTTCTTCCTCATCGGCAGATATGGCGTTCGTGTCGGCGATCGTGTGCAGATCGCCGGAGTCACCGGCGATGTCATCGACATCGGGCTCGTTCGCCTGCACATCATGGAAGTTGGCTCGGAAGGTGTTGACGCGCGTGCGACGGGAAGAGTGGTGGTCTTTTCAAATGCAGTTGTCTTCCAGCCGAATGCTGGCTTGTTCAAGCAGATTCCAGGAACGAACTTTGTCTGGCACCAGATTTCGCTGACGCTCGCCGCCGACAGCAATTATCACGTGGTGGAGCAGCGCATGATGGAAGCCATCAACAAGGTTTATTCCGAGTACAAGGACTCGATGGAAGCGCAACGCCGCCGGATGGAGCAGAACCTCTCAGGGATTCCAGTTCGTCCTCTGGATCCGGAAAGCCGCTTGCGATTGACCCAAGGCGGCTTGGAGGTGGTGATTCGCTATCCGCTCGATCTGACCAATGCGGCCCAAATCGACGATCACATGGCTCGCGCTCTGCTCGATGCGATCGCGAAAGAACCGCGCTTGCGGCTGGTCGGAAGCGGCACACCAAACATCCAGCCGGTCATGGATGCGAAGCCTGTCTAATGAAAACTGGCGATTGTGCTGGGTTTTCGCAAGAATTCCCAGCTCAATCGCCTTTGCATTACGTAAATCTATCGTTACAATAGATCGCGATTGAAGCTGTCAGTCATCTTTAGGTTTTTGAGCTATTAACTTCTCAACCTTACGCATAGCCTCAAGGATTACGAACACGATGATAGTCACACCGGTTGCGAGCACGTAGTGTTTCAATCCGACAACGATGCCGACGCCGGTGATGGTCCAGATTGAAGCAGCAGTTGTGAGTCCACGCACTTCATCTTTGCTGTGTGAGACAAAGATGATTCCGGACCCGAGAAAGCTCACGCCCAGAACAATCGACTGCAGAACACGGATCGGATCAGGGTGAACGTTTGGGCCGTAAACCTGGAAATGCTGGATGAGCAGATCGCCGGTCGAAGTGAACAGGCACGCAGACAAGCCGACGAGCATGTTGGTACGGATTCCAGCGGACCGACCTCGACGCTCGCGGTCCCAACCGATGATGCTGGCCAGAACCATTGCGATCAAAAGCCGCAACAGGATGTCGGCATCCACTCGCCAATCTGTCGGCACGTATATGCAGATGGCGGCCGAGTATTGCCGGGGTGCCTGCAACTACAAAGAGGAGCTAGGAGTTATCGCGTGACGAGCGATCCGACCAGCGATTCGAAGATTCTGTATCCGTCGGCGCAACCCATCGCTTCTTCGCTCGAACGCTCGGGGTGCGGCATCATGCCAAGCACATTGCCCCCTTCGTTGCAGATGCCGGCGATGTTGTCGAGCGATCCATTGGGATTGATGGATGTGTTTACCTGTCCGTCTTTGGTCGCATAGCGGAAGATGATGCGGTCTTGATCCTGCAATTGTTTCAGCGTGTCGGCATCGCAGAAGTAGTTGCCTTCCATGTGACCGATCGGCACCTGAAGAACTTCGCCTTTCTTCAGTCCCTGCGTGAACGGCGTGTCGGTGCTTTCGACGCGAAGATGAACGGCACGGCAGATGTATTTCAGTCCGGCATTGCGGAGCAGAGCTCCGGGAAGCATGTGCGATTCGGTCAGAATCTGGAAACCGTTACAGATGCCGAGCACGATTCCGCCGCCGTCGGCGAACTTGCGCACCGATTCCATCACAGGCGAAAAACGCGCGATCGCGCCCGTGCGGAGGTAGTCGCCGTAGGAAAACCCGCCGGGAACGATGACGACATCGCAATTCTCAAGATCGTGCGACTCATGCCAGAGATAGGTGACAGGCTGCTTCGCGACCGACTGCAGAACCCAGAACGGGTCCTGATCGCAGTTGGAACCGGGAAACTGGATCACGCCGAACTTCATGACTCAAGAATATCAAACCATCCGCTGCCGATCATTGATGAATATTGCTCTGAGCACACAAAAATGCCCGGCCGTAGAATGCGACCGGGCTGTCGAGTGTTAGGGATGGAGCCTGTAATTAATCCTGCGGAGCTGGCCCGTCATCGTCGGGAGGCGGTGGTGGTAAGCCGGGACCTCCAGGTCCGCCCATACCGCCGCGGCGCCTGCCGTGCATCATCGGTCCACCGAATCCAGGTCCCATTGGATGCATGGCGCGAAGCTGTTTCCACTGATCCGCTGTGAGGACCTTGCGGAACTCGAGCATCATCATGGTGGCATCACGCTCGAGATTGCCGCGCGCAGCGAGAACCTGATTCGCCGCCGTCATGACCTGGTTTTGGTCCGGATTGTCAGCATCGAGCAGCTTACGCAAGTTGGTGTCAGCCGTGCGCATTGCATCGAGCACCGTCTTCAGGTTTGTCTTGTGCTGCGTAAATATCTGGTCGAGCTGGCTTACCTGCGTGGAACTCAGGTTCAGCTTGCTAACGGTCTCCGAGTTCTTCCACCACTGGAATCCCCCGCGTGGGCCGTGCATGCCCATTGGCGGTCCCCCGGGGCCAGGGCCTTGCGGAGCCGATTGATCCTGGGCCCAAACCATGGTCGAAAGAAGTGCGATCAACAGCACTCCGATTTTGATCTTCATTGCATCCTCTCCTTGGAATTGGTTGTGTTTCGGGCGCTACGCGCCTGCTCCATCTCTTGTGCGAGCGTGCTCGCCGGCTGTAGTGCGTCCGGCACCTCGCTGTTCATCGTTTCCTGTAGCTGTTGTAACAACTCATGGTCGGAAATCTGGGGCTGGACCTGCGCATCTTCTACCGGTTTTGGCGGCGGTAACTGGGACGTCTGGTCGCCGGGGATCATCAACGCTGCACCGACAGCCAGTGTCGCGGCGATGCCGGCCCAGGCGAGCGTCGGCAACCGCTTCGGCCTGCGTTCATGCATGCGCGACTCAATCCGCGAACGCTGGCGCGCCCAGAACCATTCCGGCTGTTCGGCCTTGCTGTCCACCGACTTGCGCCAAGCAGTCAGCGCATTGTTCATGTCCTTGTCGTCGAATTCAGTTCCCACGACGGTGGTCCTCCAATCTCTTCCTTACGGCTGTCAGCGCCCGGTTCAGGTGCGACTTAACCGTTCCTATCTGCATTTCAAGCGTCCGCGCGATTTCATCCAGGCTCATGTCTTCCGCATAGCGCAGGACGAAGACCTCACGCTGGTTATCAGACAGGCGCTTCACGGTATGCCAGACCTGGTCAACTTCTTCGCGGGCCAGTAATTGCGTCTCGGCATTGGAGCCGCCGTCGGCGACAGAGTCGAGCAGCGGCGGCTCCTCTTCCTTCTCCGGCGAGGCAGAGAACATTTTTTTCCAGAATCCCTGCCGCTTGCTGCGTTGGTAATCGCGCGCGAGGTTGACAGCGATGCGATACAACCAGGTGTCAACCGAGCTTTCCCCACGGAAACTGCCGCGGCTCTTAAAGGCCTTCAGGAAACATTCCTGGGTCAGCGTGTCGGCAGCGTCCTGATCACGCAGCAATGCCATCAGCAGACGAAAGATCCGCTTTTGATTGCGCCTCACCAGTTCGTCAAAGTCTTCAGCGGTTAGCACGGATGTGGTCAGCTTATCCTGCATGCCCGCCAAGCTCAGTACCGAATCTGCCATTCCTTACCTTCTGGGACATTCGACGTAGCTTTGCTGCGGTGGTTTACAGTCACGAGCAAAACAATGCAGCATTGGGGTCGTTGAGTCGCCCCCCTTGTGGATACCCCCTCCCGTTGCTCGATCTTTAGAATCATGTACTTAGACCCAGATCGTTTTGTAAGAACTTTGTTTTCAGCGTGATGCGCGTATGATCGTGAAAACAAAGGGCATAGATCCTTCGGGCCTTCGGCCCTCCTCAGGTTGACACCTACATGGGTTATGGGTTAGTGAACTGTCGATGAGCCCGGACCGGCAATTTTTCCTTATTCCTCTCTATTCTTAATGCTAGCCGGCTATGGAACCTTTGCTGCCAAATTTCGGAAATTTATATATTCCTTCTAACCAGCAGGTTAGGGAGATTTGGCCCGATTTTCGCGCTTGACATCATTTTTCCCGAACGGGCGGTAACATGGACGAATGAGGGTGGAAGATCATCTGCGGCTGACCGGCGAGGCATTGAAAAGATGGTTCCTCGCGCAGACCAAGGATTCGGCCGTCGTCGCACTGCTGTGGCTGGTGGGACTGGAAGCGCTACAGGTCCCAGGAGCGGTCTTGTGGGCGGTGTTGGCCTTCTTCCTGCAGTACGTTCCCAACCTGGGACCGGTATTGACGCTGGTCGGTCCGATGGTCGCCGAGGGCATTGAGGGCCTGCTGGGCGGCGACTGGATGAAACTGGTTTACGTACTCATTCTGTACGCGGTGATCGCCGCTCTCGACGGATTTTTCCTACAGCCCTATTTTATGAAGCGGACGGCGAGCGTTCCGGTGTGGGCTTCAATCGTGACACCGATTGTGCTGGGGATATTCCTGGGATTCTGGGGCGTTCTGATTTCAGCGCCGCTGCTGGCCGTGATCTATGCGTACCGGCGGCGGAGATCACAGCAGCCTATGGTGTTTCCGCGCTCGTGACACCAGAGCGTTTCACGCGGATGACGCGGATCAGCGGATTCTCGCGGATTGTTTCTATTTCAGAGAAAGAGAAAAGATTAGCGGGTTCCGGTAGCTCGTGCCACCATCTGCGGACGAGGTGGGATGCGCAGGACGAGTTGTGAAGCCAGTCCGCGCAACGTCTTGGCAACGTTCAGCATTAGATAGCAGACGTCATCTTCTTCCTGGTAGCAGCGCCAACCTTGTAACTGCAGAGTTTCAAGTTCCTCAGGATCGTTTTTTCGACAGAAGCTGAATAGGTGACGGTAGCGGAACCCTACCGTTCGAAGCAAAGAACGGAGGAGGTGTTCGCGCAGATCGGTGATTGTGAATTCCGGCACGATAACGGACTGCGATCCAAAGGCGATGCTGGATTGATCGAGTTTGAAACGGTTGCAGAGCACGCTGGCGGCGGCGCGCAGTTGGCGGAGTTGTTCGCCCTCATAAATTAGCGAGTAGTGATTGGCGATGTGGAGGCCGACTATAGAACTGTCCGGACTTTTGGCACCCACGACGTTTTCAGCGGCCAGCAGGGAGCGCCAGCCCGATTCCGCTATGTTTAAGCCACTGCCAAGCTTGAATGTCGCTGGATGTTCCTGCGGACGAAGAGGACCGATCAGGAATTCTTTAGTCCCGAAGCTTCCGCGGACAGGCACCAACTCGTCCATAAGGCACCCACTTTAAGGCTGTCCGACCTTCGAAGGGAGGTAACTTAGGTGCTCACGTAAAGTTTACAGGGGCGTTGTCCGACAGGTGATTGAATATCGAACAACGCGATATCGACTGGACTAAAAAGCGCAAGTGAAGCGCCTTTCCGTTTGCTGTGCAATCTTCTGCAACTTGTAACCTCTAATAAACCCGTAAGTCATAGATAGTACAAGCTTGGGAATTGGTGGCTATTTTGCACCACTTCGTCCCAAAGGGCGGTGGGGCAAACTTGTCTCATTGGGCCGCACACAGGGATTTTGCTTGGGAATTCAGATTGTCCTCTGACCCGGTTCAATTGAAGAGAGGAGAATGAAATGCGCCGTTCGCTTTTCCTTGCAGTGGCGCTCATTTGCCTTACCTATACCGGTGTTGCCTATGCGGGCACGATGTATGCCATCGACGACGCCACCAACGCGCTGTACACCATCGATGCCACAACCTACGCAAGGACCTTTGTGGGGAACCTTGGAGTAGGCGGTGACTTCGGTGATCTGGCGTACGATCCCATTCACCAGACGGCCTATTGGGCGCCGGGGCGCGGAAATGACAATCTCTACAGCGTCAACCTCAATACGGGTGCTGCAACGCTGATTGGTTCGCACGGTGTCGATGACTTGTTTGCGCTCGCGTACGATGCAGGTACGGGCATGCTGTACGGCGACTCGGGCAATGGCAATTTCTACAGTATCAACACGACAACTGGCGCAGCTACTTTTATTGCTAACAATGGCGTCTATCCCGGTGGATTGACGTATCGCGCCGACACCAATCAATTGATCCTTGCCGGAGCGGGCGATGGCTCCTTCTATTCTGTCAACCCGACAACCGGCGCCGTTACATTCCTTGGCAATCCGGGATTCCTGAACGACAACGGCGTAACGTTCAACCCGGACAAGGGCGTTTACTTTGTGGACGATTGGAACGGCAATTTGTACACCATCGATCCGAACACTTATCAGGCGACGGTCGTTAACAATTACGGCGACCCATTCGATGGCCTGATCTGGGTCGGGAACGTTGCGACACCCGAACCGGGAACCCTGGCGTTACTCGGAGCCGGACTGGTTGGCGTGCTCGTAAGCTTACGTCGTAAGCGGTAGATCCAAAACCTCACCTCGGAAATCGGTTACTTGGGCCGGAGCGAAAGTGCTCCGGCTTTTTTGTGTCTAAGTTGGATACAGGAAATCAATGGCGCAGCAAGAATGCATTATTGTGCAGAGCTAGGTGTGCGAGAGTGTTGTGGCGGATAGAACGTCTGAAAAGGCACTCCCAGAGCTTGCCACAAGTTATTAGCGAGACGGAAGGCCCACTCTCTATCATCAGAAGCGGCAACGAGGTCTAGAAGCGTGGCGCAACGCTCAATTGCCCATTTGAACAGCTTTTGAACAGCTTATGTGAAGCAAGAAGTGAGAGCACATCAGAACAATTGCCTTTCCAGTGGACTTGGAAAGAGATTAGCGACGGGGAAAATGTCGATGGCGCGCCCTGAGAGATTCGAACTCCCGACCTTCTGATTCGTAGTCAGACGCTCTATCCAGCTGAGCTAAGGGCGCGTTCTCTCAATACTATAACAGGCTCGCCGAAGATTTGCATAGAGCGGCGGAGCGACATCCGCAATGCTCGCAAGGCGATACATCGCGCGTCCGCTGATACTCCGAATCATCTAAGGAACTACATGACAAGCACTAATGCAGAAACTATTAGCTCGAGCGCATTGCAGGAACTTTTGGCGCGGCGCAGCGAGTTTCTCGGGTTCATCGAGAAGCGCGTAGGATCACGCGCGATCGCCGAGGACATTCTGCAATCGGCGTTTGTGCGCGGTATTGAGCGTGGAGGCGAGATCCGCGACGAGGAAAGTGTCGTAGCCTGGTTTTACCGGCTGCTGCGCAATGCGGTGATCGATCACTATCGTAGGGAAAGTGTATCGGCGCGAGCAATAGAAGGTTTTGCGTGCGAGATGAAGGATGCTGAAATTCCTTCGCCCGATCTGCATAATGAGATTTGCCGGTGCGTGTCGAAGATGATGGCCGGACTGAAACCTGAGTATCGGCAGGCATTGGAAGTTGTTGATGTAGAAGAAGGAAGTCCGAGTGCGTTGGCCAGCGTGGCCGGGATCTCGGCCAACAACGCGGCCGTCAGGATACATCGGGCACGACAGGCGCTGCAGAAGGAAGTCCGGTTGACCTGCGGAGCTTGCGCGGAACACGGTTGCCTGGATTGCCGGTGTAGGTCGCAGTCGTAGTGGTGTCAGTTTTGGGAGTTGGGTAGAGAGTAGGTGGGAAAATGATTATTGCCAGAAATGCAATAGGGGCGCCCTTGGAAGAAAACCTCTGGCCGAAGCTTCCGTCAGGGTGCGCCCCTTTGCGCGCCACTTCGTCTGGCATATCTAATTGCACTAGCCATGCCAAACTTCGCGTACTGAAAACAAAGGGCTTTGCAGCGGCAGGGTAGAAAAGTGACGGTACAAAATTCCTAAGGACTGAAATGTTTACGAATCAGACAAAACCGGTCCGGCTGGAACTCTAGGCGAGCACAAGTTTCTCTTTGAGATCGATTCCGGCCCGACGCAGCAATCCGGCAACCGTTTCTTCCTTCATCCGTGAAGCGTCGAATTCCACGCGAACCGTAGATTCCTTTTCATTAAACACGACACGGCGAATGCCGTAGACTTCGCGGAGCGCGTCAATGGCGCGGAGCTCCTCGGGGCCGGGCTGCTTACCGTAGCGGAATGCGACGTCGACAGATGTCATGAATCCTCGCAGTGACAGGTATTCTTTAGTAGAACGGTCGTAACGAATCTAATATAGGCGCAGGTAAATCAGCAACTTAGTCGGCAACTGTAAGGTTTCCGCCCTTGGGCCGTCAGCAAGGGTGTGAGGAAATAATGCACGAACATAATCCCAAGTTCCCGATGTTGAATGCCACGACCGCCGGAGCCAAGGACCCCGTATGCGGGATGACGGTAGATCCCGCAAAGGCGCGCGGCACGGCCGAGTACAAGGGCAAAACGTACTACTTCTGCTGTTCGGGATGCGAAGCGAAGTTCAAGGCTGATCCGGAGACATACCTGAATAAGACGGCTACTCCCGCACCAATGTCCGGCATGGTGATGCTGGGGCAGGTTGGAGTTAAGCCGAAACTGGAGACTGATCCTGTGTGTCACATGCAGGTGAATCCAGCGAAGGCGGCCGGGAAGTACACCTACCAGGGAACCACATATTACTTCTGCAATCCGAGCTGTGAAGAAAAGTTCAGGGCGGAGCCGGAGAGGTATCTGCATCCGGAAAGATTTGTACCAGCGGTGGTTCCGAAGGGAACGAAATACATCTGCCCGATGGATCCGGAGGTGGTGTCGGATAAGCCGGGGGCATGTCCGAAATGCGGAATGGCGTTGGAGCCGGAGCTGTCGTTTGCGCCGGCAAAGACGCAGTGGACGTGCCCAATGCATCCGGAGATCGTGCGTGATCAGCCGGGTTCGTGCCCGATCTGTGGCATGGCGCTGGAGCCAAGGAGCGTGTCGGCGGCGGAAGAGGACAATCCTGAGCTGCGCGATATGACTCGACGCTTCTGGATTGGGGCGGTACTAACGATACCGTTACTGTTGGAGATGTTGCCGGGAGTCATGCACGCATTGCCGGATGACATTGTGCGCTGGGGAGAGTTGGCGCTGGCGACGCCA
Organism: uncultured Terriglobales bacterium; assembly: GCA_964460935.1. Classification (GTDB taxonomy): domain Bacteria; phylum Acidobacteriota; class Terriglobia; order Terriglobales; family Acidobacteriaceae; genus DATMXP01. The sequence continues at coordinate 2,239 of CAYWSM010000089.1, read as the reverse complement.
GTGGTTCTGTGGTGTGGATGGCCATTCCTGCAACGCTTCTGGGCATCGCTGGTGAACCGCAGCCCGAATATGTTCACGCTGATCGGACTGGGCGTAGGGGCGTCGTACATCTATAGCGTGGTTGCGACACTGACGCCGGGAATTTTCCCGGCAGCATTTCGCGAAGCGAACGGCATGCCGGGAGTGTACTTTGAGGCAGCAGCGTTCATTACGGTCCTTGTACTGCTAGGGCAGGTGCTTGAGCTGCGAGCACGAAGTCGAACGAATGCGGCGATCCGGGCACTGCTCGATTTGTCGCCGAAGATGGCGAGAAAGATTAACGTTGATGGTACGGAAGTCGATGTCGCGCTGGATCAGGTGCATCTGGGAGACCGGCTTCGGGTGCGTCCGGGGGAGAAGTTTCCGACGGACGGCGTGGTAGAAGAGGGCAGTAGCGCCGTCGATGAGTCGATGATTACTGGCGAGTCATTGCCGGTAGAGAAAAAGAAGGGTGATCAGGTCATCGGAGCGACGGTGAACTCTACCGGGTCTCTGGTGATGCGGGCAGAACGCGTAGGCGCCGAGACCATGCTGGCACAGATCGTGAAGATGGTGTCGGAGGCGCAGCGAAGCAAGGCTCCGATCCAGCGGCTGGCGGATCGAGTGGCGGCGTACTTCGTTCCGACGGTAGTGGCAGTTGCAATTCTGACATTCATCGCGTGGGCGATTTTGGGGCCGCAACCGAGATTGGCTCATGCGTTGGTCAATGCGGTGGCGGTGCTGATTATTGCGTGTCCGTGCGCGCTGGGTTTGGCGACACCAATCGCCATTATGGTCGGCAGCGGTCGCGGTGCGCATGCGGGGGTACTGATTCGCAATGCCGAAGCGCTCGAGACGATGCAGAAGGTGGACACGGTCGTAGTCGACAAGACCGGCACACTGACCGAAGGTAAGCCGGCGCTGGTGACGATACTGGCGGATGGATTTATCACTGAAGGTGATCTGGTACGACTAGTGGCGACCGTGGAGCGGGGAAGCGAACATCCGCTGGGCTCGGCTGTGGTGAAGGCTGCGAGCGAGATGGGGTTCATTCTGGGAAATGCCGAGGACTTCCGATATGTCTCAGGAGCAGGCGTGTCGGGAAGCGTTGGTGACCGGAAGATAATCGCCGGGACAGAGCGACTACTGACGGGCTCGGGTGTGCCGGTCACGGATGATATTAAGAAACGGGCGGAAGAGCTGCGGCGGCATGGAGAAACCGTTATCTTCACCGCCGTGGATGGACGCTTTACAGGAATATTGGGCATTGCCGATCCGATCAAGAAAGATGCCGCTGAGGTGATTCAGGAGCTGGCGCAAGAGGGCGTACGGGTCGTCATGCTTACGGGCGACAACCGTACAACGGCGGCTTCCGTCGCGGGCAAGCTGGGGATCAAAGAGTTCGAAGCAGAGGTACTGCCTTCACAAAAGCTGGAGGTCATCAAGAAACTTCAGCAGCAAGGCCGCGTAGTAGCGATGGCAGGCGATGGCGTTAACGACGCTCCGGCGCTGGCACAGGCGAATGTCGGGATCGCCATGGGGACAGGCACGGATATTGCCATGGAAAGCGGTGGCATCACGCTTGTGAAAGGTGACTTGCGGGGACTGCTGCGGGCTCGCAGACTGTCGCAGGCGACGATTCGGAACATCAAGCAGAACCTGTTCTTTGCCTTTATCTACAACTCGTTAGGGGTACCGATCGCGGCGGGGATTCTGTATCCGTTCCTGGGGATTCTGTTGTCGCCTGTGATTGCAGCGGCGGCGATGAGCTTCAGTTCGGTGTCGGTGATTACGAACTCGCTGCGGCTGAGGAAGGCCGAACTTTAGGCCAAAACGAGGGCTTGCGCACAAAAGTGTCATTCTCTGGTTACCTACCAGACATATATGTTTAGTGGTATCACACTGGGGAGATGGCATGTGCAGTTCAAGCTGAGCCGGGTATTTGGCACCGTTACGAAATGGTTGCGGGGCTTCCTCGGCCGCGTCCGCTGCGGCGCACTGCCATTGGGAATTTCACGGTTATACTCGCAACCGTTCTGGTGGGGTTGATTGAAATCGCCCTGCTGGTTCACCTTTACTTCCTGATTGAGGCGGTCTCGTCCTTAGGGGAACTGTTTGCGATTCACAAGATGTCGGTACTGGCGATCCTGGTGGTCCCATTGTTTGTACCGCTAGTGAGGTCCGGATTGCGGCAACAGCGCTGGATGGTTTCCGAGGGAGA
>CAYWSM010000088.1:0-2129 GCA_964460935.1 uncultured Terriglobales bacterium | reverse complement strand
AACAACGGATCAGTTCCGGGTCGGATCCATCGAGGCACGCGGACGAAGCAGCGCGGTTCGCGGATGCGTCGCCACCGTAGGCTTCATCGGCACAGATTGGCGCGCCGGTCGCCGCAAGATGGCGGCATCGCGCGGAGTCGTTCGCCAGCTAATCGAATCGAGGTAGTCATCCGCAATGCCAGTGGCGTCGCGCCCGCCAAGGGAGTGGCGGATCAACGTCAATGCGTCGGGGGCCTTGCGGCCCATCACGCGAATCAACAGGCGCGCGGCCGCAGCGTAAGGCCGATAGTCGGTCTCGGGCAACGGGACTTGGATGCAATGAACTGGCTGGGACATATGATTCCTTCGATGAGATTCACAGACGGATTCCCGGCGTGGCCCCGACACCGGGTCTATGGACGAAACAGCCCAACTTATCACAAAGTGGGACGACCTGTCTTTCGTTTAACCGCGAATCTCTTTTGTTTTAACGCTCTGACCGGCGAAGATACGCTTTGGGCGGAGAGCCAAACTTCCGTTTGAACTGCGTCGTCAAATGGCTGTGGTCGCAGAATCCGACGCGATGCGCCACCTCGCTGACGGTGTAGTCGCCAGTTCGGAGCAGTTCCCGCGCGCGAAGCAACCGAGCGTGCAAAAGGTAGCGCTCGGGTGAAAGCCCGGTGCTCCCCCGAAACAAACGGCTGAAATGATCCGGGCTGAAGCGTCCCTCGCGGGCCAGCATCGCGAGCGAAAGCTTTTCGTGCAGGTGCTCGGCGATGAATCCCTCGACACGAGCAAGCGCCTCCCGAGTCAAACATGCGGCTCCTTGCTTGCCTGGCGGCGGATAAACCTGAGCACGTAATAGCCGCGCCCCCAGCGCCGCGCCGAGGGCGGCGACATGATGGCGGCTTGGTAAGCTTGCGCGGCTGCACTCGTCGCTGAACGCCATGACCAGTTCGCCGATGAGTGGATCGCGAAAAACATAATCTGAAAGAGGTCGCACTGACGCAGTCACGATCGCGCCGGGGGCGATTTCGTTGGCCCAAACCAACTCCAGATACAGAACGACCATTCCCGCATCACGGTCAAACCTGACCTCGTGCGGATGACCAGGCGGGAGAATCCATACTTCGTTGCCTCCGATCCGGCGCTGCACCGATTCACCACGGGGCGAACGCCAGGCAACACCACAGTCGGCCCCGTTGAGAAAAATTACCACCTGCACCGACACATGACTGTGCTCTGGCCAGAAGTTCGGCTTCAAACGTGCAAACCACAGGCTGACACCGGTGCCGCGGACCAAGTCGCGGTGGTAGGGGAAGCTTGCTGGCGGCGGATCGCCTTCACCGAGAATATCCCCATTCAATATCTTCTGCCCATCGGCCGCCGCGTGAGCGGATTGGCTTGGATGGAGAGGTCGTTCCATGCTGATAGACTAAAAGTTCCAGCATAGCCAGACCCGGCCCGAGCGGCTTGCATATAACCGCTATTCTCTTGTATCCACCTGTTGAAATGCCTTGGTGCTGCGAATCCCCGACGAATAGCTGGCTCCACCAATTCGTTCGTCTCGTGCGGCAGGTTCATGAGAGGCGGATCGCTTTCCTTTCCCGAGCGTCCGATCTGGATCGCGCGGCAGAGTTACCACCATGGCTGCCATGTTGAATCGAGCTACGGTCTTCACAGTTTCGGCGGAATCACGGCTGAATGCCGCATTGGTCTCTGTGCATTAGTCCTATTGGAGAGCAAACCGAGGTGCGGGCATGCTCTGGCGATCGTGGATTGCGCGAGGTGCCTCGAATTGCGCGGAATCGGGTTACTCGCGCGCCGCATCGTCGAAATGCTCCCTAAACTTCTGAAAGAAATATTCCCACCCCGCCTTGTGTGCCCATGCCAGCTCATGATCCGGCAGTTTTCGATGGACGAGCGTGAAAAGAGTCTTTCTTCCGGTCGGCTTTATGGTCACGGACACGAAAGACTCTTGACCCAGCGTATTCGGTGACACCCACGTATGCTGAAGCCGTCTCGGCCGTTCCACCTTGATAAAACGTCCATAGTGAGGGATCCGATCGACGCTCAAATAGAAGAACCCGTTTACCCGCGAATCTAGCATCAGCTCGTCCGCGAAGTTTCAGGGATTGCCTTCGATTTTT
>CAYWSM010000087.1:0-18487 GCA_964460935.1 uncultured Terriglobales bacterium | reverse complement strand
CAAGACGGTTGTGACGGGCGTTGAAATGTTCAAGAAGCAGTTGGACGAAGGTATGGCGGGCGACAACGCGGGACTGCTGTTGCGCGGCATTGCGAAGGAAGACGTGGAGCGCGGCATGGTGCTGGCGAAGACGGGATCGATCACGCCGCACACGAAGTTCAAGGGCGAGATTTACGTGCTGTCGAAGGAAGAAGGTGGGCGTCATACGCCGTTCTTCAAGGGGTATCGTCCGCAGTTTTACTTCCGCACGACGGACGTGACGGGCGTGGCGGAATTGCCTGCCGGCACGGAGATGGTGATGCCGGGAGATAACGTGTCGCTGGTGGTGGAGTTGATCACGCCGGTGGCGATGGAAAAGGGCTTGCGCTTCGCGATCCGTGAAGGCGGACGCACGGTGGGCGCGGGCACGATTTCGGAGATCATTAAGTAAATCAAGTTGGCACAGGCAGGAATGCCTGTGCCACATACAGCTACGCACAGCCAGGAATGGCTGTGCTACACAAAAAGGTCGGGTTGCAGCTACCCGCAGGTTCTTTGAGACAAGACGATGATTGGAAAAGAGAGAATTCGCATCCGGTTGAAAGCGTACGACTACCGCATCCTGGACCAGTCCACGGGTGAAATCGTGGAAACTGCCCGCCGCACCGGCGCCCAGATCGCGGGACCGATTCCGCTACCGACCGTGAAAAACAAGTATTGCGTGCTGCGTTCCCCGCACGTAGACAAGAAGTCGCGTGAGGCGTTCGAGATCCGCACGCACAAGCGCCTGCTCGATATTCTCGAGCCGACGCAGCAGACGGTTGACGCGCTGATGAAGCTCGATCTTCCGGCGGGCGTGGATGTGGAGATTAAGGCGTTCGGGAAATAATGCAGATCCCTCGCTTCGCTCGTGATGACAAAGAGCGGGGCGGATGGATGAGAACCTACAGTGCCGACGGTAACGGAGACGTTACGGGCATGATGAGGAAGAGAAAAATATGGCAGTCACAGGAATTCTAGGTAAGAAAGTCGGGATGACGCAGTTGTTCGATGGCAATGGCGAGGTTCGTCCGGCCACGATCATCCAGGCGGGACCGTGCATCATCACGCAGCGCAAAAACGCCAACAAAGATGGCTACGATGCGGCGCAGATCGGTCTCATCGAGTTTGTGAAGCAGTCACGCCTGACCAAGGCCGAGCAGGGACACCTGGGCAAGAATAATCTGCCTCCGGTGAAGTTTGTTCGCGAGGTTCCGGTTGAGGTCAGCGCGGAAGGCGATGGCAACGCCACGAAGGTTGGCGACCGCGTGCTGGTCGATATCCTCGACGGCGAAAAGTTTGTGGACGTGGTCGGCATCAGCAAGGGCCGCGGATTCGCGGGCGTCGTGAAGCGTCACCATTTTGGCGGCGGTCCGAAGTCGCACGGTTCGATGTTCACCATCAATGGTTCGATCGGTTCGTCGGCATTCCCGTCGCGCGTGTTTCCCGGAATGCGCATGGCCGGTCACATGGGTGTGGCGAAGGTCACGGTTCGTAATCTGCGCGTGCTCGGTATCGATAAGGATGAAAACCTCCTGGTCGTGAATGGTGCGGTTCCTGGTCCGAACGGTGGATATGTAGTGATCACCAAGTCGAAGAAACCGCCGCGCGAGCGTCGTGGATTCACGGAAGCTGGTGGTCCGATCAACCCGTTGAAGGCGTCGAAGCGCGCAGCGGGTGGCGGTAAAAGCAAGAAATAGTAGTTAGTGGTCGGTGGCCAGTTAACGATAAACATTTTACTGGAAACTGGCTACTGGGAGCTGACAGCGAGCAATCGTACTCGCAGAAAAGATAAAAACAATGGCATCAATCGACGTACTTGATTTAACAGGAAAGAAAGTCGGCACGATGGATTTGGCCGACGAGGTCTTCGGAGCGGTAAACGAAGATCTGCTGTGGGAAGCGGTAAAGCATTACCGCGCCGGCGAACGTGCCGGTACCCATGCCACCAAGAATCGTGCACTGGTCAGCGGTTCCGGCAAGAAATTGTGGAAACAGAAGGGAACCGGCCGCGCCCGCGTGGGCTCGATCCGCACCCCGCTGTGGCGTCACGGCGGCACCGTGCATGGACCTCAGCCGCGCTCGTACGACTACACCTTCCCGCGCAAAAAGCTGTTGGGCGCGTTGCGCTCCGCGTTGGCGGCGAAGCTGTCGGACGGTAAGCTGACGGTGGTCGAGAGCTTCAATCTCTCCGACCATAAAACGAAGGCGTTCCGCTCTGCGCTGAACGGCCTGAACGTCGAATCGACGGCGCTGCTGGTCGATGGCGCGGAAGAGAATCGCAACCTCGAGTTGAGCTCGCGCAACCTGGATGGCGTGGAGCTGGTGAAGAGCATTGAAGTTCACCCGTACCACCTGCTCCGTTACGATCGCGCGATCTTCTCCCGTCCGGCGCTCGAGAAGCTGCAAAATTCGCTGAAGGCTTCGGCCTCGAAGCGTAAGGCGGAGGTGGCCTAATGAAGTCGCCCTACCAGATCATCCGTAAGCCGGTCATCACCGAAAAAGGTTTGGCCGTAAAGGAAAACGAAGGAACGCTCGTGTTCCAGGTCGCTCCGACGGCGACCAAGACCGAGATCAAGCAGGCCGTGCAGTCGATCTTCAAGGTGAAGGTTGACTCGGTGCGAACCGCCAACTTCCCCGGAAAGGAACGCCGCCGCGGCAAGTTCGCCGGCTACCGTCCGGACTGGAAGAAGGCGTACGTGAAGCTGAAGTCCGGCGAGAAGATGCCGGAGTACGCGCAGAACCTCTAGTGGCTAGTGGTTGGTGGTTAGTGGCTGGTAAAAGCCAACGACCTGTAACGAGGCTGTTAGCTAAGAGTTAGCGGCCAAAAGCGAAGAGCTAAAAATGGCAATCAAGACTTATAGACCGATTACCCCGACGCTGCGGTTCAAGACGACGCTGGTCAACGATGAGATCACGACCGCTCGGCCGCACAAGGCGCTGCTGGAACCGAAGCAGCGCACCGGCGGACGCCGCAATTCCGGCGACATCACCTCCCGTTTCATCGGAGGCGGACACAAGAAGCAGTACCGCGTGATTGACTTCAAGCGCGACAAGACTGGAATTCCCGCCACCGTGGCGACGATCGAATACGATCCGAACCGCTCGGCGCGCATCGCTCTGCTGAACTACGTGGATGGCGAGAAGCGCTACATCCTGCAGCCGGATGGGCTGCGCGTCGGACAGAAGATCATGTCCGGTCCGGACGCCGACATCCTGGTTGGCAACGCCCTGCCGCTGCGAAATATCCCCGCCGGTACGGTTGTGCACGCGATTGAATTGAAGCCGGGCAAGGGCGCACAGATGGCGCGTTCTGCCGGTGCGCAGGCGCAATTGGTCGCGAAGGAAGGCGACTGGGCGATGTTGAAGCTGCCTTCTGGCGAAACCCGCCGCGTGATGCTCGACTGCTACGCGACTGTCGGCCAGGTCGGCAATCTTGATCACGAGAATGTCGCGGTCGGCAAAGCCGGACGTACCCGCTGGATGGGCAAGCGTCCGCATAACCGTGGCGTGGCGATGAACCCGGTTGACCATCCACACGGCGGTGGTGAAGGTAAGACCTCAGGTGGACGTCACCCGGTGACTCCGTGGGGCCAGCCGACCCGTGGCTACAAGACCCGTAACAACAAGCGCACTGACAAATTCATTGTCAGCCGGAAAAAGGGTAAGTAATTATGCGTTCTACGAAAAAAGGGCCGTTCATCGATCAGCATCTGGTGGTGAAGATCAATCAGATGAACGAGCGCAACGAGAAGAAAGTGATCCGCACGTGGTCGCGTCGTTCGACCATCATCCCCGAGATGGTGGGCCACACCGTCGCCGTGCACAACGGCAAGAAGTTCATCCCTGTGTACGTCACCGAGAACATGGTGGGACACAAGCTGGGTGAATTCTCGATGACCCGCCAGTTCAAGGGTCACTCGGTGAAGGCTGCGACCGAAACGGCTGCGAAGCCGGCGGCGCCCGCGCGATAAACGGACGATAACGAAGACGTTAGAGAGAAACTGAAATGGACTTTAGAGCTGAAGCACGGTTCGTTCGGGTATCGCCGCAGAAGGCGCGCCTCGTGCTGAATACGATCAAGGGACGCCGCGTCGAAGATGCGATTACGACGCTCACGTTCCTGAAAAAGGGCATTGCGCCCATGGTTTTGAAGACGCTCCGGTCGGCGGTGGAGAACGCCAACTACCTGAGCACCGAAAAAGGACTCGACGTCGAGCTCGACAACCTGTACGTGAAGGATGCCGTGGCCAACGAAGGTCCGCGCATGAAGCGCATCCGCCCGGCCCCGATGGGACGCGCATACCGCTACCAGCGCCGCATCTCGCACCTGATCGTTACGCTGGGCGAGAAGCGTCCGAAGGAAGCGGAAGTGACGACGGTCGGCGAAGAAGGCGCGAAGGCTGCGAAGCCGGCGCCGCGCAAGAGAGTTCCGGCGAAGAAAGCAGTCGCCAAGAAGTCGGCCGCCAAGAAGCAGACGGCCAAGAAGAAATAGGGAACGACCCCACTCAACTAAGAAAGGTTGAATGGGGCGCCCAGGAACGAAAGTTTTGACGGTGGACTAGCTCCACTGCGCAGGAGAAACGATGGGACAGAAAGTCCATCCTTATGGGTTCCGCCTCGGCGTGATTAAGCCGTGGAAGTCGCGCTGGTTTGTCGAGCGCGATTACGACAAGCTTTTGCTCGAAGACATGAAGCTGAAGAACGAGCTGAAGGACAAGCTCAAGTCGGCGGGTGTCAGCTCGATCGAAATCGAGCGTCCGGGCAACAAGCTGCGCATCATCATCCGCACCGCGCGTCCGGGCATCATCATCGGCCGCAAGGGTTCGGAAATCGACAAGCTGAAGCAGGACCTGCAAAAGCGCACGAACCGCGATGTCTATATCGACATCCAGGAAGTGCACAAGCCGGAACTCGACGCTCAGCTGGTTGCGGAATCGATTGCGCTGCAGCTCGAAAAGCGCGTGGGTTTCCGCCGCGCGATGCGCAAGGCCGTTGATTCGGCACAGCGCTTCGGCTGCAAGGGAATCAAGGTGCGCGTTGGCGGCCGGTTGAACGGCGCCGAAATCGCCCGCACCGAGTGGTACCTCCAGGGACGCCTGCCGCTGCACACGCTGCGTGCGGACATCGACTTCGGCTTTGCTGAAGCGCGCACCACGTACGGCGTAATCGGCGTGAAGACCTGGATCTATCGCGGCGAAGTGTTCTCGCAGAAGAAGCGCGAGCCACAGGTGGCCGCGGGAGCGTTCTAAAAACAGTGGCTAGTGATCAGTGGTCATGGCTAGTGAGGCCAACGGACAGACTGATCGACTAAGAGACTGAGAGCTTACTTATGTTGATGCCCAAGAAAGTTAAGTACCGCAAGCAGCAGCGCGGACGCATGCGCGGCAAGGCTTGGCGCGGATCGTCACTGTCGTTCGGCGACTTCGGACTCAAGGTCCTGGAACCGGGCTACATCACCGACCGGCAGATCGAAGCGAGCCGTGTGGCGATGACCCGTTTCGTGAAGCGCGGCGGCAAGATCTGGATCCGCTTGTTCCCCGATAAGCCGGTCACGAAGAAGCCGGCTGAAACCCGTATGGGAAAGGGCAAGGGCGCGCCGGATCACTGGGTCGCCGTTGTCCGTCCGGGCAAAATTCTGTTTGAGATGGAAGGCGTTTCGCACGCGGATGCGCAGCAGGCCATGAAGCTGGCAGCGCACAAGCTGGGATTGCGGACAGAGTTCATTTCGCGCGAAGTGACCGTATAGATTTCGCAATAGATTCCGCACAGCCAGAAATGGCTGTGCTACATCGACCGCCGACCTCGAGAGCGGCGGCAATAGAGAGAAAAGGAAATGGCAAAAGCAGCCGAAAAAATCAAAAACACGACGGATGCTGAGCTGTCGCACCAGGAACGCGATCTGGCGGACCAGTTGTTTCGCCTGAAGTTCCAGTTGTCGATGGGTCAGACCGAGAGCCTGAAGAAGATCCGCCAGCTCCGCAAGGATATTGCGCGGGTTAAGACGGAAAAGCGTGAGCGTCAGCTTGCTGGGGAGAAGAAATAATGGCCGACACGACGAACAACACCGAGCAGAAGTCGAACCGCAAGACGGTGGTCGGCAACGTAGTCTCCACCAAGATGCACAAGACGATCGTCGTCGAAGTGGAACGCCGCAAGGCTCACCCGCTCTATAAGCGCGTCATCCGCATGACGAAGAAGTTCTACGCGCATGACGAAAATAACTCGGCGCACGTGGGCGATGTGGTTCGCCTGGAAGAAACGCGCCCGCTTTCGAAGCTGAAGCGCTGGAAGCTGCAGGAAATCATCCGTAAGGCGGCGTTGGTTCCTGAGACGGAAAACACTACCCCGGCTGCATAGCCCGGCAAGGTAACGCAAAGGAGATACAACAATGGCTGTGATGATGCGAACCATGCTGGAGGTCGCCGATAACTCCGGCGCCCGCAAGCTGCAGATGATTCTGCCGGTCGGTGGACAGACCGGACTCCGCGCGGGCTTGGGCGATGTGATCACGGCGGCGGTGAAAGAAGCCGCTCCCGATGGTCAGGTGCAGAAGGGCAAGGTCGTGAAGGCGGTCATCGTGCGCACCCGCAAGGAGTCGCGCCGCAAGGATGGCACCTATATCCGCTTCGATACGAATGCGGCGGTGCTGATCAACGCCGACGGCGAACCGGTCGGAACCCGCGTGTTCGGACCCGTGGCTCGTGAACTGCGCGAAAAAAAGTTTTTGAAGATTGTTTCGCTGGCTCCGGAAGTTCTGTAGTCCAGACGAACTGAAACACAGGATTAGAAAATGGCAACAGCGACGGCAACGACGAAGCATAAGCACTTCGATATCAAGCGTAACGACACCGTGAAGGTGATCGCGGGCAAGGACTCCGGCAAGGAAGGCCGCGTTCTGCGCCTGTTTCCGAAGACCGGTCGCGTGCTGGTCGAGCACATCGGCATAGTCAAGAAGCACGTTCACCCGAACCCGAACCGGAACATCAAGGGCGGTATCGCAGAGCAGGAAACTCCGGTCGCGATTTCGAACGTGATGCTGGTTTGCAAGCAATGCGGGCCGACCCGCATCGGGCACGACATGCGCGGCGACAAGAAGGTTCGTACCTGCAAAAAGTGCGGAACGACGCTCGACTAATCGGTAAACGGTAATTGGTAAAGTCAAGACCGAAAACCGGGAACAAATGATGACCTCACGAAACCGTTACAACCGGATACCGTGAGAGAAAGCAGCAGAAGAGAAATGGCAGATAAGGAACAGAAGCAGCAAAAGGGTCAGAAGCCTGAAGGTAGGGGCAAGAAGGGCGCCGAGCAGTCGGCCGCGCCGGTCGAATCCGGCCGTCCAAAGGCGTCGAGCCGTGGTACGGCACGTTTGCGCGACAAGTACACGAAGGAAGTCGCTCCGGCCCTGCTGAAAGAATTCGAATTGAAGAACACGATGGCGGTTCCGAAGCTTGAGAAGGTCGTCATCAACATGGGCGTGGGCGAAGCGACGCAGAACGCGAAGCTGCTCGATCCCGCGGTCAACGAGTTGAGCGCGATCACCGGCCAGAAAGCCGTTGTCACGAAGGCAAAGAAGTCGATTGCGGCCTTCAAGGTACGCGAGGGCATGCCGATCGGAGCGATGGTCACGCTGCGCGGAGATCGCATGTATGAGTTCCTCGATCGCCTGATCAATGTGGCTCTGCCCCGCGTGCGTGACTTCCGCGGCGTGAGTTCGAAGTCGTTCGATGGCCGCGGCAATTACACGCTTGGGTTGAAGGATCAGTTAATCTTCCCCGAAATCGATTACGCGAAGGTCGAAAAGCTGAAGGGCATGAACATCACCATCGTGACTACGGCGCGCAACGACGAACAGGCGCGTGCGCTGCTGCGGCACATGGGAATGCCGTTCAGACAGTAGTGGCGAGTGATTAGTGGTTAGTTAAAGAAGAAAAGGAATCGATGGCTACAACAGCAAAACGAGTGAAGGACGCCAAGAAGCCGAAGTTTGCTTCGCGCCAGCACAACCGTTGCAAGATGTGCGGACGGCCCCGCGGATACCTGCGCAAGTTCGGGATCTGCCGCCTCTGCTTCCGCTTGCTCGCGCTGCGCGGAGAAATTCCAGGCGTGTCGAAGTCGTCCTGGTAAACGAAGAGTGGTTAGTGGCTGGGGGTTAGGGGTTAGGAATTTTGTTAACCGCTGACTACTAACTCCTAACCGCTAGAAGAAACGTTGCCGCGGGTTCTCCGGGGAGCCGGAGCTAACGAGCAACGCAAGGAGAAGGTAGAACATGACCGATCCGGTCGCAGATTTCCTGACCCGTGTACGCAACGCGATCAGGGCGAAACAACAGAAAGTCGATGTCCCGGCCTCGAAGCTGAAGCTCGAGATCGCCCGCATTCTGAAGGAAGAAGGCTACGTCTCGAATTACAAGGCCACGGAAGAGAACGGCCAGAAACTGCTGCGCGTGTACCTGAAGTACGGCACCGGCAACGAAGCCGCGATCAGCAACCTGAATCGCATCTCGAAGCCGGGCTGCCGCGTGTACGTCAGCCGTACCGAGATTCCGCGCGTTCTCGGTGGACTGGGCATCAACATCCTGACCACGCCCAAGGGCGTGATGACCGGCCGCGACGCCCGTAAGAACGGCGTTGGTGGCGAGATTTTGTGCGAAGTGTGGTAAAGCAGGAGTTAGGAGTTAGCGGCCTAGAGGTTAGCTAATCCTCCAATCCCGCCACCAAAGAGATGCTGAAAGCTGAGAGCTAATATCTGAAAGCGATTACTCTCAAGCCATATAAGCGAAAAGAGAATTCAATGTCGAGAATCGGTAAAAAACCAATTGCGATTCCGCAGGGCGTGAAAGTGAATGTCCGCGGCAATGTCGTCGAAGTGCAAGGCTCGAAGGGCAAGCTCGAGACCCACGTCCCACAGGGAGTGAGCGTCGAGCAGAAAGACGGTCATCTCGTCGCGACCCGTCAGAACGATTCGTTCGCGGCCGTTCACGGACTGTCGCGTGCGCTGCTGAACAATGCAGTTACCGGCGTCACGAGCGGGTGGACGCGGGAACTGGAAATTGTCGGCATCGGTTACAAAGCGGAGTTGAAAGGCAAGAACACCGTGGTCTTCAACCTCGGATATTCGCACCCGATCGAATATCCGCTGCCGAGCGAAATTACGGTTGCAGTGGACCCGAAGAACACTCGCCTGACGCTGACCGGCATCGATCGCCAGAAGGTCGGGCAGGTTGCCGCCGAAATGCGTGGCCTGCGCAAGCCCGATCCGTACAAGCAGAAGGGTGTGCGCTACGTGGGCGAGAAACTGAAGAAGAAGGTCGGCAAGACCGGCGCGAAATAAAGCAATTGGTAATTGAGTAATTTGGTAATTGGGTAAAGTAAAACCGAGAACCGAGTACCGAAAACCAGGTGCAAAGAGTTGATCGGCTCAAAAGCGAGCTGCCCGGTACAGCAACCCGGGACCTAGGAAAAGCAAATGATTACGAAGGAACAGAAAAACAAGAAGCGGGTTCGCGTTCACGATCGCATCCGCAAAAAACTTGCGGGAACCACGGAGCGTCCACGCCTGAGCATTTATCGCTCGACGAACCACATCTACGTCCAGATCATCGACGACCTGCACAGCAAGACGCTGGTGGCGGCCTCGACGGTCGAAGGCAAGGGATCGAAGAAGACTGGCGGGAACCTGGCGTCGGCGAAGGAAGTCGGCAAGTCGGTCGCGGAAAAGGCGAAAGCCAAAGGCATCACGAAAGTGGTGTTCGATCGTGGCGGTTACCTTTATCACGGACGCGTTAAGGCCCTGGCCGATGCGGCGCGCGAAGCGGGATTGCAGTTCTAGTAATTAGTCGTTAGTAGTTGGTATTTAGTCAGCCAACCTTAGCGACGAGGGCAACGGAATTAAGAATCGTCGGTAATCGTGATCGGAACTGAAAACCGATAACCGATCACCGACAACTGAGAAAAACATGCCATCTATTAAGAAGAAGCTTGACGCGGGCAGCTACAACCTGAAGGATCAGGTCATCGCTATCAATCGCGTCACCAAGGTTGTCAAAGGCGGAAAGAACCTGTCGTTCGCGGCGCTAGTTGTAGTCGGCGATCCGACTGCGGGAGTGGTCGGATACGGTTCCGGAAAAGCCAAGGAAGTTCCGATGGCGATCCGCAAGGGTATCGAGTCGGCGAAGAAGAACCTGGTAAAGGTCAACATGACCCAGACCACGATTCCTCATGTGTCGCTCGGGCGCTACGGATCGGGCCGGGTGCTGCTGAAGCCGGCTCCGGAAGGAACGGGCGTTATCGCCGGCGGCGCGGTGCGCGCGGTTATGAACTCGGTCGGCATCCAGAACGTGCTGACCAAGTCGATCGGCACCACCAACCCGCACAATGTCATCAAGGCGACCTTCAACGCTTTGGTTAATCTGCGCGATCGCCAGGAAGTGGCGAACCTGCGCGGCAAAGCCGTGGAGGAACTCTAATGACGGCAGCCAAGAGCACAGTGAAGTTGAAGTGGGTACGTTCGATTGCCCAGGCGCCGGTGAAGCATAAGCTGGTGATCAAGGGACTCGGATTCACCCGGCTGAACCAGGTGATCGAGCGCGAAGATTCGCCTTCGATCCGCGGCATGGTGGCGAAGGTTCCGCACCTGGTGGAGTACGTAAAGTAGTAGTTAGTAGTTAGGGGTTAGCGGTTGGCCGCGAACTCCGGAACTCCCGGTCGCAGGGCGGGCGCTAGTGGTTTGTGTGGGATTAGGAATTGCTTTTCCTAACCCCCAGCCCCTAACTCCCAATCCCTGACAAGAGATAGAGATAAAGAGAGTTTAGAGATGGCTTACAACTTAAGCACAATTCGCGCCCCCAAGAAGGCGAATGAAAACAAGAAGCGCGTCGGACGCGGTATGGGCTCCGGCATGGGTAAGACCTCGACCCGCGGCCACAAGGGCCAGGGTTCCCGCAGCGGTTCGCGCCAGAAGCGCGGATTTGAAGGCGGCCAGATGCCTCTTCACCGCCGTTTGCCCAAGCGCGGTTTCTACAACCCGTTCCGGGTTGAGTATCAGGTCGTGAACCTTGCCGACCTCGCGGAACTCGGCGAAAAGGAAGTCACGCCCGAAGTGCTGCGCAAGTCGCGTCTGGTTAAGGGAAAGAATTCATTGATCAAAGTGCTCGGGGATGGTGAACTAAAGGGAGCCATCACCGTCCACGCCCACAAGTTTTCCAAGTCGGCCCAGGAGAAGATCGCCAAAGCCGGCGGCAAAGCCGAGATTGTGCAATAAACGGGTCCCGCAAGGGACTGGTGGACCGCGGATAATGGGTCCACGATGGACTTGAGGTCCAAATAGATGTTGGAGAAACTCGCAAACGTATTCAGAATTCCGGATCTGCGCAAGCGCATCGGTTTCACGATGGGGCTGCTGGCGGTTTACCGCCTGGGCGCGCATATCCCCACACCGGGCATCAACTCGCAACTGCTGCAGCAGTTCTTCGAGCAGAACCGGGGATCGTTCCTCGGCTTCGTCGATCTGTTCAGCGGCGGCAACCTGCGCCGGCTTACCGTGTTCGCTCTCGGCATCATGCCGTACATCACGGCATCGATCATTTTGCAGTTGTTGACTGTTGTCTACGAGCCGCTCGCCAAGTTGCAGAAGGAAGGCGAACTCGGCCGTAAGAAGATTACCGAGTGGACGCGCTACCTGACGTTGATTCTCAGCGCGCTCCAGTCTCTCGGCATTGCGATTACGCTGCAACGGCAAACAGTCTCTGGCGGAATTGCGTTCGTGACCGATCCTGGTATCGGCTTTATCCTGATGACGATGCTCACGCTCACCACCGGTAGCGTGTTCATCATGTGGTTGGGCGAGCAAATCACTGAGCGCGGCATCGGCAATGGAATGTCGTTGCTGATCTTCGCCGGCATCGTGGTCGGCTTGCCGCGCGGCGTCATGGATCTTGCCGAAAAGGTTCGTACGCAGGCTTGGGGCGTGTTTACGGTCCCCGCCATTCTCATTCTGCTTGCGCTCATGGTCGCCGTGGTGGCCTTTATCGTGTACGTTGAGCGCAGCGAGCGCCGTATTCCGGTGCAATACGCGAAGCGCGTTGTCGGCCGCAAGGTCATGGGCGGACAAAGCACGCACCTGCCGTTGCGCGTCAACTCCGGCGGCGTTATGCCTGTCATCTTTGCTTCGTCGCTGTTGACTTTGCCGCAGACGGTTGGATTCGCGTTCAAAGACAACCGCGTAATCGGCCCGATGATCAAGGCTCTGCAATGGGGCGAGCCGATTTACACGTTGCTGTATGCGATTGGAATCATCTTCTTCGCGTACTTCTATGTGTCGATCGTGTTTAACCCGAACGACGTTGCGGACAATATGCGGAAGTACGGCGGGTTCATTCCGGGCATCCGGCCGGGTAAGCGGACATCCGATCACATTAACGAGATCCTGACCCGCATTACGCTGGTTGGTGCGCTGTACCTGATCATCATCTCGCTGATTCCAGAGTGGATGATCGCCGGTCTGCACCTGAATCACCTGTGGCTGATCGGATCGTGGTTTGACCGCCCGAGCCTGAACTGGTTGACCAGCGGTCTGGGTGTGTCGTTCTACTTTGGCGGCACGTCGCTGCTGATCGTGGTCGGCGTGGCTATGGATACGGTTCAGCAGGTTGAGGCGCAGTTGATCATGCGCCACTACGAAGGATTCACCCCGCGCAGCGGACGCATTCGCGGACGCCGCGCCTGGTAAAACAGTTGTTGATTGTAGTTGTTAGTCGGTGATGAACCCGCATGGATATGGGTTTCATCACGACTGGCAATGAATGACCGGTAGTTTTGTTGTGCGATCCCCCGTCCCGTTACTCGGAATTGTGACGGCGTCAGCAGGCAGGAACTTACGCTGACGGGTGTAGTCGGCTCCCCCAAGAGCTCTTTCTCTCATCAGAGGAAGGCGGGAGTGAACGAATGGGGAGTTTGCGACTAATGGAAACCCAGGCGGTGATGACAATGGGATCCATGACTGATCCCAAAACTCGGTTTGTTGGGGCCCTCGTCCTGCTCGGCGCGCCGGGAGCGGGCAAGGGTACACAGTCAAAGATCCTGGCGCAGCGGTACGGAGTACCCCAGATCTCGACTGGTGACCTGTTACGCGAGAATGTCGCCCGCGGGACGGAGCTGGGGAAGATAGCCAAGTCGGTGCTGGAGAAGGGTGGTCTGGTCTCCGATCCGCTGGTTCAGGAGATGCTGGAACATCGCATCCAGACTGGCGGGGATACCAATCGCGGGTTCATCCTGGATGGATTTCCCCGAACCCTGGCGCAGGCTGAATGGCTGGATAAGTTTTTGGAGCGCTGGACCGCCGAGGTGAACCCTGGGCAAAGTCCGACGCCGGTTGTGATTAACGTCGCTGTCGGTTATAATCAACTACTTAGGCGGCTTACCGGACGTCGTTCTTGTCCCACCTGCGGGCGGATCTACAACGTTTTTTCCCAGCCTCCTCGAGTTGCCGATGTCTGTGACATCGACGGCTCATTACTTGTCACCCGCCGAGACGATTGCGAGGACGTGATTTCCGAGCGATTGAAGGCGTATGAGCGGCAGACCCTGCCCTTGACCGATTATTACCGGTCCCGGGGTACCCTGCACGAGATCAATGGTGACCAGGATTTGAACGTTGTTACCGGAACTGTGTTGAGCTTGGTCGAGAATGGCAATCGTCTGTAAATCCCCGGCGGAAATCGAAAAGATGCGCCGGAGCGGCAAGATTGTCCGGCAGGTGCTGGATGAAGTCGCCGCCATGGTAAAACCCGGAATCAGCACCATGGATCTGGAGCGGGCTGCCGCCAAGAAGATCAAGGACCTCGGAGCCAAGCCGGCATTCAAGGGTTATTACGACTATCCTTGCGTGCTCTGCACATCGGTGAATCAGGAGATCGTCCACGGCATTCCGAACGACAAGCGGGTGCTCAAAGAGGGCGATATCGTTTCGATCGATTGCGGTGTAGTCCTCGATGGCTACTACGGAGATGCGGCTGTAACGGTCCCGGTAGGGAATGGCCAGAGCGAGACCATCCAGAAGCTCCTGCAGGTTACGCGGGAGTCGTTGTACAAGGGCATTGAGAAGGCTCGGGTCGGGAATACGATTGGAGACGTCGGCGCGGCCGTGCAGGAATATGTAGAGGCAAACGGCTTCAGCGTGGTTCGTGAGTTCGTCGGGCACGGCATTGGAACCAAGTTGCACGAAGATCCGCAGGTCCCAAATTTTGGTACGCGCGGACACGGCGCCCGTCTTCGCGAAGGCATGGTGATCGCGATCGAGCCGATGGTCAATGTTGGCCGTCCGGGAGCCCGGGTGCTGGAAGATAAGTGGACAGCGGTGACCGAAGACGGCAGCCTGAGTGCGCACTTCGAGCACTGTGTCGCGGTGACCAGCGACGGGCCAGTGATTTTGACGCAATAGAGTTCCTCAGTATTTCAGTTCATCAGTTCGTCGGTAATCTGGTGAGCGCCTGGCCTGATGAACTGACGTACTGAGGAACTGACGTACTGGAAGCGGCAAGAGCGGCGCGCGAGCTTAACGCGCATGAGTGAAATTTATTGGGGCATCGGCCCCTGAGGTTGAATGAGCAAGGAAGACGCAATTGAAGTCATGGCGGTGGTGATCGAGCCGCTGCCCAATGCGATGTTCCGGGTAGAACTGGAAAACAAGCATCAGGTTTTAGCTCATGTCTCCGGCAAGATGCGCAAGAACTTCATTCGCATTCTGCCCGGCGACCGTGTCGCGGTGGAGCTTTCGCCATACGATTTGACCCGCGGACGAATTGTGTACCGGTATAAATAACGCGGCTACGCCGCAGACTATGTTTCCAGCTCAAAACTGGAAACTGGAAACTGGAACTGAATTATGAAGGTACGGGCTTCCGTTAAGAAGATTTGTGATAAGTGCAAGGTGATTCACCGCCACGGTGTGGTGCGTGTCATCTGCGAAAACCCGAAGCATAAGCAACGTCAGGGATAAGAGGTTTACAGAACAATGGCACGTATTGCAGGTGTTGATCTACCCCGTAACAAGCGCGCGGTGATCGGACTGACTTACATCTACGGCATCGGCAACTCGCGGTCTTTCAAGATCCTGCAGGCCGCCAACGTCGATCCCGAGAAGAAAATCCAGGATCTCGCGGAAGACGAAGTCAACCGTATCCGCCAGGTCATCGAGAACGAAGGCGACGTCGAAGGCGACCTCCGCAAAGATATCTCGATGCACATCAAGCGGCTGATCGAAATCGGCAGCTATCGCGGATACCGTCATCGCCGCAGCTTGCCGGTCCGTGGCCAGCGCACGCACACCAACGCGCGTACCCGCAAAGGTCCGCGTAAGGGGACGGTTGCAAACAAGAAAAAGGCCGCGGCCAAGACATAGGAAACAAGTTGTCGGTTGTCGGTCGTCGGTTATCGGTTTTAGAACCACGGCGACCGCACCTGACGAGCTTTTACCGATAACCGAAAACTGAGAACTGAGAACCAAACATGGCAAAAGCACAGGCGTCCGCGGGCGCGGGCGATAGCAAAGCAAAGGGCGGTAAGAAGGGTAAGACCTTCAAGCGCCGCGAGCGCAAGAACGTTCCTTATGGAGTCGTTCACATCCAGGCGTCGTTCAATAACACGATCGTTACGATTTCCGACCAGGAAGGTAACGTGATTTCGTGGAAGAGTTCCGGTTCGCTCGGCTTTCGCGGATCCCGGAAGGGCACTCCGTTTGCGGCCCAGCAGGCTGCGATGAACGCCGCCAACATGGCGCGCGATCACGGTCTCCGCAGCGTGGAAGTTCGCGTCAGCGGTCCGGGTTCGGGCCGTGAGTCGGCGATCCGCGCGCTGGCCGCTGCTGGCATCGAAGTCCGCAACATCAAGGACGTGACTCCGATTCCGCACAACGGTTGCCGTCCGCCGAAGCGCCGCCGCGTGTGATCTCACCATCTCTACATCTCATCATCTGTCCATTTGAATCCAGATGAAGAGATGGCGAAATGATAGATGAACAGATTTAGAGGATCGGGAAGAAAGGGAAGCCTCCCCGTAAACCGATTCATGGAAACAGGAGAACAAATTGGCTCGTTATAAAGATGCAGTCTGCCGCCTTTGCCGTCGCGAAGGCATGAAGCTCTTCCTGAAGGGCGCAAAGTGTTTCACCGATAAGTGCCCCGTTGAAAAGCGCAACTACGCTCCCGGACAGCACGGTAAGGACAAGAAGACGAAGGTCGTCGGATACGGTCTTCAGCTCCGCGAAAAGCAGAAGGCAAAGCGTATCTACTTCGTCGGTGAGAACCAGTTCCGCAACTACTACGAAGTTGCGTCGAACGCCACCGGCGTCACCGGCGAAATCCTGCTCCAGCAGTTGGAACGCCGCCTAGACACGATCGTGTTCCGCCTCGGATTCGCCAATGCCCGCCGTCAAGCGCGCCA
The DNA here is from genome assembly GCA_964460935.1 of uncultured Terriglobales bacterium. GTDB lineage: Bacteria > Acidobacteriota > Terriglobia > Terriglobales > Acidobacteriaceae > DATMXP01. The sequence continues at coordinate 2,027 of CAYWSM010000087.1, read as the reverse complement.
GCTTGTGCGCCACGGCCACATCTCGGTCAACGGCAAGAAGGTCAACATTCCTTCGTACCAGGTCCGTGTGGGCGATGAGATTTCGGTCCGCGAAGAAGCGAAGAATCTCGACGTGGTCAAGAACGCCAGCGAGTTTGCCAGCCATCAGACCGCGCCCACGTGGCTGACGGTCGATCGCGAAGGCCTCAAGGGCTCATTGAATGCGCTGCCGAAGCGTGAGGACATCAACCTCCCGATCAACGAGCAGCTCATCGTCGAATTGTATAGCAAGTAACGATAACGTTATTGCGAATTGGTAAATGAGTAAGTTAGTAAATGAGTAAATCGGTCTGCAGAGATGTGCGGATCGAAAAGGAAATTCACTAACTTACCAAATTACTAACTTACTAATTGGGTTTGGCCCATTTTCCGGTCCCGATCCGCCTTGGCTGAATAAGAACTCTCGGGCCAGAGTTCAGCCTTGAGCCACAGGGACGGAAGGAGAAACAACGAATGCTTTGGAAAGGTTTCCAAAAGCCCAAGCGCCTCGCCACTGACACCGAGACGCTCAACGATAAATACGGACGCTTCTGGGCACAGCCCTTCGAGCGCGGATTCGGTACCACCATCGGCAACGCGCTTCGTCGCGTACTGCTGAGTTCGATTGAAGGCGCGGCTATCACGGCCGTTAAGATCGAAGGTGTGCTGCACGAGTTCCAGTCGATCACCGGAGTCGTGGAAGACGCGACCGACGTGATCCTGAACTTGAAGCAGATTCCGTTCAAGCTCAACGGCGAAGGTCCGAAGGCCATTTACCTGCGCGCCGATCAGCCGGGTGTCGTCACCTCCGGCATGATCGAGACCGACTCCGACGTCGAGATCCTCGACAAGAACGTCTATATCGCGACGGTCTCCGAGGGCGGCAAGCTCGATATGGAAATGCGCCTGAAGCGCGGCCGCGGCTACGTTTCGGCCGACAAGAACTTCGACGAGGACCTCGGACTCGGCTTCATTCCGATCGACTCCGTTCACTCGCCCGTGCGCAAGGTGAACTACACGGTCGAAGCTGCCCGTCTCGGTCAGATCACCGACTACGACAAGCTGACGCTGGAAGTCTGGACTAACGGTTCCGTTAACCCTGCCGACGCGATCGGACTCGCCGCGAAGCTGCTGAAGGATCACATGACGATCTTCATCAACTTCGAGGAAGAGATCGAGCCGTCGATGGTTTCCAGCTCCGAGGATCGCAGCGGCAAGCCGCAGATCCGCAACGAGAACCTCAACCGTTCGGTCGAGGAACTCGAACTCTCGGTCCGCAGCTATAACTGCCTGAAGAACGCGAACATTCAGACCATCGGCGAACTGGTCCAGAAGACCGAAGCCGAGATGCTGAAGACCAAAAACTTCGGGCGCAAGTCGCTGAACGAGATCAAAGAAATTCTCGCCACCATGGGCCTGAGCCTTGGCATGAAGATCGACGAGCACGGCAACGCCGTCCCCGGCGCGCAGCCCGCAACCTCGATCTACGGCGACTAGAAAGATAAGTTCATCAGTTTCTCAGTTAAGAGACTGAGAAACTGATGAACTGAAATACTGGCTTTTATAAAGTTTTTGAAGGATTAGACAATGCGTCACCTCAAAGCAGGCAAGAAACTCGGACGTAATACCAGTCACCGCCGCGCCCTTCTGCGCAACCTGGTGACTTCGCTCGTGATGGAAGAGCGTATCGAGACCACCGCGGCGAAGGCTAAGGCACTCCGCCCGCAGGTCGAAAAAATGATCACCCTGGGCAAGCGCGGAGACGTTTCCTCGCGCCGTATCGCGTCCGGGTTCCTGATGACCCGCGAGGCGGTGGACAAATTGTTTGGCACCGTTGCTCCCCGCATGGGCGATCGCAATGGCGGATACACCCGTATCATTCGCAAGGGATTCCAGATCGGCGATGGCGCTGAGAAGGTATACATCGAACTGATGGGTTCCGAACAGGTCATCGACGAGAAGCGCCAGAAGCGCGCCGAAGCCCGTGCCAAGCGTGCCGAAGAAGCCCG
>CAYWSM010000086.1:0-10568 GCA_964460935.1 uncultured Terriglobales bacterium | reverse complement strand
CATCCGTAACGATCAGGTTGTCTGAATATTTGGTTATCTGAATATGGCCACCGCAAGGTGGCCATCCTTATCAGAAACGCACGATTTACGCGTTCGCCTGTTTGCCTCGCTTGGAAAAGCGCAATGGGTCGCTCTGCGGTTCGAGGCGAGTATTGAATCCGGCCATCATGATCACCGCGACCCGGTTTGCAACGGTCTCGAGCATGCGCAGATCGGCCGCAGTAAAATCCGGCCCTGCGATCACCGGAGTCATTCCCTTCCGGCAGACCTGCACGACGCCCAGCAGCACACCATCGCTACCGACAATCGGCGCCGACATCAGCTTCTGAATCGGATCTGGCAGTTCCGCCAGCGGCTTAGCATTGTTCAGGCGAATCCGCTCGAAGACAGTGTGGTGAGGAACCAAAGGAAAGCGATTGAACAACAGCGACTTTCGATCGCCCGCGCACCGCGCTGCCACAGCAGAACTCGCCAGCGGAATCACTCCCGCTGATTGCAGTTCTGCCGGATACAGAAATTTCAGATGATCGCCTTCCAAGGCGAGTAGACCCACGTCCGTCGGCCGCATCTGGAAGACCTTTGAAATCGCTTCGCAGACTCCGGCCGGCGTGGGTGAATCAAATCCTAACAGCTCCTGAAGTACTTCGAAATTCGACATATAGTAGCCAACGTTACCCGATTCCATGTTCTCTCACGCCCAGCTTGCCGACAAGAAACCCATGGCCGTGTCCAAGAGTTCCGAGTACCAAAGTAATCCGCTTCACTCGGCATCGTGAAACGGAATGCCCAACGTATATCTCACTCCGGATTGGACCTTGCTGACTCCGTGCCTGACATTCACGCGAAAGTAACCGCGGCTTCCTCTTTTGGGACGATACCGGGTCGTGAACACTAGTACCTGACCCCGTTCCGGAGCGATCGCCTCCGCTTTCGACTGTGCCCTCGGTTGCTGCTCCAGCAGCACGAATTCGCCGCCGGTGTAGTCGTTTTTCCCGCTGAGAAAGCACGTGAGTTGCAGTGGAAACGCAATTTCCCCGTACAGGTCCTGATGCAGGCAGTTGTAATCGCCAGTTTCGTAATGCAGCAGGAGAGGCGTGGGCCGCTTCTGTCCCCGTTGATGACAAAGCTTCAGCAACGCGTCATGTTGCGCCGGAAAACGCTGCTCTATTCCAAGCTTCTCATTCCAGTCGTTCGCCACGGGAGCCAATTGCGAGTAAAACTCATGGCGCAACTCGTGCACGATCTCGGGCAGCGGGTAGTTGAAATACTTGTAATCACCCGATCCGAATCGATACCGCGCCATGATGATGTGACTGCGGAAGCGATTCTCATCCGGATACATCGCGATCAATTCCTTGCACTCCGATGAAGTCAATAACGATGGAGTTAGTGCGTATCCGCCCTCATGCAGACCGGCAGCAATCGTCGGCCAATCCAGATTCTGAATTTTGCTCCTGATCGTCGCGCTCATACTTCGATTGTCCCGCCAGTGATGGCGATCGATCCATCCGTATCTTGCGCCCAAAAGCAAAAGGCTCGATCAACAGACCGAGCCTTGTCACTTTACCGATTACTGTTTACCCAATTATCGGATTTAGTATCCCCACCTCAGCAGGGCCGCTCCCACGGTGAATCCAGCTCCGACGGCGGACAGCAGCACTAAGTCGCCCTTCTTCAGTTTGCGTTCATCCAAGGCAGTCTGCATGGCGAGAGGGATCGTTCCCGATGTCGTATTCCCATACCGATCAATGTTGATGATTACTTTGTTTGGATCAAGCCCGACGCGATCCGCCGTGGCTGTGATGATGCGCCGGTTCGCCTGGTGAGGAATGTAGCAATCTACATCGTGGCCGGTCAGGCCGTTGCGCGAAAGCAGGTTCTCGCAAACTTCGGCCATCTTCTTCACGGCAAACTTGAACACCGCCTGACCGTCCTGATGCACGTAGTGCATCTTCTTATCCACCGTCTCATGCGTGGGAGGATTCAAGCTTCCACCGCCCGGCATGTACAGCGAGCAGGCGCCGGTGCCATCGATCTCATGCTCGAAGTCGAGGATATCGATTCCCTCGTCCTCCGAAGGCTCTAAAATCACCGCCCCTGCTCCGTCGCCGAAGATCACGCAGGTGGCACGATCGGTGTAATCGATGATCGACGACATCACGTCCGACCCAATCACCATCACCTTCTTGTGAATACCAGTGCGCACAAACTGCGTTCCCACCTGGAGGGCATAAACGAATGAGGAACAGGCGGCGATCAGGTCGAATCCCCAGACCTTCGGCGATCCCAGCTTGTTCTGTACAAGGCACGCCGTCGCCGGAAACATCATGTCCGGTGTAACCGTCGCCACGATGATCGCTTCCAGATCGGTGGCAGGAATTCCGCGCTGGGCCAGGGCTTTCTTCGCCGCCTCGGTGGCAAGATCGCTCGTCGCCACGCCCTTATCGACCAGATGCCGCTCACGGATTCCGGTCCGCTCGATTATCCAATCATGCGTGGTGTCAACCATCTTTTCGAGATCGTAGTTATCGAGAATGCGCGGCGGAACGTAGGTTCCGAGCGCAGAGATCTTCACGCGATTAGGCAATGAGTTCGCTCCTGTATGACGCAAACAAGTATTGTGCGGGATTGCAGTGACGATTGTCTATGAGGCAGTTACTTCATGCGTGTGACATCGCGCAGAGAAGCCGCGCCAGGTGCGGGAACTTACCGCTGAGTTGACGGAGTCGCTACCGCTGCTTTCGTCTGGAAGTGATTCGCAGGCGTGCACGTACGATGCGCGATCGGTCTGGTGTAGTCCGAATCCGGGTCTACGCGGGCCACGACAAATGTATGCAGGACGAAGCACAGATCGTCGTCTCTTTGGCGATCCTCGACAAAGAATCCTCGAGAGATGGGCTTTGTCTTCAACACACTATTTCCATTCCATGGGCGAACATAATCCGCACGCGGAGAAGGCGCAGAGCTATCTTTTGATGGCAGATTCTGGCTGATAGCGGAGCGAGGACTGAGAAGAACGATCAGTGTGGCAAGAAGGAGGCGGGTGAGTCGCATACTGACCTCCGGCCCAAATTATGTTCCCAGCCGCCCTCGGATTCAAGTGTCCGGGGACGAATGCCTACGTTCCACGCCTGAACATTGGCACCTGAACACAAAAAAATAGCCGGACACCGGCTACCTCACTGCACTAACAAGAGCCCGTTACCGTTGCTTCCTTCCGGACCTGGCGGGGTTGGCGGGAATGTAACGCGTGAGACCGATGCCCGACTTTTCATATTACCATCTCCTTATCCGTCCACATAAAAACTACTCTTCACGAAAGACTGGCTCAGCTCAGTAGCATGATCGCGACATGGCCTCCCTCACCTCGAAACGGAAGGAAAAACCTTTTGAGGAGGCGTCAGCCAATATCGAAACGACGGCGTAATTCGCCGCAACAACAGCACACCGTCGCAGGCCACCTTCAACTCGCATTCAGCAACTAAAGATGGTGCTCGATCGTATTGTGGGAAATTTGGGGCGCGAGCATAATCCATCCATCATCACGGGCCAGGGGACGAACAAAGGGCGGCTCCAATCCCAATCGTGTTAGTTATGCAATATTTCTGGGCCTGATTTCTGAATCGAGTCGTACCAGACTGGCCGATAGGAGACACTCGTGATGAAGAAAACCCTCTTCGCGCTCTCGCTTCTCGTCTTTTGTGCGGGGCTTACCTGCCTTGCATCAGCAGACACCCTTACCTTGATCAGCCATCCCTACGGCGACCCTGGTCCCTACCAGATGAAACTGGACTCCACGGTCGAGTGGATGGTCTGCGCTTCCCAGAACAATAAAAACAGTAATGGCGAATCGTGGTACATCAACGCGTTCAACCTCGACAACGTCACCAGCAACGGCACGTTTCCTACTCCGACGAAAGCCGAGTGGAATGAAGCGGCTTGGTATGCCGATCAAATCCTGCTGAATCCAGGCAATACGGCTCTCCAGGACGATATCTGGACGATACTGGCGATCGGCGGCCCCGGCCCCGGATTCGATAGCTACTGGAAGGGTCTGTGGGACAACCAGTACTCCCAGAGCTATGTGACGACAGACACCTTTTATATTCCGAAACCGGGCGACGAGTGGAAGATCCCGGGTGAGGACTACCCGTATGGTGTTCCGCAACCATTTATCGGCACCCCGGAGCCTGCTTCTCTGACGCTACTGGCTTTCGGCGCTCTCGGCGCACTGAAACTGCGTAGCCGAGCAAAAGCGTCGTGACAAAGCGCTGCCACTCACCAGGAGCCGTTTTGCAATTTTCCCGTGAGACGGCTCCTTCTTTCTTTCTTTTTTTTAGCGACATCGCCGCTCCCCCGTTCAATTTCGCAATCTGGAACTTGCAATCTGGTTTTCTTCAATCTGAGACATACCTTGGCCGATGACCCAATGGTCAGTGACCTACCCGCTAAATGAATAGATAATGTCTCTGTGGCTGACTCCACCCATCCTCTGGGCCTGATGAGTGCTCCCAGCAAACACACCCGCGATATTGCCGCGATTGTGGAGCGCTATTTCCAGGTTTCGCTTTTTTTGCTCATCACGGTTGGGTTCGCCACGCTTTTCTCTACCGGACGCCTCGATCCCCTCTCCGTCGCCTTTGTCGCTATCGCGCTGGTTATCCGTGGATACCTGCTGATCAAGAACAGCGACTTCAAGATCCCCGACAAATGGGCAAACTACCTGACGCTGGTCTATGTGCTGGTATTCGCCGTTGATCTGTTTCTCGTCAGCGGCACATACGTTACGGCGAGCGTCCACCTTGTTCTCTTTAGCCTTGTCGTCAAGATCTTTTCCATCCAGCGAGAACGCGACTACATTTACCTTGCCGTTCTCGCCTTTCTAGCTGTGCTTGCGGCCTCCGTGCTGACCGTAGATTCGGTCTTCTTCGCATCATTCGTTCTCTTCACATTGCTCGCGGTAAATACGTTCGTCAGCATGGAGATCCGCCGCTCTCTGAAGAACTCGAAGCACTACGGCCAATCCCCTGCTGCGCCTCACACCGAACGCCGCCTCGCCATCTCGCTCTCCGGCAATGCGTTGATGATTGTGCTGGCCATCGTTGTTGGGTCTGGGGTTCTGTTCTTCATGCTTCCGCGTTTCTCTGCCGGGTATCTCAGCAGTTTCGGCCCGCACAGCGATGTAGTCACCGGCTTCAGCGACAACGTCAATCTCGGCACCATCGGACGCATTCAGCAAACCGAGCAGGTCGTCATGCACATTCAAACCGATCAGCCGGTCGATCCCGATCTGAAATGGCGCGGCATGGCACTCACCGTCTTCGACGGCAAGAGATGGAGCAACGAGGCCAACAGTCTTGAGGAACAGGAGTCCTACTCCGGCCGATACATGCTCCGGCGCATCGAGGTTCGCAAATTGAATCTGCCGGCCCAGATTCCCAGCCCAAGCGAATTCAGCATGCTTCGCTATAAAGTCGTCATCGAGCCTCTAGGGACCAACATTGTCTTTCTCGCGCCGGTCCCGATCGAGCTAGGAGGGCGCTTCCGCGAAATCTCCATCGACGACAACGGCTCCATCTCGAACACCGACCGCAATCACCTCACCGAAAGCTACGAGGCGGTTTCTCAGATATTTCAACCGTCCGCCAAGAAGCTACGTTCGCAGTCGGGCAAGTATCCGGCGGGATTCGCGATTCTTTACACCAATCTGCCGCCAAAACTCGATCCACGTGTCGGCGAACTTGCCCACCAGGTCACCGCTTCCGCACATACCGATTACGACCGCGCCGCCGCCATCGAACAGTACCTGCGGGAAAACTTCGCCTACACGTTGCAGCTTCCCGATCGCATTCCGCAAGATCCGATTGCGGATTTCCTGTTCGTCCGCAAACGCGGACACTGCGAATACTTCGCCTCGACCATGGCTGTCATGCTCCGGTCGATCGGCATCCCATCGCGGATCGTGAACGGATTCCGCAACGGCGAGTACAACGATCTCACGGGCAGCTACATTGTTCGTGCCCGCAATGCTCATACCTGGGTAGAGGCTTACATCCCCAGCGTTGGCTGGTACTCCTTCGATCCCACGCCGGGGGAAGCGTTGCCGGAAGTCACCACCTGGAGCCGCATGCGCCTTTACCTCGACGCCGCCCAGGAATTCTGGCGCGAGTGGGTCGTCAACTACGACTTCGGCCACCAACGCTCGCTGACGCTCAGCACCGTCACTAAGGCTCAACGGACCGCGTTCGATCTCCGCCGGTGGCTGCGCCTGAAATACATGACCCTTGTTAAACGAGCCCGCAATCTTAACGACAGGGTTACGCATGATCCGCGTACCGGAATAGTCACGCTTGTCGCCGTTGCGTTGCTCGCGGTTATCCTGTGGAATCTGCGGTTCATCCTGCGGACGCTTCATCGCCGTGCCATTGCTCGCCGCCCTTCCCGGGCTCCCCAACAGGCAGCCAGCATCTGGTACTCGCGTATGCTCAAACGCGTAGCCTGGCAGGGCTACGTCAAAACGCCCACGCAAACGCCCTCTGAGTTCGTCAAAGCCATCCCCGAACGGCAACTTCAGGACGCCGTCTCCCGCTTCACCGAACGCTACGAACGCGCCCGCTTCGGTGAGTCCGCCCCCGACGCCGAGCAACTGCCAGAGTTGTACGAAGAGATCGCCGGAACTAAGAAGGATTAGGGACCGCACCACTGCTGCGGCGAACTGGGTCTTCAAACTCTCAAAATAATCCGCGAAAATCCGTCTCATTCGCCAAATCCGTGGTGAAAGATCTTCAACTCAAGCCGATGTTGCACTGTAAGGCTGCTAAAATAGATGAACTGCATGTCCGACGTAACGCTCACTGTATCCCCCCAGCCTGAAACCGAGTCCAAGCCGAAGGCCACCAAAGTCGGTTTTGTCTCGCTGGGATGCCCCAAGAACCTCGTTGATTCCGAGGTCATGATGGGTCTGCTCGCCCGTGCCGGCGCCGAACTCACCCCGCGCGCCGAGGACGCTGATGTCATCGTCGTCAATACCTGTTCGTTCATCGACTCCGCCCAGCAGGAATCCGTCAACACCATCCTGGAAATGGTCGAGCACAAGAAGACCGGCAACGCAAAACGAGTTGTGGTCGCCGGATGCCTGGTCGAGCGTTATCGCAAAGAGATCCAGAAAGACATTCCCGAAGTTGATGCCGTCGTCGGCACGGGAGAGTTGGTACAGATATTGGGCGCCACAGGTGTCGTGCCCACCAAAGGATCACAAGATGTGGGGCCGGGCTTCCAAGCCCGTCCGGCTTCTGACCTAGTCGTCCTCAACTCCCGGCCCGAAGGCGATGCCCGCGAGCAATCCGGACGTTTTGCTCGCACCGAATGGGACGGCGCCATCGCCGATCTCCCCAACTATCTCTACGACGAAGACACACCGCGCATCCTTGCCACCCCGAAGCACACGGCTTACATCAAGATCGCCGAAGGTTGCGATCACCCCTGCACCTTCTGCATCATCCCGCAGCTTCGTGGCAAATTTCGCTCGCGCCGATTCGAATCCGTCGTCGCCGAAGCCGAACACTTGGCGCGCTCCGGCGTACGGGAAATCACGCTCATCGGCCAGGACACTACCTGCTACGGCGAAGACCTCGGCTTGAAAGATGGACTCGCGCTCCTGCTTGAAAAGCTCGCGCAAATCGAAGGTCTCTGCTGGGTACGCTTTCTGTATGCTTATCCCAACAAGGTAACGGGAAAGTTACTGGATACTATTGCGAAGCACGACAAGGTCTGCTCCTACATCGATGTCCCGCTCCAGCACGCTTCGCCCAATGTTTTGAAGCTTATGAAACGTGGCGCTGGAAGCGACATCTTCCTGCAATCGATTGAGAAGATGCGCGCCACCATCCCCAACCTCACCCTTCGCAGTTCCTTCATCGTCGGATTCCCTGGAGAAGCCGAGAAGGACTTCGCCGAACTCTGCGATTTTGTCAAAGCCGCGAAGTTCGATTGGCTTGGGGCGTTCGCTTACTCCGACCAGGAAGGCGCGAAAGCTCATCATCTCGACCACCAGTTAGCGCCGAAAGAGATCAACACCCGGGCGAAGAAGCTGATGTCGATCCAAAAGCAGATCAGCCGGAAGGCAAAGAAATCCCTCGTCGGACGTCAATTCGACATCCTCATCGAAGGGCCATCATCCGAATCCGATCTGCTTTGGGAAGGGCGCACCGAAATGCATGCCCCGGAGATTGACGGCAAGGTCTTCATCAACGACTTCGGCGATCACGAGGACATTCAGCCTGGTCAGTTCCACCGCTGCGAGATCACCGAGTCCCACGCTTACGACCTCGTCGCTCGTCTGTTGTAGCGGACAGTTGCGAGGGGTCTCGCTTTTCACACACACTTCTCCCTCGGGCTGGACTCACCCCATCCAGCCGTGCCACTTCATTGTCCGCGGGCTTTATTGCACCCGGCTCCAACCTTCGTAGATCCAGACTCCGGCACTTACCAGCAACAGCAATGCCGACGCGCCACCCAGCACGCGCACCGGCCACACGATGCGATTCATCTTTGCGTGAATCTCATCCTGCTCTCGCTGCATGTGGACCTCGGCATCGTCCAGATAAATCCGGTCTTCTTCATGCATGGAAAGGGTGCTGCGGTAAATCAGAAGGATCAACAGAAGGGCTGTCAGAACGCCCCAGACTATGAGCAGCATCTCCAGCGTTGAGGACATGCGCCACCTCGCATTCGCGATTGGAGCGGTCCCGCATACTCTATCCCCGCGAATCCCCACTGACGCAGGGACGGGTAGGAGGGGCCTTGCGTGCATTATATCTCTATTCCCAAGTAGCTACGTTCGGGCACTATGTACCTCCGCCCAAGGCGTCATGGGGAGGACGCCAGTCTGACGAAGGATCTATGCTTTTCTGCGACCCTAAGCCCCTGATTTTCATCCTATTTATTGGATACTGGGTTCGCATACCTGGCCATTTAGGCGGGTCGGGCAACCCTCGAAGTGCTATAATCCGCCCAGGATCCTTTTAGGAGAAGAGGAATGGCAACGACCGAAACGCCGACCATCGGCACAGTTCCAAAGACACAACCGGTTAACATGACCCCAACCGCCGTGGCCAAGGTAAAAGAGATCATGGCGCAGCAGAATCCTGTTCCCGCTGGTCTGCGCGTTGGCGTAGTCGGCGGCGGATGCTCCGGCTTCTCGTACTCGATGTCATTCGAGAACGGCGCCGGCATGATGGACAAGGTCCTCGACATCGACGGCCTCAAAGTCTTCGTTGACGCCACCTCCATGATGTACCTCAATGGCGCGACAGTCGATTACGTCGAAACGCTCGAAGGCGCAGGCTTCAAGTTCGAGAACCCGAACGTCAGAAGCACCTGCGGTTGCGGATCGTCCTTCAGCGTCTAACCGCTTGCCGAAAGTTCAAAGCCTCGTCGAAATGACGAGGCTTTGTTGTTTATGAATGTAATTGGCGGAGAAATCCGCTGCTTATCTACGGTGACCCTGGGGGCTCACTTCGAAATCGGCGCGGCATCCGCGGTCAACCCAGATCTGATTCCGGTTAAAGCCGTACGTGCGATTGAAATCGCAACGCGCATCGCTGCGCTGCCGAATCAGGCGAATTCCGCCATTCGGCCCAACATCGCAAGTGTGACGATGCATGTCGTCCGACGAGCAGGTCACGGTGCGGGCACTGCCGCCGTAGCCGCCGTTGCCGTAGCCATTATTACCGTAATTATTGTGCCCATTGTTCCAGCCGCGACGGCCTCCGCCACTGGTGTTTACCTGAAATTCAGCGCGGCATCCGCGGTTCACCCAGAGCTGCTGTCCGCGAACGCCGTACGTCTGGCCCTGGATGCACTGCGCATCGCTATGCTGGCGGTATAGGGTAACGCCGCGGTTAGGGCCGATATTACACGTGTGGTATCCCATGTCGTCAGAGTTGCACGACACGATGTTCTGCGACCATGCTGGCGACGTACAGGCCAGAACTACGAACAGCGCGAGCAGGCGAGGCAAGAAATGTAATTTCATCTACAGTGTCCTCCTTCGGTGGCGTGGATCGATTGTAGCGCGTATGCGAGCATGTTTAGTCTGAACGACTCAAAACAGGCAAGTAAAGACCCATCGGGACCTGCGGCGAATCAATGGTACAGGCACCCCCGGGACGAGCATCAATCGGTTTGCAATGTTAATGACGCCCTGTGAGCTAGAAGTAAATTCCGGACCTGATTTGACCCGTTAAACGCGCTACAATTGTCGTTGCCCCGCATAATTCGATATACACTCGTTGCTTCCGCGAGTGAGCAGTGCGAAAGTGGCGGAATTGGCAGACGCACCAGACTTAGGATCTGGCGGGTAAAACCGTGGGGGTTCGAGTCCCCCCTTTCGCACCATCCTTTCTATTCTCCCTGACACTTCCTTACATTCGTCTGCCTGTTTTTTGCGTTTATATGGGTACAACGGTCCGATCACAGGATCGGTTGTGGAGAACCCAGATGCAGAAGAAAACCCTTATCGCAGTTGTACTCGCAGTTACGGTTGGAGCGGGAGCTTTAGCGGCTCG
>CAYWSM010000085.1:0-2499 GCA_964460935.1 uncultured Terriglobales bacterium | reverse complement strand
GTTCGCCTTACGCTCACTGCCGCATTAAAAGCCTCGATATCTCGGCTGCACGGCGAGTTCCCGGCGTGAAGGCGGTCAAAGTCATCCAGAAGCAGGGAACTGAAATCCATTGGGCCGGGGATGAGATTGTCGGAATCGCGGCAACGAGCGAACATGCGGCAGAAGACGGAGCCCGCGCGGTGAAGGTCGAGTATGAAGTGCTTCCGCACAGGGTGATCGATGCGCCCGAACCGACGCCGAGTGACGTGCAGGAAGATACAGGTCCATTGTCGGAAGACGATATCTGGGACGCACTGGCCAACCAGGTTCCGGCGAACCAATTAATTCCGCGACTAAAGTCGGACGGCATCACCTTCAAGCCGGAACCGGATGATCTGAAGGAATTTAAGGAAGAAGGCGCGCCGGATGCGCTGGTGGATGCGATCCGGACAGCGCCGCAGCATCTCGACGTCAAACCGAAGACGAAATCGCCATACAAACGTGCGGCGGAGAAGGTGCAGGGCGATCCCGATGTGGCATTCAAGGAAGCTGAAGTGGTCAGCGAAGGCTACTACGGCGTGCCGGTGATCACGCATTGCTGCCTCGAATCGCACGGTGCAGTGATGACGTGGTTGCCGAATGGCAAAGTAGAAGCGCGCATCTCGACGCAGAACGTGTCGGGTATGGCCGGACAGTTGGCCGGTCCGCTGGGGATTCCGGCAACAGATATTCACCAGCATCAGGATCATGTCGGTGGCGGATTCGGCAGCAAGTTTTCGCCTGATCGTTGGAGTGTCGTCGCGGCCCAGCTCTCGAGAATGGCTGGCGGCGCGCCCGTGAAGATGTTCAACGACCGGCGTAGCGAGTTGGAAGTAGCGGGTGCGCGACCTTCCGCTTACGCCAACGTTCGCGTTGCGGCGAAGAAAGACGGCACCATCACAGGGTGGGAGTCGAACTCCTGGGGAACTGGCGGGCCTGGCGGTGGAGGTGCGCCACCACTCCCGTACGTCTTCGACATTCCTCATCAGCGGAAGTCGCATATTGCGGTCGCCACGAACATAGGTCCGGCTCGTGCATGGCGTGCACCGAACCATCCGCAAGCGGCGGTCCTGACCATGTGTCCGATCGACGACCTGGCGGCCAAGCTGGGTATGGATCCTTACGATGTGTTCTTGAAGAACATCGACTACACCGGTCCGCGTGCCAAGATCTATGCCGAAGAACTGGCGAAGGCCGATGAACTAATAGGCTGGAAGAAGAACTGGCATCCCCGTGGTGATACCACTCCGGGTCCGGTAAAGCGCGGGCTTGGGCTGTCGATCCACACATGGGGCGGACGCGGTCATGCCAGCGACTGTGACCTGACTGTGCATCCCGATGGCACTGTCGAGATCAAGATGGGTACTCAGGATCTCGGCACCGGAACCCGGACGGCGATCCTGATGGTGGCAGCGGATACGCTGGGACTGGCGATAAATGACATCAAGCTGCTTATTGGCGACAGCAACTATCCGGTCTCGGGTGGATCGGGTGGCAGTACGACGATCGGCGGAGTTTCGTCATCGACACGTCGAGCGGCGGTGCAGGCACTGAATCAGATGTTTGCGAAGGTGGCTCCGTCGTTGAATGCGAAGCCGGAAGAGCTGGCGGCGAAGAACGGCAAGATTTTCGTCGCCACAGCGCCGGACCGAAGCCTTACGTGGAAACAAGCTTGCGCGAAACTTGGCGCTATGCCGATGACCGTGAGAGGGAAGAATCCGGACAGGGAGCATCCGCCAGACCTGACCAACAGCGGTGTCGGCGGCGTGCAGATGGCCGATGTCTCCGTCGATACCGAAACCGGCATCGTGCGGGTGAACAAGATGGTCGCGGTGCAGGATTGCGGCCTGGTGATCAGCCTGAGGACTGCCGAGAGTCAGTGCCTGGGCGCGCTGATTATGGGCATATCGTATTCGTTATACGAAGAGAAGGTGATGGACCCCATCTCGGGACACATGCTGAACGCCAACATGGAGCACTACCGTCTCGCCGGCATCGGCGATATCGGCGAGTTGGTGGTGCACATGATGACCGGCCCCGGCTACGACGAGAGGGGAGTCATAGGCTTGGGTGAGCCTCCGGTGATTTCGCCTGGCGCATGTATCTCGAACGCGGTGGCGAACGCCATTGGCGTGCGCGTGCCGCAAATTCCCATCACCCCCGACAGAGTGCTGGCCGCATTAGCGTCCGGCGCGAAAGGAGGCGCGTAATGCGACAGTTTGAATACGCAGCTCCGAAGACGACACAACAGGCAGTTGGTCTGCTGGGTACGAATGCTCAAATTCTCGCCGGAGGAACCGACCTGCTGGCGTTGATGAAAGACGACATCATCACGCCGAAGCGGGTGGTGAACATCAAGGACGTGGGCGGACTCAACCGTGTTGGAGTGTCGGATGCCTTGGTAATCGGTGCACTGACGCGGCTAAGCGACATTGCCGACAACGCCGAAATACAAAAGCGTCTTCCAATGCTGGCCTATGC
>CAYWSM010000084.1:0-11021 GCA_964460935.1 uncultured Terriglobales bacterium | reverse complement strand
GCTTCATCAGGATCCATGTGGACGGGCGACATGAACCAGCGCGGTTCGTAGGCTCCGATCGGCAGGAGGGCAAGGCGGAAGCTCTCGAAGCGGGTCTTCACGTCGCGGAAGTGAGATCCAAAGCCGGTGTCGCCGGCAAAGTAGATGTTGCCTGCCGGGGCTTGCAGCACCCAACTGCACCACAACGCGCGGTTGCGGTCGGCGAGGCTGCGTCCGGAGAAGTGTTGCGACGGCGTGCAATGCACGGTGAGCTGATCGGAGTACTTGTCGGCCTGCCACCAATCCAATTCGACGGCGCGCTTCATCCCAGCAGGTACGAGGTAACGCCCGTTGCCCAACGGAGCATAAACCCGCGGCGCATGATTCTTCTGGATAGCCCGGAGTGTCGGCAGGTCCATGTGATCGTAATGATTGTGACTGAGCAGAACGATGTGAATCGGCGGCAGGTTGTCGAATCCAATCCCGGGCCGGCTGAAGCGTTTTGGTCCCACGAACGAAAACGGACTGGCACGCTCGGACCAGATGGGATCGGTGAGGATGTTGAGGCCGGCTGTCTGAATCAGGACCGTCGAGTGATTCACGAAGGTGACGAACAATTGATTGCCGGAAACGCGCGCGGGCGGAAGCGACGTGGGTGCATCTCGTTCCACATGCCACGTGGCGCGGTCGCGAGTCAGCATCCAGCGCAGCACGTTGGAAAAACTTTTCGGCTGAGGAGCGCCCGGAGTGAAGAAATGCTTGCCGTCGAAGTGGTCGCTGGGCATGAACGTCCATTGGATGCTCACGAATTCATGAACGCGACAATTCGATAGTTACGAGTATGATTCTGGAGCGATGACAAGCTTTTTGACCGGCGATCAAGTCCTTTCCCGTCCGGCAGGGATTCAGATCATCGCGTTCGCATGTTTCGCGCTCGCCGGATATCTGCTGGTCCTCGGCATTCTTGTCGCGACCGCGGTGGCGCCGTTCGCGTTCGGGCGATACATCCTCGGAGATTACGCGAGCATGGGGCCGGTGCTATATTTCTTCGCAGGGCTTGCGTTAGTGGTTCTGGCCATCGGCCTTCTACGGGGCTGGAGCTTCATGCGCCGGTTCTCCATCATTGCGGCGGCGTTGTTGCTGGGCACGTCCGTACTGCCGATTTCGGCTGCCGTGGCGTACTTCCAGATCGCAGGGATCGTCGTTCACGGGCTGAAGATTATTGTTGCTGTAGTGGCGATCCGGTATCTGCTCCAACCTGAGGTTGTGGACTACTTCAGCGCAAGAAGCGCCCGACGATCCACATGACGATCGAGAGCAGGATGCTAAGCACAATGCAGGTGACGATCGGAAAGTAGAACGACGTGTGTTTGCCGCGATAGGCGATGTCACCGGGAAGGCGTCCGAGGGGGAGGTTGGTCTTTCCGGCGAACGTAATGATCAAACCGAGCAGGACTATCATCCCGCCAAAGACGAGCAGCAGCTTGCCAATACCGGTCATTGCACAACTTCAAAGGGCGAGAACGACAGCGTGTGGTCCTTCTTCGTCACCCAGACGCTGGCGGGCTCCTTCCGTCCATTAATGATGACGGCGACGACCACGCCGTTGCTGCTACTGTAAGAATCCTTGGGGACGGTGGAGCCCTCGACCTTGAAAGAGTGAATCACGCCCCAGTCGCCGCCCGGTCCCCAGTCGCGATAGAAATCATCAAACGAGTATTGTGCGTGTTGCTGCGGGTGCTGCTGCCAGTCCGGATCAGCGACCCATATGCCGTACGCCTGCTTGTAGTCCTTGTTCTGGAGGGCCGTCATGAAGTGCTGCACAACGCGTTCTTCCGGCCAGTTGCGGTAGATCCAGCCAAGAACTGCGGCGATAAGCGCGACGGCAATTACGACCGAGATGATAATGTTGCGGCGCCGCGCTTTGCGAAAATCGTACTCTTCAGCTTGAAAGATCGTCATTGCAGGTAGAAGCATAGCGCATCGCGAACGGCGCACCAGAGTTTCTGATGCACGTTTGCGGCGCTTCGATATCAAATTAGACACCGCTGCGGCGGAATCCGAGCGCAAAAAACAAACGCCGCACCTAAAGGCACGGCGTTCCTAAACCAAAATCAAAAAACTATTTCACTGCTTCACGGCGGCCATTCGCGCGTTTGCGAGATTAATGATCGGCTCGGAGTTGTCCTTATCCCCGGCAATCTCTGCATAGAGCTTCTTCGCTTGCATGGGATCCTTCGTCTCGTAAAGCTCTGCGAGCTGTAATTGGGCGGCGGCTTTCGAGACCGTATTCGTCGGCTTCGCGATCAATTCGTTGTACAGCTCGATCGCATCTTGGTCTCGGCCCTCGTCGTGGTAGAGCGAAGCCAACGCAGACTTCGCCAGGGAAGCCGTATCGTTGTTGCTCGAATCGGAGGCTTCCTTCAGATACGCTTCCGCCTTGGTGTTGTCGTTCATGTCCTCGGCGGTGAGTCCGAGAAAATACTTCGCCAAAGTGCCGGCGTCGGTGTGGGTATATTTCTCGCTGATCTCGAGGAACTTGCCGCTGGCAGATTTGGCGCGGTCGCTCACGGACGTAAACATCGGCGTTCCCGGGATCGGTGGAGTTCCGGGGGGAACGATGGGCGACGAGTATTCCTCGATCGCCGTTCCCAGTAACGCGCTGGCGTTCTGTTCCCGGCTCTGCTGGTAGTAAAAGGCGGCGATGGCGAGAGCGGCAACGACTACGATGCCGATGGTCCAATACGTCAGGGCATTCTGGTGTTGGGATGCCCAATCCAGAGTCTCCTGGGTCTTGGCCGCAAATTGATCTTGCTTGAGTTGATGGCGTTCTGAACTGCGCAAGGTACTATCCTGGAAAGAAGAGAGTAGACGATCTTTCAGTCTAGCAGTTGCGTTTCTACAGCGTCAAACGCCTGGAAGCTTCTCTCATGATCCAGGCGGCAACCCTCGCCTGTAAGCCTGCGCTCTAACCGTTCGCCCCCTGGTGGAGGGCTGCCTGATGTTCTTCCTGATCTTGTTCGCCGTGCTTCTTCTGGCATGGATTTTCGGGTTCGTGGTGTTTCACGTCGCCGGGGCAGCGATGCATCTCCTGCTGATTTTGGCGGTTATTGCGCTGGTCGTGCATTTCGTGCGGGGTGGCACGAGTAAGACGGTATGACATTAGCCAACTCTGCAAATCGCGCTCAGTAGCGGTGGCGGAGATGGAATCTTGTCCAGCTCTCCGTCCCAGCCGGTGCATCCGCGGGCGTTGTTTGAGCGCAGCACCTTGGGCTCGAGTTCCCTGGCTGCGGTCTTGGCGCGCTCGACTTCGGCGCTTCCCAAATCTCCTTCCAGCAGTTGCAAAGGAACTTGCGCCTCCTGTATGCCAGCATCGTAGGCGATCATGAACCAGACATAAGCTTCGTGCTTGTTCAGAGTGGCCGCACGTCCGTCGCTCAAAGCCTGCGCGTAGCCTAACTGAGCGAAAGGCAGTCCCTTTTCTGCGGCGGCTTTAAAGAATGGAATCGCCGCATTCGGATCGCGGTCATCCAACGACACCGCTAATAAATAGGCGCCAAATGGATTTCCAGCGTCGGCAGCAGCGCGGAGCCACTTTTCTCTTTCCTGTGGACCACCGGGAATCAGGCCGATTAGGTACATGCGTCCCAGGAGCCAGGCCGCGGTGTCATCGCCCTTTTCGGCAGCCTGACGGTACCATTCGGCGGCGTCTCTGGGAAACGCAGCAACATGGAATCCGGTTTCGAGCACGTAACCGTATGCGGTCTGCGCCGGCGTGTAGCCAAGCTGAGCCGACTGTTTCAGCAAATCGATGGCGCCAAGAAAATCGCGAGAGGGACCGGCCCCAGATAGCGCATTGATGGCCCGGCCGTAAAGATTTTTGGGATCTTTCGACTGGCCGTTCATAAACGCGGTAACCAACAATACGAACAACATCACGCGAGTTCGCATAACGCGATTATGCGCCGCGCAGGTGTGCCCGCAAGTGACCAAAGTGGCCCTCGCTCCGAAACCCGATTTACACTGGCAACGGTGGAGAACTATTTCAATTACTTCACGGAGATCGAGGAGCATTTTCAGCAGCGTCGGGGCACGATTCTATTGCTGGGCACGCTGGACTGGGCGTTGATTGAGACGTGGAAGGAAGCTGGTGTGCCACTGGAAGCGGCCCTGCGCGGCATCGATGAAGCTTTTGACAAGTATGATCAGCGGCCGTCGAAGACTCGCAAAGTGAACAGCCTGGCGTATTGTGCACAAGAGGTCCTTGCCGCTGCGGAAGAGATGAAGAATGCTGCGGCGGGAACTGTGGCCGAACCGGCGGCGAAGCCGAAGAAAGAAAGTGGATTCGAAGGCGAGAGAGTTGCAACTTTTCTTCATCGCAATGCGGATACCTTGGCGAAGGCTCGCGTTCCGGAGGCGACGCATTCGCTCGTTCTGCAGACGGCCGCTGATCTGCGGGAACTCGCGGCCAACCTCGAATCACAAAAGACGCCACGGCTCGAGGATACCGAGCGGCGATTAACGATGATGGAAGAAAAGTTGGTTGCCTCCTTGATGGCGAACAGCAAAGACGAAGATCTGGTGGCGATCCGGGCGGAAGCGGATCGCGAACTAGCTCCCTATCGCCGAAAAATGGCGGCATCGCAGATCGACCATCTTCAGCGGCAATTTCTCCAGAAGCGGCTGCTTGAAAAAGCCGGCATTCCGCGATTGAGTTTGTTCTACCTCTAATCTCCCATGGAAATTCAGATCGAAAAGCTCGTGTACGGTGGTGAAGGACTTGCCCGGGTGGAACAACCGGACGGCAAACGCAAGGCTGTGTTCGTCCCGCTCACTCTTCCCGGTGAACGCGTCGAGGCATCGATTGTTGAAGAGCGACCGGGGTTTGCCCGCGCGAAGTTGGAGCGTGTTGTTGAGCCAAGTTCACATCGGACGTCTCCGCTGTGTCCGTACTTCGGTGAGTGCGGCGGATGCCATTATCAGCATGCGACCTATGAGGAACAGCTCAAGCAGAAGCAGCAAATCCTGCGTGAGACCGTAGAGCGCATCGCGAAACTTGAGTTGCCGGAGATCATCACTCACGCCTCACCACCGCTGCACTACCGCAATCGTACGCGGATGAAGGTCACGAGCAACGGCGCAGCGGGACAAAAGTTTGCGATCGGGTATCACAAGCTCGGCTCTCGCGAGTTGCTGCCTATCCGCGAATGCCCGATCAGTTCGCCGCTGATCAACCGTGCCATCCAAGCGGCCTGGACGCTTGGCGTGGATCATGCCTTGCCGCAAGGTTTAGTCGAAATTGAGTTCTTTGCCGGCGATAGCGACTCTCATCTGTTGCTGGAATTCCTGGTCGGTCCAAACGCCGGCCATGCATCGTTGAGAGCACTAGCGGAAGAGTTACAAAGTACGCTCAAGGAAATCGCCGGAGTAGCGGCGGTGCCGCATCGCCAACGCGGAGAGGAATTGGTCGCAGCGCCGGAACTGGATACACCCACACTGGATCGTGGCAAAGCGCTCGTCGGGCGAGATTACCTCGACTATCGCGTCGGCGATTTCGGTTATCGCGTGAGCGCCGGATCGTTTTTCCAGACCAATCGCCACCTGACGGGAACGCTACTGGAACTCGTCTGCAAAGGCGCGCAGGGAAAGCTTGCGATCGACCTGTACGCCGGTGTAGGCCTCTTCGCCACGGCGTTGGCGAAGTCATTCGAGCGTGTAATCGCCGTTGAGTCGGCTCCCTCTTCTTTTGCCGACCTAAAGTCGAACGCGCCGCGGAACGTGAAGACGATAGAAGCCACTACCGAGCTTTTTCTACAGCGAAATTCGCAAAAGCCTGACTTCGTTGTGGTGGACCCTCCACGGGCGGGACTCGGAAAGCATGCCGTGGCTGGTCTGGCGAAGCTGGCCTCAAAATCCATAACCTATGTTTCCTGTGACCCTTCGACGCTGGCGCGCGATTTGCCGGCTCTGACGTCGGCGGGATACCGCATTACCGAGGCTCATCTGGTTGATCTGTTTCCGCAGACCTTCCATATGGAAACCGTGCTGCGAATGGAACGCTAACTGCAACGATACCCGTTTCGGGACAAAGAAATATTCGCAGTTGTAGCCAGGGTCGCTGCGATTGGCGCAATGCTTCGCAATACTTGACGCATGTCTTCTGGCCCAGGCTCTCCCGGCGAGATTGCGCATCCTCGCGCGCCGATGTTTTCGCTTTCGCTTGCTCTGGCATCGGGGATTCTGCTTGCGCATTATTGTTGGCGTCCGCCGTTGTGGATCGCTATCGCCGCCACTGTGTTGTTCGTTGGTGCGGCACTGCTTATCCTTCGCCGCGTTCGACTGGCATGGCTGATCGCTCACCTCGGAATCATCTGTCTCGGGTGGGTAGTGATGCTCGGACAGCAAGGCCGGCAGATTGCGCAGAACACGCTGTCCCAAATTGGACCGTTCCTCGAAGGCCAGGAAGTGACAATCATCGCGCACGTGACTCGTGCGTCCAGTGCATTACGGCCAGGTGATCACCAGCAGATCGACATCGAAACCGAGTCCGTTTCCGGCGCCAACTCCAGCGTTCAAGTAAGCACAGGCATACGCCTGAATCTCTACGGGAAGTTCGTGGAAGACGATAGCAATGTAGATGCCGAAGACGGCACACCGGCCCAACGCCTGCGTTACGGCGATCGCATACGAATCACGGGCAAACTTCGGCAGCCGAGAAATTTTCGCAATCCTGGCGCATGGGACTACGAGGGTTATTTGCACCGTCTGGGGATTGTCGCACTCGGATCGGCGAAGGCATCGAACGTCGAGGTTCTTGGCAGAAATTCCGGGGATCGCTTTGGACTCTGGCAAGCCCACGCGCGCGAAAATGTAATCAAGCGCATACACGACACCTGGCCCGCCTCGCAGGCGGGACTGATGGATGCCATGCTTATTGGCGAGCGCGCTTTCGTTGAGCCGCAAACGAACACGGATTTTCAGAAGTCCGGGACGTTCCATGTCCTGGTTGTGTCGGGGATGAACGTCAGCATTCTCGCCCTCGTGATCTTCTGGCTGGCGCGGCGACTTCGAGCCGGGGAATGGCTGGCTTCGGCCATTGCGATTCTGCTGTCGTTCGGCTACGCCGCACTTTGCGACGGTGGAGCGCCCATCCTCCGTGCAACGTTTATGCTCGCCATATATCTGGTTGCGCGGCTGATCTATCGCGGACGCTCACCGCTGAACGCGCTCGGGGTTGCGGCGGCGGGCGTACTTCTTGTCGATCCCGCCGGACTGCTGGAACCCAGCTTCCAGATGACGTTCCTATGCGTGCTTATCATCGCCGGAATTGCCGTTCCGCTGTTGGAGCGCACCTCCGACCCATGGCGGCGTGGACTGCGCAACTTCATACTCATCACCTACGACATCAACCTGCCGCCGCGAATCGCGCAGTTCCGCGTTGAACTGCGCATGATCATCTCCCGCCTGTCGCGGCTGGGACCGGAACTGCTCTGGCGCCTCCTGTTTCTAGGCGGAATCCGCCTGGGCCTTGCCGCCTGGGAGGTGCTGCTGGTGTCGGCGCTGATGCAGGTGGGTCTGGTTTTGCCGATGGCGTTCTACTTCCATCGCGTGACGGTCACCGCGTTGCCGGCCAACATGCTCGTAGTGCCGTTGACGGAAATCCTGATGCCGAGTTCCGTAGCGGCGGTCGCACTCTCGTACATTTCGGAGAGCTTGGCATCCGTGCCCGCACTGATCGCTGGCTGGTGTCTTGATGCCATTACCGGAACCGTTCACATTGCGGGATCGCTGCGGGTGGCCGATCTGCGGATTCCGACACCTTCACTGCTTGTATCCACACTAGCCGTTCTTGCGCTTTCCATCGCCGTGCTATTGGCGCGGCGCTCGCGGCTGATCGCTTTCGGTTCACTGATCGTATTAGCCGTCTCTGCGATCGTTCTCGTGGTCGCTCCGGCGCACACCACGACCAAGCCGAATACGCTCGAAGTCTCGGCCATTGACGTTGGCCAAGCCGACTCGACGCTACTGGTTTCGCCCTCCGGCAAAACTCTTCTCGTCGATGCCGCCGGACCGCTTGGGTTCAGTCACTCTGAATTCGATTTTGGCGAGAATGTCGTGTCGCCCTACCTGTGGAGCCGCGGATTCTCGCGACTGGATGTGGTCGTGATCACGCACGGCCACTCCGATCACATCGGCGGCATGATGTCGGTGATCAACAACTTCCGTCCACGTCAAATGTGGGTAGGGCCGCTTCCGAAGCTTGAATCCATTGAGTTGGTATTGAACCGGGCAAGACAGCTTGGTGTGCAAATTCTTGAACTCCGCGCAGGCGATGAATTCGATTGGGCCGGCACGCACGTTCGCGTGCTATCACCACCTCGCGACTGGGAACCTGCCGAAAAAGTGCGCAACAACGATTCGTTGGTTCTACAGTTTCGCTATGGGAACACGGCGTTTCTATTGGAAGGAGATGCCGAGAGGCAAATGGAGCGACTGGTTGCGGCCGAGCGCCCCGGCTGCACGCTGCTGAAGCTGGCTCACAACGGTAGCCTGACTTCGACCACGCCTGAGTTGCTCGATGCAGCGCACCCGGCCTATGCGTTTATTTCCGTGGGATCGCGAAATATGTTTAAGCATCCGCGACCCGAAATACTTTCGCGGCTTGCCGCGAGACACATCGTTACGTATCGCACCGACACCATGGGTGCCCTCACGTTCTGGCTGGATGGAAAAACTGTTCGGGCGGCTACGTTTCGTCCGGACCGTCAATTTCCGGAGCTTCCGAATTGAGTTCGCCTTCCTCGGCGGCTCCGGTATTTCTGTATTCCTCAATCAGCAAGCGTGCCTGTTCCGCGTCTTCAGGATTGACCCGGACAACCACGCCTCCCACTCCCGGCAGAACATCCTGGGGAGCGTCGTAGGCGGTGATAATGGCTTCAATGCCGGCCGACTCCAACAGGCCGCGCACGACCATCGCTTCCGATTCCTGATCTGTATCGAATACCGCGATTAGTTCTTCGTTCATTGAAGGTTGGGTGGCCATTGTTCCTCCAGTACTTTGGATGCTTCGTAGCGGACAACTGCTCCACTAACGATGACGTAATTACCTGCTGGTAACCTTCGTGCCAAAACTCGGGGTTATTCCGGTTGCAGTCCGGCCATTCCGGTGTATTCTACGCGCAATTACACCCGGATGTGGGTGGGCACGCCGTTCGCGCAACGCTGTGCTGAAGACGCTCATCAAAATATTGAAGCGGCAAGGTTAGCCCCGAATGGCTTACCGGGCCGCTTTTATGTTTCATGCATCCCTCTTCAGGGAGATGCAAAAGCCGGTATTACCGGCGGGGATTTGAGGCCATATGGAGAGTCCAGAGACTCGGCAACAGGAAAGTCACAATCCGGAGATTGAAGACGAAAATAAACGCCTGCGTCGCCTGCAGATCATGATGAGCATGGTGATGCAGGTTATCAGTGAACAATCGGACCTGACAGTAGAAGAAGCCTCCGAGTTGGTGGCCAGCAGCCGTAACGCTGCCCTCAACCTTTTTCCCGGCAAAGAACTTGCTTACGATCTCATCTATAAACCCCGCCTGCAGCGCCTGATGAACGAACGGTTTCACCTGCAGTAAGAATACGAAGGCACCCGCTCTTGGGTGCCTCCTAGCCACTAATCACTGACCGCTAGTCACGGTTTTCGTATCCGCCTGCCTGCTCGCGTAATACCCGTCTCTCGCCTGCACCACCATGTCCTTGTTGTTCGTTATCAGCGTGATCTTCCGATAATCCGGGCCATCTGCCTGGTCGGGCGTGTAGCCAATGTTGTACTGATTGCGTAGTTCATCCTGGATCTGTTGATAGATGTCGCCGACTGATTCTTTCTTGCTTACTTCGAACATGCGCCCGCCGGTTTCACGCGAAATCCGTTCCAGAATCTTTTTCCCATCGACAGTCTCTTCGCGAGGATAGCCGCCACCTCCACCACCACGTCGACCTCCGCCGCCTGGGAAACCAACGCCACCGCCGGGGAAGCCGATTCCCACGCCTCCGCGACGTCCGCCTCCGCCGTGATTCCCCCAGTTTCCTCCACCGCCTTCCTGGCCCTGGAAGTAGATGGTGTACACAATCGTGTCCGCCCGCTGCGCCGATTCGATCGCCTGCTCAATCGACTCCTTGCTGCCGCGATCCACGCCATCGGTCAGAATGATGATTGCCTTCCGCCCTTGCTGCTTCGACATCAGCTCATCCGACGCCAGGAAGATCGCGTCATACAGCAGCGTTCCTCCTCCAAAACGATGGCCGCCATGACCGCCGCGTCCGCCACCCGGATATCCTCCGCCACCGCCGGGAGAACCGCCGCCCGAATTCCCGCCGCTGCTCTGGTCGTCGCGCGGACTCTCCTCTACTTCGCCAAGCGCACTGCTCACTTTCTGCGGCGACTTCGTCACATCCTGCAGCAACTCCACCTGCCGGTCGAAATGAATCAGGAACGCCGAGTCCTTATCCGCTCGTAAGACGCTGTCAACAAAGGTGCCACTCGCGCTACGTTCGTCGTCGAGCGTCCGGCGCTGGCTGCCGCTGGTATCGACCAGCAATCCCAGCGTGAGCGGCAGGTCTGTTTCGCGCGCGAAGTATTTGATGGCCTGCGGTCGCCCGTCTTCCTGCAGCGTGAAGTCGTTCTGGTTCAGGTTGTTAACAATTTTTCCATGTTTGTCGCGAACCGTGGCGAGCACGTTTACGACCTTGACATTGACTTTGTATGTGGGAACATCTTGCGCCAGCAGGACGGCTGCCGAAATGGCGAACAGGACCGCCAATCCCCTTTGCCACGTACGTCGGAGAAGCATGTCTTTACACCTGGGTTGGGCTAAGCAGATCAAACCCAAGGGGTTGGCCTTTGTTGCTATTGGGAGGGCGAAACGGCATCGTCCGCCATTATCCAGTTGTCCTCCGCTCGCCTACCCTCATCTAAGGGTCTAGACCTAATACACCGGAGTACCTATGCGGAAGCTCATTATCGCTCTCGTAGTCGTCGCCGTCATTGT
>CAYWSM010000083.1:0-2006 GCA_964460935.1 uncultured Terriglobales bacterium | reverse complement strand
GCGGTAGAAAACATCGTTCATAACGCATTGCAGTACACGAAGCCGGAAAGCACGATTGAAGTTGCAAGTCGCAAAAACGACGATAACGTATTGATTATCGTCCGCGACCACGGGTCCGGCGTTCCCGCGAGCGCCCTGCCTCGCATCTTCGAGCCTTTCTATCGCGTTTCCGAATCACGTAGCGAAAAGGCTGGTGGCAGAGGGCTCGGACTCGCCATTTCCCAGCGTATCGTGTCCCTCCACGGCGGTGCCATTACCGCCAGGAACGCTTCGGATGGAGGCCTGCAGGTAGAGATCGTGTGGCCTGGGAATCCCCAAGCCTAAGGCCATGTCCTTCCGGACGATGTGGTTTCCCTGACAAATCCTTACAGTTGAACCATACGGGTTTGCGTTTAATCGAGTGAGCGCCGGGAAACGGCAGCTCTAGCGAAACGGTTCAAAGGAGACAGCAGATGAACGGGATGAAGAGCCTTGTGATGGTGATGGCGCTGACCACTACGCTCGCAATGACGGCCGAAGCCGGCGTGGCACGTGGGCGCACAGTCCATAGGAATGCCCAAGGTGGCGTAACTGCAGCGGAAGGGTCGGCGGGCCGCGGTCCGAATGGCGGCGCCTTTGCACGCGGACGGCGCGTAACTACCAATGGAGCCGGCAGTGCAACCGTTAGTAGCGGCGGCGCAGTCCGGACACCACGTGGCGCAACCGGTGCCCGCGCGGGACAGACGACAGTAAACAGCGACGGCAGCGCCACCCACCGAAGCGGATTCAAAGCACAAGGTGCAAATGGCGGTTCCATCAAGAGCACGGGCTCTACAACCAGGAATGCCGACGGCACGTATAGCGGCGAACGCGATACGAATGCGACAGGCAAGAACGGCAACACCTACAGCGGCGAAACCACGTGGAACAGCAGCACCGGCGTCCAGCACACCGGAACCTGCAAAGATCCAAGCGGCAACGTGATCCCCTGCAAGAAATAACCGGCTACCTCCCCCGGATAAATCGCTCCACATAGCCGCGGACATTCGTTCGCGGCTTTTCTTGTCTCCAGAACTCTACCGCGGCCACGATCCCAAATGATTCTCATGGCGTCAGTAAAATTGTGAAAGAATTGCGAACGAGTTTCGAATAGGAAAGCCGTGTTCAAGCACGCCATCGTTTGTCCACCCAGTAACACCTTTGCGCAAGGCATTTCTACCTCAGGTCCCGGCTCACCTGACATCCGCAAAGCTTTGACGCAACACAAGGCATACTGCCAGGCGTTGCGCGAATGCGGATTGAGCGTAACTGTGCTCGATCCCGACAATCGTTTTCCCGACTCGACCTTCGTCGAAGATACTGCGGTCATCATTGGCCAACTAGCCGTGCTTACGCGGCCTGGAGTGGCTAGCCGTATGGGCGAGGTAGAAGCGATCCGGGAGCATATTCAGAATGAGCTTCCCCGCGTCGAGGAAATTATTTCTCCCGGCACGCTCGACGGCGGCGACGTTTGTGAAGCGGATGGCCATTTTTTCATCGGCATATCTCACCGGACGAACGAAACTGGAGCTCGTCAGTTGGCGGCGTTTCTAGCTGCCGCCGGCTACACAGCTTCATTCGTCGATATATGCGAACTCAAAGGCATCCTGCATCTGAAGAGTGGAATCGCTCACCTGGGCGACAAAGATCTCGTTGTCTGGGATGAACTTGCAGGGTTCCCCGAATTCCAGGGCTATAACCTGATTCGCGTGCCGCGCGAGGAGTACTATGCGGCCAACTGCGTCGCCGTCAACGAGCGCGTGCTGGTGGCCGATGACTTTCCAAGCTTCCAGGAGCGCATTGCGAACGCCGGATACGATCCGCTAGTGCTTGATGTTTCGGAGTTTCGCAAGATGGACGGCGGCCTGAGCTGCCTTTCTTTGCGCTTTTGAGTGCCCCGATTCTCTACTGCTCGCAATTTTCCGGTAATATCTTCATTCCATCCTTACTTGGGGAAACATACTTATGCCGAACGTACCTCCTAATCA
>CAYWSM010000082.1:0-1579 GCA_964460935.1 uncultured Terriglobales bacterium | reverse complement strand
TTTCCGGCAGTTCAAGCACTACGATCCGTGAGTCCGGGTGCTGCGCAGCAAATTTCTTGGCCTTTCTTGCGGTGCCGTCTCCTGAGCCGTCAGATACAACCACCAATTCCAGTAGGTCCGCAGGATAATCTTGTCGTATGATGTCGTTCATCCTGGCCTGAATTCTACTCTCCTCATTCAGGGCACTAACATATACGGTCAATTTCGGCAGAACACCATGCTCGGGCCACGTTGGCTCTTGCCGGCGCAACAACAACGCCAGTAGTCGCAGCCCAGCTGCAAATCCGCCATAGATATAACACAGCACAACTGCGGCCCCCAGAAGTACCACTGCTGCACTCATCGTTCCAGCGCCCGCCGCTGCGCGATTACCTCTGTGAGCGTATTTCGCACGATCGCGATTTCATGGTCAAACGTGTGCTCCTTCACCGTCTCGATTCCAGCAGATATCAGCCGGCGGCGCTTGGCGTCGTCAGTCGCCAACTCCTTAAGCGCGCTTGCCAAAGCCGCGACGTCTCCCGGTTTCAACAGCCTTCCATTCACCGAGTCATGCAAGTAATGGCCCACGGTGCCAACGTCTGTCGCCACCACTGCCGCACCGGCAGCCCATGATTCCAGAATCGCCTTTGGCATGCCTTCGGCATATGATGGAAGAACGAACACATCCGATCTTCGTAGCAACTGTTGCACCTGATCGAAATTCAAATTCCCCACGCACTTCACTTCAGATGAAAGCCCGGAGGTCTGTACGCGCTCATCAAATTCTACTTGGTCCGGACCGTGACCAGCCACGGTCACGCGGAAATTGACGCCTTCGCGCTTCAGCAGCACAAGGGCGTCTAGCAGGTCGAAGATCCCCTTATGACGAAACACCCGCCCGGCAAAGGTGATTTGCAGTGCCTCCTCGGTTCTGGGGCGCGGCCCCTGCACTATCGCCTCTGCTCGTACACGGCTTTCCAAGACCCAAGTGGACCGCGGTGGGCGCCCCATTACTGCCCATTCGTTTCGATCAAGGAACAGGTTCGCCGCTGCTCGACGTGCCAACGTCTTAAACACTCGCATTCGCCAGCGTGCTATCAACCGGGCCACGATTGCCCTCGGCCTCAAACCCGGGTAATTCCGCTTTGCGCTTTCCAGAATCATCGGCCCCGACCAGAACAACACAATAGGCTTGTTGTGTCTCTTGGCCGAGGCACTTAGCCGACCTGCGAGCGAGTGATGGACTCGAATCACCACAACGTCAGACGTCCGAATTGCCTCGTCCGCGATGGGGATTGTCTCCTGAATGATCCGCCGACGATTCAGAAGAAACTCTTCGCTGTCCTCATAAAACGGCAGGGGGACAAAGCGCACGTCTTTACCGGTCTCCAGATATTCCACTTGCGTAGAGCCGACTGCTTCGCTCTTACATCGTGAGAGAATCACTACATGTCGGTCATCTCCGCCGACCTTGCCGATGAAATTCAGGAATGGATCTCGAAGTGGGTATGGCCGTCCCGCTTCGTCTAAGCACAGAACCGAGTCAATAAACATCGCAACGTTCACTTGGCATCACCTAGTCATGCTCTGGGTTAATCCC
>CAYWSM010000081.1:0-9973 GCA_964460935.1 uncultured Terriglobales bacterium | reverse complement strand
GCGGGCGATATCAAGACGATCAGCACTGGCGACTGGGACAACGGCATCACCATTGATGTTCAAGACGCGGCCGCAGGCGGCACCTTGCAACCTATCGGTGTTGACCGTAACGGCTTCGGGACTATCGGCATCAACTTCAATCCGCTAGTTACGCCTGGAATCACGAGCTATGCCGTGATCCTATACACGGACTCGAAGGTCTTTATTCCCGGCGCGATTGGTTTGATCGACACGGGATCAAGCCCTTCGATCGATGGCTTTGTCGCGGGTCCGGCTGCGACTCCGGAACCGGCAACCCTATCGCTGCTCGGGTTTGGGTTGGTTGGTCTGGGAACCCTTCGGAAGAAGCTGCGGAAGTAGCAACATCCGAAAGCACATCCGCAGCCTCTTCGCCTCGAAGCGGCTGCGCTTTTTTTTTGCAATCAAACAGCCCGGAACCGATTCCTGGGTTGTGAGCCCGGCCGTTTCGTGGAAAACTATTTGCCCATGCAGCAATTCGTTATTGAGCGCGAAGTTCCCGGTGCGGGCAAGCTGTCGGAAGCTGAACTCCGCGATCTATCGCTGCGTTCGCTTGATGTGTTGAACGAGATGGGTCCTCAGATCCAGTGGCTGCACAGCTATGTGACCGAGGATAAGGTTTACTGCGTATATCTCGCGCCTGACGAGAACAGTATTCGGGAACACGCTCGCCGGGTCGGACTTCCCGCTGATCGTGTCTCGGCGGTTCGACGTCTTATTGATCCTGCAAAACTGAAATAGCTGATGGATCCACGAGTGAGTATTGGATCGCTTTATCCATGCTCATGGCCGATCCTTCAGTCCAAGCCTGACGTCCGTGTTCTTCTCTGATCGCGTTCCACGCTGCCTTCAAATTTTGATCGAGCTTCGCTTGTTCCGCTTGGGTGAGTGGCGCTCCGATCAACTGACGAAGGTGCGATGCCGCCGACGCAAGCTTCAGAGCGCGCACTGCATCTCCCTGTCCGGCAGCCAGACAGGCATAACCTTCCAATGCGCGCGCGATGCCGCGACGATGGCCGAGGTCGGCGAATACTTCCAGAGCCTCCCGGTACGCCTTCTGTGCAGGACCGTAATCTCGCTGCTCACAATAGATCGCTCCAAGGTCCGCCAAAGACCGAGCCGAGCCCCATCGATCTCCTGCGTCTCGGAAGGCCGCAAGCGCATGCTGGTATAACTCTTGCGCCGCCGCCACGTCGCCTTCTTCGCGCGCAATGTCTCCTTGCTGATTGAGCGACCACGCTGCGCCGCTACGGTCGCCAACCTGTCTGAAAATAGCTGCCGCTTCGCGCAGAGCCTGTCTTGCGCTCGCATAGTCACCCCGTACCCTTACCACGTTGGCGAGGTTATGCAGGCAGCGCGCGATCGACAATCGATCGGACAACTGCCTCCAGCAAGTTAGGCTGCGCTCAAAGTGTTTTTGAGCGGATTCATAATCGCCGCTGTCACGTGCGGAAACTCCAAGAGCATTCAACGAAGCGGCAATGCCCCAGTTGTCACCGAGTTGTTCGTAAAGCTGCAGGCTCCGTTCCAGGAAGCGCTGTGCCGAGGAGAAATCGCCTTGCGCGGTCGAGAGGGCCCCGAGAAAAATACAGATCTTTGCCCGCTCTTTCTCATATCCGCTGCTCGCCAACGTGAGGACGGTTTCCAGCCTGGCCCGTCCTTCTGTGAGGTGCTCACGCATGTCCCAGAATCGGAAGAGGGCGGTACACAGGCGCAAAGCCCAATCAAGCTCGCGACTTTCGAACAACCAGTCGAGCGCGGAACGAAAGTTGTCGATCTCAACATCGCATCGTGCGAGCCATGCGATGCGATGTTCCGGCGGGAGTTCTGGATTGCCTTCCTCAGCAAGCACCAAACAGTACGCGGCGTGCGCGCGGCGGGTTGCATCGTCTTCGCCGCTTGTTACCAGTCTTTCGGCCGCATATTCCCGGATCGTTTCCAGCATCGCAAAACGCGGTTCCGAACCAATTCCTTCCAGGCGCTGGACCAGGTTCTTGTCCAACAGCGACGAGAGGCCATCAAACAGGTCGATACCCAGATCGTACGCTGTGTCGCACACCGCCTCCGCAGCTTCGAGCGTGCACCCGCCAACGAATGTGGAGAGACGCCGGAACAGCTTTTGTTCGGATTCGTTGAGCAGGCTATGGCTCCAGTCGATGGTATTGCGAAGAGTCTGCTGACGCTCCGGCAAATCGCGGGCTCCGCCAGTGAGTAGTTGAAGGCGATTCTGCAGACGATCGAGAATAGCCGCCGGCGACAGTACCTTAGTTCTCGCAGCGGACAACTCAATCGCCAAAGGCAGCCCGTCCAGGCGCGCACAGATATCCTCGATCGCGGTTTTATTGTCTGGTGTCGTGGAGAAATTCGGGCGAACTGCTGTAGCACGTTGGACAAAGAGCTCAACCGCTGAGCTCTGCTGCAAAGGTGCAACCGGATACTCCTGTTCACCGTAAACACGAAGCCCAGCCCGACTGGTGACCAGCATCTTAAGCGATGGGCAGGCCGCGAGAACTTCCGCCAGCATCGTGGCAGCAGGCAAGACTTGTTCGAAATTGTCGAGCACCAGCAGAAACGGGCCGGAGTCCCGTAATTCATCGCCGATCAGCTCCGGAAGCGTGCGATTGGCAGTTTGCTGAACATCGAGCGACTTTGCGATGGCTGTAGCAACCAGGTCGGGATGATTTATCGATGCCAGCCCTACGAATTGGACGCCTGCCGAAAACTTGTCGGCAACGTTCTGGGCGATTGCCAATGCCAAGCGAGTTTTTCCCGCGCCTCCTGCGCCAGTCAGGGTCAACAACCGGGCATCATCGCGCAACAACAGCTCGCTGGCTTCCTGTACCTCACGGGAGCGGCCGATCAGCGACGTGCGAGGTGTAGGCAGATCAACCCGCTTCCTGCCGAACTGTGCTGCGATTGGTCTTGGATTGAAATCGCGAGATTCAAGCGGAGGGTGATCAGGAGATAGATTACCGTGTGAAGGAAGTGGCGACACTTCGGCGGAGAGTATGTAGCCGCGACGAGGGACTGTTTTCAATATCTGCTGATCGCGATCACCCAAGGCCCGGCGCAGCTCGACGGTGCACTGCACCAGAGAGTCGTCGGTGACGAAACTGTCTGGCCACACGGCGTGAATCAGCTCTTGCTTTCCGACCAGACGGCCGGGGTTTTCCACCAGGTATTTGAGGACGTCATAAACCTTGGGGCGAAGCTTGATTTCTGTTCCGCCCCTGAGCACACATCCCCTCTCAACGTTGAGGATAAATTCGCCGAACCGGTAGCTCAGAGACTTGCTTGGCACAAACGGTTTCGCCTTCCAGGCCAAAGCACCTTTCTTAACGATTTTGGTGTTTCTTTGGCTTTGTTTCGTTACTTCCGGAGGGGAGCCTTGCTACTTTGCAGACGTGGCTAGAACCCCACGACAGACGGCCTGTTAAGCGGATTCTAGCAAAACGCGAATGCTGCCGGTGCAGCAGTAATGGAATTGGCTCCGGCAGATACTTCCGCGCTGAGGAAGTGACGAATCACCAAGACAGGAGAACCGACATGAGTACAACGACCGCTCCCGCAATCAACATGGATCGACTCAATGCGTTTATCGGACAGTTTGTCACCGATCTAGGTGCTTCCGTGCACGCAGGCATGGTCGTGATCGGCGAAAAGCTGGGACTGTACAAGGCGCTTGCGACCGGGCCAATGACCTCGGCCGAGCTCGCTAGCAACACGAAAACTGACGAACGCTATCTCCGCGAATGGCTGGCGTCACAGGCGGCGGGTGGATACATCAGCTATGACAAAGACGCCGGCAAGTTCTTTCTCACGGAAGAGCAGGCGTTTACGCTCGCCAACGAAGACAGCCCTGCGTACCTTCCAGGCGCTTTCGAACTGGCGCTAGGGTCGCTGGCGGCGGTTCCACGGATTGCTGAATCGTTTCGCAGCGGAGCCGGTATGGGATGGCATGAGCACGACGACGGTGTGTTCCATGGCTGCGAAAAATTCTTCCGGCCCGGCTACGCCGCCAATCTCATGAGTTCGTGGATTCCCGCACTGCATGATGTCAAAGCGAGGCTCGAAGCCGGGGCACGCGTTGCAGACGTCGGTTGCGGCAAGGGAGCTTCGACCGTCCTCATGGCCCAAGCCTTCCCGAAATCCCAGTTTTACGGGTTCGATTATCACAGTAAATCCATCGAGGCGGCACGCGAGACCGCACGCCAAAAGGGAGTTGCCGACCGTGTGACATTTGAAGTGTCGAAAGCGAAGGAATACCCCGGCAAGGATTATGACTTCGTCGCCGTCTTCGACTGCTTGCACGACATGGGTGATCCGGTTGGAGCCGCAGCGCACGTGCGTCAATCACTCGCGAAGGATGGCACATGGATGATTGTCGAGCCGTATGCGAATGACAATCTAAGTGACAACCTCAACCCAGTCGGGCGAGTTTACTACTCGTTTTCTACGCTCTTGTGCACGCCTTGCTCGCGTTCGCAGGAAGTCGCGATGTGTCTTGGCGCCCAAGCTGGCGAGAAACGCATTCGTGATGTAGTAACCTCTGCCGGTTTTAGCCGATTCCGCCGTGCTACTGAAACACCGTTCAACATCGTTTACGAAGCGCGGCCGTAATAACCATCCTGGGCCGCGCCTGCAAGTGTACCGGTAGCGGGGAATTGCACTCCGGAAAAAGCTTGCGGGCGCTGGTCGTTTCAGTAAACATCTTGCACAACTCTAGATGTGGGAGCGGGACACATGAGCAGCAAAGCAAGTGTTTCTCAGAACGCGCGAACGCCGGCGGTTCAGCAGCGAAATCCTGAGTTCTTCCTCAAGAAGGACATGCTGGCACGGTTTGAATCGCGTGCCGCGACATACGACCGGGAGAACCGTTTCTTCCAGGAAGACTTTGAAGAACTCCGTGCAGCGAAGTATCTGTTGCTGCCTGTGCCCACAGAATTCGGCGGGGGTGGATACACGCTCGCCCAAATGTGCCGCGAACAACGGCGGCTTGCGTACTATGCTCCGGCCACCGCTCTTGCGGTAAATATGCATGTGTATTGGGTAGGCGTTGCCGCCGACCTCTGGCGTCAAGGCGACAAATCACTGGAATGGCTTTTGCGTGAAGCGGCTGCAGGCGAGATATTTGCCGCCGGACACGCCGAGAGTGGGAATGACGTGCCCATCCTGCTATCGACGACTAGGGCAGAGCGCGTCGATGGCGGATATCGATTCACAGGCAGGAAGCACTTTGGCAGTCTATCTCCGGTGTGGACTCGTTTGGGCATGCATGGCATGGATACAAGCGATCCAAAGCATCCCAGGGTCGTCCATGCGTTCTTACCGCGTGATAGCGCCGGGTACATCATCAAGGAAACGTGGGACGTCCTCGGCATGCGCGCTACCTGCAGCGACGATACCGTCCTGGAAAATGCGTTCATTCCCGATCGCTATGTGGCGCGTGTCGTCCCTGCGGGCGGTGCCGGTATCGATCCGTTTGTACTCTCAATCTTCGCTTGGGGGCTGATGGGTTTCGGTAACGTGTATTACGGTCTCGCCAGGCGGGCTCTCGATCAAAGTATCGATTCCGTTAAAAACAAACGTTCTCTGGCCCTCACTCGCTCGATGGCTTACCACGCTGAAGTGCAGCACACCATCGCAGAGATGGTCATCGAACTTGAGTCCATCGGGCCACATCTGGATCGCATTGCCGACAATTGGTCGAATGGTGTGAATCATGGCGCCGAGTGGCCGGCGAAGCTGTTCGCGGCAAAATACCGTGCCGTCGAAGGATCATGGCGCGTGGTAGATCTCGGACTGGAGGTTGCCGGCGGTTTCGGCATCTTCCGTTCAGCGGGGTATGAGCGGTTGCTCCGTGATGCTCGATTGGGTCGCATCCACCCGGCGAATTCGTTTCTTACCCATGAAGTCGTCGCGAAGACAGCGCTCGGCATTAGTCTCGATGAGCAACCACGGTGGGGATGATTCGCAAAGAAAGGGATTGCTATAACTTAATCGTTAACAGCGTCGGCGGTAAACGACCTTCAGCGTATCCTTCTCGAGGATACGAGAGATCTGACTGCGAGCATGAGCTGCCCAGGCGCTGGAGCGGTCTAATCCCACATACGCTCTCCAGTGGTTGAGTGCTTTGCGGTTGTCTTTCATTTTTTCGTAGGCGAGCGCGAGATTGTAGTGCGCGTCGGCGTAAGTAGGCGCAAGCTGCAGAGCCGTCTTGTACGTGCGAATTGCCTCTTCCAGTCGTCCGGTCTCATCGAGCACGTTTGCAAGATCGAAGTACGCCAACGCGTAACGTGGATCGGCTTCAACCGCTTTGCGGTAATAACTCTCGGCGAGCTTGTAGTCCTGAAGGTTGTAGTAGAGCGTGCCTAGGTTGATATGAGCCGCCGCATGATTGGGCTCCATATCAACCACCTTTTTATAGGCAATAATCGCATCCTGGTACGAAGACGGATCTTCTTCCAGCGCAACTCCACGCGCAAAGAACTCGGCCGCGGTTTCAGTAACGCGAATGGGAGAAACGTGCTGCGCTGGAACCACGCGGTGCTCGGGTTCGGGAGCGAAATCCATAACGAACTGGCCCGCGATCGGATCGAATGCCTTGCCTTCATGCCGAAATGCTACGTGGCGAGTTCCGGTCGAGAACGATCCAGCTTCGAGTAGAGGGTTCTCCATTCCCGCAACTTGTTGTTGCATGGCTTCGAGCGATTGGCGAATAACGGCCGGGCGAACCCGCTTGGCGCGCAGGTCGCGAATCTTTCTTAATTGGATGAGGTCGAAAAAGGAATACTGATCCGAGGCGGCAACCAAGCCTGCTTTTTGCCATTGCTGCAACTGCCTGGGAGTGATCCGCAGGATTCGCAGCACATCAGTTCGTTGGTATCGTTGCACGGCTCCCTTTGATGCCAACCGGTACTGTCGGTAATTATCACGATGTTCGATTTGAGACGCAAGAGCAAAGTTGCTGAGTTTTCAGTACTTAGGTGCTGTTTTTCCACAGTTGCCTGCCCGGAAATGAGGCGAGTTGGCACGTCGGCAAAGTTTGTGGCCGGAGGAGCATCGCATTAGACAAAAGATCAACAAACCGGAGAAGCTAGACATGAAGTTCGTTATTGGGGTTCTAAGCGGTGTCACGCTGGGTATGATTTTTGCTCCTGCCAAAGGCAAGGAAACCAGGGAACAGTTAACCCATCGGGCTAGTGATCTCGCCGAGATGCCGCGCAGAAAGGCCCAGAATGCTGTCGATGCGGGACGTGAGAAGGTCGGAGAGGTAGCCAAACAACAGGCGGAAGACGTCTACACAAACGCTGTCGATAAGGTGAGTGGTGGGCGATTGCGATAGTTACCTCTGCACTGAAACGATGAAACCGAAGTAATTCCGGCGCAAGAGTTCGTTCATCGACACCCAACAGAGTTGTGGAATGATAGGGACATTATGGGCCTTCAACTTCGGTTCACTTCTTCTCGCTGGGCGCTTCGGCTCCGTTCTGTTGCTGCTCTGATAGCCGCCGTAGTGATGTTGGGATTCGTAATTACCAGCTACCTCAAATACGACGTAGTGGAGATCCGAGGCGTAGTGTTATCGCTTGTCTTGATTGGCCTGGTGCTGGTGGTGCAGTCGGAAGCGCGTACGTATGTGCCGGTACACAGAAACCGCCACTAGTAATCATCGTTTGACCCTATAAAATCGGCAGTGTTAGTCTAGCCCGTTTAGTGAAGTGCGTTTGAAACTTCCTGTGAGGGCCTGCCTGTGTCATCCACCGTCGTTGCTGCTCCGCGTAAAACTGCTCTGAACCAAGTCCATCGCCAGATGGGCGCAAAGATGGTGGATTTCAACGGCTGGGACATGCCGGTGGAGTATCCGCCGTCGGGCGATCGCAAAACCGGTGGCCTGATTGCCGAACACATGGCCGTGCGAACCGGCGTAGGCATTTTCGACGTCAGCCACATGGGCGACATCCGGGTGCATGGGCCGGAGGCGCTGGCCGCCATTCAACATATCTGTATGAACGATGCGTCGAAACTGAGTGCCGGACAGGCACAGTATTCGGCGATGTTGTATCCGCAGGGCACGTTTGTGGATGACGTCATCGTTCACAAGATGGCGGATGACGATTACCTGATCGTCATCAACGCCGGGACGCGCGAGAAGGACTACAACTGGGTTCGCGACAACGCTGCCGGGTTCGACTGCAGGGTCGATGATTTGAGCGATCAGTTCACGCAGATTGCGATCCAGGGACCGCGTGGCGTCGATCTGCTGCAGAAGTTGACGGATGCAAATCTGAGCGCAGTGAAGTTCTACTGGTTTACCCACGGCACAGTTTGTGGACTGAAAAACATCCTGATTGCGCGAACCGGATACACGGCGGAAGACGGATTCGAGATTTACGTCCCCAGCGACGAGGTCACGAGTGCACGCGTCTGGAATGAAGTCATGGCGGCGGGGAAAGAGTTTGGCGTCGTGCCTTGCGGATTAGGGGCTCGCAATACCTTGCGGCTGGAAGGGAAGTTGCCGCTGTACGGCCACGAAATTTCCGACACGATCAACGTGTGGGAAGCGGGATTGGACCGCTTCTGCAAGATGGAAAAGAGCGAATTCACCGGCAAGGATGCGCTGGCTCGCGCCAAGGCGGAAGGTGTAACGAGAACGCTAGTTGGGATCGAGATGGTCGAGCGCGGGATTGCGCGTGACGGATACAAGGTTCTGAGTTCGATCGGATCGGAAATCGGATATGTGACCAGCGGGTCTCCTGCGCCTTTTCTCAAGAAGAACATCGCGCTCGCGTACGTTCCACCGTCGCATTCTGCGATCGATACTGAAGTAGCTGTCGAGATTCGTGGACAGGCGGTGAAGGCGAAGGTAGTTCCGTCGCCGTTTTACAAAAGGCCCAAGAAGAGTGGACAGTGAACAACTCCACGTCCACTGCTCACGTGCCCCGCTGCATTTACAATGACCATCTGAGTTGAAGCTTAATTACGGATTCATTCCAGGAGAAAGATATGGCTTATCCGGCGGAGTTTAAGTACACGAAAGAGCACGAATGGATCAAGGTCGATGGAAACGTCGGCACGATTGGCATCACTGACCATGCGCAGCAGGCGCTGGGAGATATTGTCTTCGTCGAGTTGCCCAAGCCGGGCGCGTCGATTGCGGCCGGAAAGAGCTTTGGAACGGTCGAGTCGGTGAAGGCGGTTAGCGATTTGTTCGCGCCTGTGTCGGGCACCGTCACCGAGGTGAACCAGGCGCTTTCGACAGCGCCGGAAAAGGTCAACAGCGAACCTCACCAGGCGTGGATGATCAAGGTCACGCTGGCAGACCCGAAAGAAGCGAACGGGCTATTGTCGGCGGCGGACTACGAAAAGTTCGTGGCGGAAGAAGGATAACGACAGTGGCTAGCTGCTAGTGGTTAGTGGCTGTTCAATCTGTCCAAGTTGCAACTCAACGGTATTGGGGCGGGCGAATATGTCCGCCCTTAGTGCTTTGCCCTCCTCCAAGTTACATTGCGACCGGCCCTCAAAGGCACACGAATGGTGTAGAGAGTCTGTTGGTTATTCCGTTCGCCGGGGGACCTACCCCCTATACCCACCAGATCGTTAGAATCAAGAACTTACGACCCGATAGTTTTGTAAGTCCGTTGTTTTCATTGTGTTGCCGCCAAGATCGTGAGCACAAAGGACTTACAGGCAGAAAATATATCGAAAGAAACCTCCCTGGTATTTTGGGCGGGCCGGCGTGCCCGGTGGAAACCACTGGCCGTTACGGCCCGCTTTTGAGTTGTCGGCTTAAGCCTGTTGGGGTGACACCCCGTTTTGGCGTCGATCGTAAACTCGATGGCGCCGTTAGCGAGTTTGCCGGGCAAGAGAGCCTAGGATTCTTGCCTAATTCCCCCGCTATTGTTAATGGTAGCGAGCAAAGACGGTTTTACTGCCAAATTGCAAAAATTTATAT
>CAYWSM010000080.1:0-8083 GCA_964460935.1 uncultured Terriglobales bacterium | reverse complement strand
ACAGTCGTTCCGGCACTGGCTGCGGCGGCTTCCGCGAGAATGCGATGGTGGATGGTGAACAG
Source organism: uncultured Terriglobales bacterium (assembly GCA_964460935.1). Classification (GTDB taxonomy): domain Bacteria; phylum Acidobacteriota; class Terriglobia; order Terriglobales; family Acidobacteriaceae; genus DATMXP01. The sequence goes on along the minus strand of CAYWSM010000080.1, from coordinate 8,021 downwards.
CGCCAGTTCAAGGCGGTCCGACACACCGATCTTGTCGTACACGTTGCGCAGGTAGTTCTTGATCACCTGCTCGGTGGTGCCAAGCTCGGTGGCGATCTCCTTGTTCTTGTAGCCCTGAACAATCAGCGCGACGATACGCAGTTCCTTGTTGGTAAGGCGATCGACCACACGGGCGCCGACCATATCGTTCTCCGACACTTCGGAGGGAACGGCGTTGTCCTGCACGTAGGTTTCGCCACGCGAAACGGAACGCACACAATCCAGCAGCGCCGGTCCGGTGACATTGCGATACACCACACCGTGGGCGCCCTGGCTGAGATAGGGCGCGGCATTCTCGCCGGCTTCGGCGATCATTACCAGGCGCGCTTTAATCTTGGCGATTGCGTCGGTGAGCTCGTGCATGTCGGGATAGAAGCCGACCGAACAAACGATCACGTTAGGGCGGAAACGCTCGAGAGCCATGGGAATCTGGTCGGGCGTTTGGGCCTGCGCAACGATGCGCATCTCATCTTCCACGGCGAGGACCTTGGCGATCCCGGCGCGGAACACAGGTTGTTTATCAGCCACCACTAATTTCAACATTTTGCGTCTGCCTACGAAGTCCTAACGAACTCGTACCCGTCAATCACGCACGCTACCCCTTCCTGATCGCCCGCCGGTCCGCCCTTTTCCGTGCGCACCACAGTGCCGGAGCACTGCAGTTTCACGTCGGACGTTCCGCCGGTCATTTCACGAGGCAGCACGATTTCAAAGCTAACTTTTGAGCCAACCTTCAGATTGGCATCGGCGTGCATGAACACACCGGCCGCACTTAAGTTATCGGTCAAACCGTGAAGTTTGTTAGCCGAGTCGGAGGCTTCGATTGATATCGGCAGCTTAAGATCGAAACGCTTCCCAGTTCGTGTCTCGGACACGCTTCCTCCAATGGACCCGGATTGCATAGTTGGTTGTGCGGGGGAGCGCACGTACTGAGGGGGTTATATCACGGAAGCAGAGACAAAGGTAGCTTTTCCACACTCCTGAGGGCACATAACTGATAAATACCACAGGAGATAAGGGGAACGGCTGAGAGTAGGAGCGGATTGGAACCGGCACACATAACCGCGGAAAATGTGCTACTTTTAGCTTCACGAGGCTGCCTCAGGGCATCGAACTTTGTATAGGAGCAGCAGTGCTGGACTGCCGGCAGATCCTGAGGAACTCCGGCCAACTTCTTACGATTCGACTTCTGCCGGCACAATCGTCCGCCTCGGCACTCTGCGAGTGGGACTAGAATCTGACGAAGAGCAGATTCGTTCCGAACTGGAAACAAGGACTGGGGCCGAACGCAAGCAGGTGAAGAACCAATGAATTACATCGTGAAGCGATCTTTTGTAGCAGGAATGTTGAGCTTATTTCTCGCGGCAGGAGCCCTGGCGAAAGATGAACCGAAAGTCAAGACGACCGCGCTGAACGCGGAGACGGTTTACAAAGACGGCGGCATTCGCGACATTTCGGCAATTGGCAATCGCAACGTGGGCTGCAGCCGCGGTCTCGGCAACTGGTACACGCTCGACAAACAGGTTGCGATGGGCAAGCAATTTGCCCAGCAGGTAGAACAGTCGTCGAAGATCATCAACGATCCGGTGATCAGCGAGTACATAAACCGCATTGGGCAGAATATCGTGCGCAATTCCGACGCGCGGGTCCCGTTCACGATCAAGGTTATCGATTCGGACGATGTGAATGCATTCGCACTGCCTGGCGGGTTCTTCTACGTGAACTCGGGATTGATTCTGGCCGCCGACAATGAGGCCGAACTGGCGGGCGTGATGGCGCATGAAATCGGGCATGTTGCCGCCTGCCATGCGGCGCGCGAACAGACGCGCGGGACACTGGCTAATCTGGCGACAATTCCGCTGATCTTTGTGGGAGGCGGAATTGGCTATGCAGCTTACGAGGCTTCAGGCTTCGCAGTGCCGGCGACGTTCATGAAATTCTCCCGCGGGTTCGAGGCTGACGCGGATTACCTGGGCGTCGAGTACCTGTACAAGTCCGGGTACGATCCGCAAGAGTTCATCAGCTTCTTCGAAAAGATCCAGGCGCAGGAGAAGAAGAAGCCCGGGTTCCTGTCGAAGGCGTTCTCGTCGCATCCGATGACACCGGACAGGATCGAAAAGGCGCAGGATGAGATTGCGACAATCCTCCCGTCACGATCGGAGTATGTAGAAAACACCTCGGAGTTCGATCAGGTGAAGGCGCGCCTGGCTCAACTACAGAACCGGCGCAAACTGGAGCCGGGCAAAGAAACCGATCGGCCTACCCTGCGCCGGACTCAAGCCGATGACAAAGGCAACGGGAACGATAACGGAAATGGTAAGGATGATGGGCGTCCAACGTTGAAGCGCCGTGATTAGGCGCTTCAACGAATAATCCGCTTGAAAACGCCAGCGGTGCCATAGCCAAAAATAAGACTGATTAGTGCGGCGGCGCCGGCAGCGGGCAAGGCGTATTCGCGGGCATAGCGGTGAATGTCAAGCTTCTCTCGCACCGTGCCGCGGACCTGCTCGCGCAGTCCGCTCATCGTGTTGTGCATGCGGCGGCGCTGCTCGATCGCACGCTCTTCCAGCAAGGAAGTAGGAATATCGGGGGAGATCGATTTCGGCGTCATAGCTGTGTCCTCCGTTCGGTCTGCAACCAAACCTTATCTTCCTTCAACACATTGAGAGTGCGTTCGGGCATAAGGCTTTGGGTTTTCAAACGGCCATAGGCCATCCATAGCGCCGCGCCGCCAATGATGAGAAACAGAATGCCGACGCAAAGGAGCGCCATAAAAGGCCCGTAGGCGTTGTGGGCGAAAGCGACCGCGATGGCCGCCACAATCGCGCCGGTCAAGAGCAGCCAGGCTGTGACGGCGAACAAGGCTCCGATAATTGCGAGCGGTGCCGCGAACTTGACCATCGCGATCTTCTCACGCATCTCGGAGCGGAACATCGCGATACGAGTTTCCGCGAACTCCTTGAACTCATTGGCTACTTCGCTGAGCCGTTCGGATAGAGGCCGCTCTGGCGGTATCGTGCGGCGCGTTCTGTCCCCGATGTTGTAAACGTTATCGTTCATTCGTCCTCCACAAGCGCAAAAGGAATCCAATGGCGAATCCGGCTGCGGCGGCGATACCGACGAAGCGGAAGGGCGAGTCCTGCGCATAGCCCCGGGCGCGAGCCTCCCAGTGACGGGCTTCCTGCTTCGCCCGCTGCGCCAGTTCGGAGGCCCGGCGCTGCGTTTCATCGGAAAGCTGCGCGGCACGCCCCTTCAAATCGGTTGCACGGTCCTTCAGATCGGAGGAACGGCGTCCGGAGATGACGCGGAACTTCTTCTTCAGCTCAGACATGCGATCCTGCACGTTGCCGCCGAAGTCCTTCGTCCGATTGACCACAGCCCCCAAGGCAGAACCGACCTTCCCACCGGCGCCCACAATGCGAGTCTCCGTGGGTGAGCTGTTCGAGATACCAGATTCGGCAGGCCATGCGCCCAAAGGACGCTCAGGCAAGCTTTCGGGCAATAGTCCCGCAGGCTCCTCTGATCTGGTGATCGAGACTGGGCGAGGAGCGGACGTCGGGTCGCTGGCCGACGATTCCGGGAATCTCATGTCGCTAAGCGGCTCGTTGTTACGTACCGGTTCAGCCATGGAATCTCTCTTCTTCCATCGAGATTGGGGTAACTGTTTCTATGATGAAAGTTTGGCCCGGAATGTTTGTAAGTAAGTAGAACGACGCCCTGGCACGGCTGCCATGGGACCCAAGAACGCCAGCTGAGCTCAAGGTGAGAGACCCGGGCAATCGTAAGTACAGTGACTGTGGTGGTTCCGTGAGCCGGTTGTCATAGACATTTAACGGCTGCCTCATAATTTGTTCATCGGTTTGGCGCAACAATCGCCTCAACGCAAGTAGTTGAGGAGGAGAGTTGGCTAACAGCGTCAGCTATCTTTGGAAGTCGCCGCAAGCCGCGCAAGGATTTCACACCGCCGTCTCGCTTCACAGTCACACGACGTTTTCTAAAGAAAGTTTGACTTTTATTCCGGACCATGCGGGCCGAGTTCCGGCTCTGCGCTGGCTGCTTTCGCAGCAGGAGAAGCGTTGCAAAAAGGTTCCTGCCAATTTCGCTCTCGCCTATTGGACACCACCACTGGCTCCGCGGGCTGCTTACGAACTCGAGCGCGACCAGATTAAGCAGAAGCTCGGATTGAAAAGCCTGGTCTCGATCACTGATCATGACAACATCGAAGCCCCCCTTATGTTGCGATTGTTGCCCGAGACCCGGCACATTCCGATCTCGGTCGAGTGGTCCGTCCCGTATGGAAGCACGGAAGTCCATCTCGGTATTCACAATTTGCCCAGCAGCTCGGCCAAACGGTGGATGGCGGCCATGGCTGCCTATACCGAGCAGCCCAAGGACGAGAACATCACCGATCTGATCGCCGGGTTGCATGACATTAAGGATCTGCTGATCGTTCTCAACCATCCTCTATGGGACCTTTACGCAGTTGGCCAGGAAGCTCACTTGGTCTCACTGGAGAAGTTCCTGCGCAAGCACAACCGGTTCATGCATGGCTTTGAGCTGAGCGGGATGCGCGGGTGGGATGAGAATCATCGAGTTGTCGATCTCGCGAATTCCTGGAACCAGACGCTGGTCTCCGGCGGCGATCGCCACGGCTGCGAGCCCAATGCGGCGCTGAACCTGACGAACGCCAATACCTTCGACGAATTCGTGTACGAGATCCGCCACGAACGGCGCTCGAACCTGTTGTTCATGCCGCAATACCAGCAGTCGCTCTCCATGCGGATGTTGCATACGGTCAACGACGTGGTGCGTTACATGCCGGATCACCCTCTCGGAGCGAACTGGGATGACCGTACGTTCCACCCCGGTCCACAAGGCGACATCCGTCCGTTGTCGCAGATCTGGGACAAGACACCCGGTTTCATCCAAGCGGTGTTCGCTATCTTCGGCATCTTCGATGCCGAACCGGTCAAGACAACTACCCAGTTTCTGTGGGGTGGTTCCAAGAATGCCTTTCGCCTGCCGACCCTAGGCGAAGGCCGGGAGATCGCATGAGAGCATCTCGCATCGCCCTGTTTGCCTGCGCATATAACGAAGTGGACGGTGTGGCCAACACCGTCCATCGCTTCGAAGATTATGCCAGGCGCCATCGCATTCCGATGTTGATTGTCAATGGCGGTTACGAGCAGCGCGAGTTCACCGACGGCAGTATTCGCCGCTTCGAATACCGCAGGAAGTTCCCCAAGTTCCCGCTGGACAAGAAGCATGATTTCGACCTGCTCTTCTGGCGCTACTTCGACGCAGTGAAAAAAGCCGTGGCGGATTTTCGTCCCGACCTGGTGCACATCACCGGTCCGAGCGATGTCGGCATGATAGGCGCGCTGGTGGCGCATCGGTTGCACGTCCCGCTGGTGGCCTCGTGGCATACCAACCTGCACGAATACGCCGAGCAACGCGCGCTTCCGCTGTTGCCGTTCGCGCCGAGCGGCTTACGCAAGTTTCTCGGCGAGAAGATTGGGCAAGGAAGCTTGAAAGCACTCGGCCGCTTTTATCACATCCCTCGCATGCTGTTTGCACCGAACGCCGAACTCATCGAACTGCTGCAGCGCATCACCGGTAAGGAATGTCATCTGATGTCGCGTGGGGTGGATGTCGATCTGTTCTCGCCCGAGCGCCGCACAAGGCAACGGGGAACATTCACTCTTGGATACGTGGGGCGCATCACTACAGAAAAAAATGTTGAGATGCTGGTAAGGCTCGAAAACGACCTGCTTCAGCGTGGAGCAACGAACTTTCGCTTCCTGGTCGTTGGACAGGGAGCTTCCGAACCGTGGCTTCGTGAGAATCTCAAGCAGGCCGATTTCGCGGGTGTGCTTCGAGGCGAAAAACTGGCTGAAGCGTATGCCAACATGGATGCGTTCGTCTTCCCTTCCCGCACCGACACCTTCGGAAACGTTGTGCTCGAAGCGCTGGCGTCAGGAGTACCTGCAATCGTTACCGATGCCGGCGGTCCGAAGTTCATCGTGCGCGACGGGGAAACAGGATTCGTTGCCCGCAACGAACGCCAGTTTGCGGAAGCGGCTCTGCAACTCATAGCCAATCCCGAGATGCACCGCTCGATGTCACGCACGGCTCGCGCCTATGCCCTCGCACAGTCGTGGGACTCGGTATTTGACCACGTGTTCGACAAATACTGCGGCATGCTGACAGCAGGGCCGAACGCCTCCGAGGATCTGCCCACGGTCAGCCCTCGCTTCTCGACGGCGGGAGCGCAGGCGTGAAACAGCCAGTACTCGGGTGGAACTGGTTGTTACAGGCTTTGCGGAATTGGAACTGGAAGGCCGCCCTTCTGAGCGCTATCGCGCGCGTACCGATCTTCTTCTTTTCGACGATTCATTACGGTCTGCGCGCGATGTCGCTGGCAGCCGCGGTTGAGTTCGCTTATCGCATTTCGTCGTCGGGATACTTCGGCAGCTTCATCCAGTCGCGCCGCGCCCGTGGCACATGGTTTGCTGCGTTCGAAGTAACCGTTCTCGTCCCGACAGCCTGCCTTTCGCTTGACTACCTCGTTCACTGGCTGATGCACACGCCGAACCTGAAGGTGGGTATCGCGATTTCGTTTGCGATGTCTTCGATCAGTTCTCTCTTCAACTGGTACAGCATGAAAAAAGGCATCCTCATCACGGGGAGCGAGAGCAGCAGCCTGCTATCCGACCTGAAACGCCTCCCCTGGTTGATCGCGGAATTTATCGCCGCTCCGCCGATGTACCTGTGGCGCCGGGCGCGGCAACTGTCACAAACGGAAGTTAACTGAAAGGATCCGCCATGAAGACGATGCACATCACGAATTCCTGGTCGGAAACCTCCGGCGGCATTGCGACGTTTTATCGCGCGCTCATGGAAGCGGCGAACCGCAACGGCCATGAGATGGTGATGGTTGTTCCGGGCGCCAGCGACAATTTTCGGGAGATCGGCGATTACGTGCGCTTCTATGAGGTTGCTGCTCCCAAGGCCCGCTTAAACTCTGCGTATCGCACTATCTATCCCAACCAGTTCCTCAAACCGGGAGGCAAACTGCGAGAGATCCTGCGCGCGGAAGAACCGGACCTGGTAGAGATCAACGATAAGTACACGCTCAACTATCTTGGACCTTTGCTGCGGCTCGGCTTAATGCCGGAGCTCACGTTTCGACCGGTCGTGCTTGGACTCACCTGCGAACGCATGGACGTGAACTTCAAAACCTACCTGAGCGCGGGCGCCGCTGGACGCGCGTTCTGCTCTCGGTACATGCGTTACGTGTATTTCCCGTTCTTCGATCATCATCTGACGGTCAGCGACGAAACAGCCAACGAACTGCGACAAGCAAGTAAGGGTCACCAGGTGCCGCGCGGTGTTTTCAGATTGCCGATGGGCGTGGATTGCAACTATTTCTCGCCGGCACATCGCTCATCGCTCGAACGTGGAGCCCTGGTTCGCAAGCTGGGCGCCGGCGACAATGCAGTTCTGCTCCTCTATGTCGGACGCCTTGCACCGGAGAAAAACCTGCCACTGCTGCTGGAAACATTGGAGCAGTTGGCACGCGCCGAGCAGGATTTCCGTCTGCTGATTGCCGGAGACGGCATCGCTCGGCCCGCATTTCTCGAGGAAGCTGAAAAGCGGTTGGGCCGCCGCGTGAGTTGGCTTGGCTTTGTGCAGGATCGCCAGGAACTGGCGAAGCTCTATGCCAACTGCGACTACTTCCTGCATCCCAATCCGCGCGAACCTTTTGGCATTGCACCGTTGGAGGCGATGGCGTCCGGACTTGTGCTGGTTGCGCCGAACTCGGGTGGCATCAAAGCTTACGCAAATGGCGAAAACGCCTTGCTGTGCAAGTCCACCGGGCCGAGCTTTGCCGCAGCGATTCTGGAGCTCGTCTATAACTCCCAGAAGCGGGAGCAGATCGTTCGTGCGGGCATCGAAACCGCCAATGCGTTTTCCTGGCC
>CAYWSM010000079.1:0-2085 GCA_964460935.1 uncultured Terriglobales bacterium | reverse complement strand
GCCTCGAGATGTTCGTCCACCAGGGTGCACGTCAATTCGAAATCTGGACCGGCAAGCCCGCGCCGACCAACGAAATGCAGCAGGTGGTGCTGACCGAGTTGCAGGCACGTGCTGCCGCGGCGCAAAAGAATCCACCAGCTCCGGCGGCCGAGAAGAAGTCAGTTGCGCACAAAACTCCGGTGAAAGCCAAGAAGGCCAAGAAGTAGGCCTTCCTGGCTTGCCCGCCAAGCCAATTGCGCCAAGTGGCGATCGTTAAACTGAATCGTTATCGATCTATGCGAGTTCTTGCGGTCGAATTTCTGGGAACTCACCTTATGACTAGTTGCGATTATTGGTTCTCATCACACAACATATAGTGGTGTCAGTGCATATCAAACCCAATTACTTCCGTTTTCCGGGAACATTTTAATCGTTATTGTGTCTATAATCGTAGTGCTATCAGGTACTTGCATGTAATAATGTGCACCCCTGAGGCCGATACATAACAAAGAGATCGTATTTAGAGCCAAGGATTGGAATGGTCGTGAGGTCATCCTTGACCGCCAGACGTACAAGAACCACGTCGCACGATTGCACGCCGATGACGCACTGGCGGTGGATCGTGTCAAGCATCAACTTTCCTCCCCTGAATACGTGGTTTCGTGTAAAGCAGCAGGTTCCGAAAATGCTATATATCGACTGCCGGTAGGAGCGAACCCATGGCTAGTTGTGGTCATCAAACAGCGCTGGATAAAAGTAACGAGAGTTCGAATGATCAGCACGTGGTGGTCTATGCCGGACAATCGCCTTCAGGAAGAACTGGCAAAGGGCCCGCTGATATGGCCAAAAAATCGCAAGTGAATTACGATCACAACCCATTCACTGATGTGATGTTCGTGGATCTGTGTGAGATGATTCCCGGTTCACGCGTCGAAGTACTGAATGTCAATGCAATGGGTTTTGATGGGCAAATACAGGCCCGTATAGATAGAGAACGCGGTATCGTGTATGGCCTCACTATCCAGAACTTCAAGCGTTTCCGCCGTCGTTTGCTGTGGAGGAAGCGGATGCTTTCGACGCGCCGCGCAATCGAGTTCCTAGTCGCCGTGCTCATTGCTGGTCTGGACTTGGATCGACGACACCATCTAGTTGGCACCTGCTAACGCAAGCTGCCATCGGGCGGCTTTTCTATTTTGGTGTTCCGTTTTCGTAACAAACAACGCGATCTCCATTCAGACTAACGGCGTAGGTGTATCGTTCGTCCCGCCCATATCGGGCATTTGGAGGCGATATGCCAAAGGTGGCACCGTGGCACTCAACGCGCCCGGGCGAAACAGTGCATCACGACAATACGAGTTGTACGGAAGGCAACAATATCGAAAAAGAAATATCGGGCATCAGGAACAGGCGGAAGACCGCTCTGTAATCACTGCGCCCGTCTAGATAGAGAGGGACGCTGAATCATCCGTCGTGGTGGGAATAAACACCAGTTCCCACCACGGCCCGGTTGGTTCGTTGTCAATGATCGGCCATACCTTTCTCAGCTCAGCTACTCGCAATCCATTCTGAAGCGCAACACCCAACGCTCTCAAACCTTCTCCACGATCTCCATGAAATCGGACGGTTGGCTCTGCAAAAGCGTGCCTCCTGCCACCCTCGCATGACTCAATGGTGACCACGCCGGCTTCCCTCAGCGCCTTCACTGCTGACCTGATTCCAGTATCCACAGATTCTAATATGCGATCTGCTTCCATTTTGGTTAGAGCTTTTTGGGATGAATTTGGTAGCTATCTACTCTGGTTTGTGAAGGTGATAATTTTCCGTTTATATTTTCTTTATAACCAGAGAGTTAGGCCGGATTTTGACATTTTGTGGCTATTGACACGATCAGGCCCTCTGATCATCTCTGCATGTTCCAAAATCCGGAAAAGCGAATCTCTCTTTGTTTTTCGAGCCGATCACAGGTGATAATGCTCGGACTATGAAGCGTCAATCTGTCCCTGGGGTGAACAAACATCTTTCTCCGGCCGAGCTCCCCGAACGATGGCGGAATCTGCTTGTGCTCGAACCGGCCACGGTTCACGAGCTTATGAACCTGCTGCAGGT
>CAYWSM010000078.1:0-3171 GCA_964460935.1 uncultured Terriglobales bacterium | reverse complement strand
GAATGCGGCCGTAAACAAGCTCCGCGAAACGCTCAACGATAACGCCAACGATCCCAAGTACATCGAGACCCTTCCCCGTCGCGGATACCGCTTCATCGGCGTCATCAACACCGAAGCTCCCTCTGGCAAAAAACAACCCATGGCGGCCCAACAAACTACAGCGCCGCAATCGGTTCAGCCGCTACTGCCTCCGCCAGTTACACCGCCGCTCGTGGTAATAGCAGCAGTCCGGCGCCCACTTTTCACCTCCCAGAGACTAGCCACAATTACAGCAACACTATTGGTAGCGATCGGCGTTCTTGCCATGATTGAACGTGACCAGAAGCAAGTTAGTGCATCCGCTCCTGCACCAGAACCTAGTAACGTCGAAAGTGTGTATCCGCAGGTCAGTTTGGAACCGGTCGCCGAGCAGACGATGAAAGTGGATCCTGAGGACGTGAGCCGGAAAGCGGTGTCCGAGAAAGCTGAGGTGGCGACTCCACCGGTGTTTCGCGAAGCCAGCACCTCGACCGCGGCAGCGACCATGCGCACCATCATTTCCGGGAACGGCGGCAATGCCGCGCCTCAGTTTTCTCCCGACGGCCGGCGCATTGCGTTCATGTCGGATCGAACGGGGCCATGGCAGATATGGGTCAGCAACATTGATGGCACGAATCCTATTCAGCTTAGTTACACCGACAGTGCCGGCACGCCGCGCTGGTCTCCCGATGGAAAGCTCATCGCGTTCGACGCCCCTTTCGATGACGACACCAGCATCTTTGTGATTCCTTCTGATGGAAGTACCCGCGCACACCGCATGGTCGAAGGAAGAGTTCCGAGTTTCTCTCGAGACGGGCGCTGGATTTACTTTGCTTCCGACCGCTTCGGCCCCATGCAGGTCTGGAAGATTCCCGTTGCGGGAGGTACTCCTCGGCAAGTCACAACCGGAGGAGGTTTCGCCGCGCTGGAATCGAGCGATGGGTACCTGTACTACACGAAGTCTCCTGGCGCTGGACCGGAAATCTGCCGCGTAGCTGTTACCGGCGGCGATGAGAACTGCACGCTTCCGCATCTGCGTCCACGAACGTGGTCAAGCTGGGCCGTCACGCGCAATGGCATCGTGTTCGCCGAAGACCTGCCAGGCGGCAAGGCCGCATTAAGCGTGTACGAACCGAATAAGCGAGAGGTCCGGGATCTGGTCTGGCTGCCGAGCCCGCCGGTCTGGATGGGCGCTCGTCCGGACGGCTCTGAGGTGATCGTGAACGATAGTGCGGAACGCCAGATCTCGGTCGTGCGAAACCTGCGATAGTGAATTGAGCCTTGGCTTCGAAGAGTTGAACTGAATCCTCACTCTACTTCTGGTGGCATTTTGAGTTTCGGGTATGGCTTACAACTGGTGTCGCGCAACCAGAGATCTATCTGCGCAACCTGCGAATCAGACCCGTCCACATCGGCGACCTCTGTCTCTCGTCTGCCTATTGGAGTTCCAGTGTTACCAACCCATCGCATCCCGCAATCTTCCCATGCGCTCACTTTGTAGTGACTGTCACTGAAAAGCGCGATCTTAAATTTGCCCGGAGCAAGTTTTTCCTGAGCCGAGCAACACTCCTCCTCCGGGCCCTTCACGTCCAGGAAAATGTATTCCGGAAGTTTTTCCGTCGTCCAATGTACTCTGACTACCAACTCTCTCGTCTGCCGTCGCCCGATTGCGTGGATATCTGCATTCAATATTTGCTCGCCATCTTGGATAACGATTGGAGTTGCTGAAGCAAGATCTCGAGCATTGGGGTAGAACGTTCGTTCGTAGGGGATATCTGCATCCCTGTTGTTCGAGTTGTGAAACACTAGAATGTAGGCACCTGGAGCGACGTGCTTAAACTCAAATAATCCTTCCTCCTTATCCTGAAATTCCCACCAACCTCTCTCTGAGTCGCTGTACTTGTCCGGACGGAACAGTTCCACGTCGGCGTACTTGAGCGGATTGCCATCAGGACCTAGGACGCGCCCACGGATCTTGCTTGTCGGTAAGGCCTCCAAGTCCTGTCGATAACAACTGTTGGCCGGGAGTTCGATGCCAGGATCTGGATCGTCAAGGATAGCTTCCCCAAGAGCGAGATTTACTGGCAATTTGGCAACAAAGCGATACTTGTCTGCCGGAACGGAGTAGAACCTGTAGGTGCCGTTATCATCTGTCTGTGTCGACAGCGTGTTCTTTTCTCCATGCAACTCTATCGTTATATGCGGAATTGGTTGATCATAGTCGGCAGATGAAGTTGCCTCATACGGCTGTTGGGTTCTCCTCAGCACTCCATAGAGTGACGCAAATGGCTTTCCATCCCTTTGCGCCCTCAGCTCTTCCAACAGTGGCCCTGCATCCTCGATCGCCTGTGTCTCGCTACAAATAGTGGCAAACAACCTTCCGTCATTCTGTTTGTAAGGAAACACCAAATACGTCTTGCCTAACGAAAAATGGAAACTGCAATCCGCTCCACCACGCCCGGAATAGACATCCACTTCATTTGCCTTCATGCCGTTGATGTCTTCGTCCACTGTGAAACGATATCTCGAGGTCCCCCCCTGAAACGTTCCTTTCTTTTCGTCAGGTGGATTTTCAATATGCGTGACCGTGCCGACAAACGCCATGCCAGCATTCTTCAAATCGCCGCACGGCGCAGGACCAGGACTTGAGCAACTACATGCCCATCCAGCAAGTCCGGTGAGCAGAATCGACGCGCATACGGCGGTGCGCAGGTACACCATCAGCATGGTTAAGCTCGTAAACCAATTAACGAATCAAATTGTCGCATGGGAAATGCAGGCGAATGACAATGAGGGCTTACCGTGGTAATCGTTTCCCGGATCGGGAATCACCGCGCCACTTGCGCCGCTTCGAGCTTGATCGCGTGCAATTCCTCATAGATCTTCTCTACTTCGCATATCTGGGACAGGCGTTGCCAGAACTGGTGAATATCGGAGTCTTCATAGGCGGTGCTCCGGGCCTCTGACGACTTCCAGTAACGAAAGTTGAAGTATCTGGGACTGAATGCGGATTCGCGGAACAACTCGTCGCGGCTGTAGCCTTTCTCCGCCAACACGAGATAGAACTTGCGCAACAACTCGAGCACTTCCTGATCGCGTCCTTCAAACGGACGAATGATGGCAATCGCTAGAATTTCCTGCTCATCCATCTAT
>CAYWSM010000077.1:0-9723 GCA_964460935.1 uncultured Terriglobales bacterium | reverse complement strand
TTTCTAGTTTATTCAGGAAAACCGCATACCAGGCGGGTTCCGACGATGGTTGCCAAAGCTCTATTGTAGCGGATTTGACAAGCCGTCGCAGACACTAGCATTAAGCTGTCATAACTTATCAAATTTGATAAGATAATCTGCAAATGACAGATCCCAAGCGTTGGCCCTTGGAATTTTTTCGCGAAAGCGATGGGTCATTGCCAGTGGCCAAATGGTTGGATTCATTGTCCATAGAAGTGCGAGCGAAGGTGGCCGCGTTGGTCGAGAAACTTGCCGAGTACGGCCCAACGTTGGATTTCCCCTACAGTAGTCAAATCGAAGGCAGGTTGCGAGAACTGCGAATGCGCATCGGCAAGTCTCGTTATCGCATTCTGTACTGCTTCGACAATCGGCGCGTTGCGGTCCTTCTACATGGGTTCGTGAAGAATACGGCGCAGATTCCTGATCGCGATAAGCAGGTCGGGATGCTACGCATGGAAGCTCACTTTCATCGCACAGCAAAGCGGGGTGACAAATGAAAGCTGGTTGGGATGACTACCTGAAAACGCAGCTCAAGAACGAAGAATTTCGTTCTATTTTCGAGCAGGAACTCAAGGCGCTCGAGATAGGCATAGCTCTCGCCAACGAACGACGGCGCCGCGGGCTGTCTCAGGAACAAATTGCATCCCGAATGGGAACGAGTGCTCCTCAACTCAGCCGGACCGAGCATTCGCCGGAACGCGCCAACATCAAGACTCTAATGCGATACGCCGACGCAATGGACTTGGAGTTACGCTTGATCCTTCGGCCGAAACCGCCCAAAAGCGCTCGCAAGAAACAGAAGGTCTCTCATTCCGCCACGGCAGATTGATTCCTTCAGTTAGGCTGTACCTTATTGCGGTTCTCAGCGTGTGGCAGACAGATTTTCCTAACCCCCAACCCCTAGCTCCTAACCCTGCTTTTAGGAGAAGAACGCTTCTACGTCATTGATCGTCGTTGTCCGCTTGTACGGAGGCAAACTGGACAGGAACACCCGACCATACGGCTTCTTCAGGATGCGGTTATCCAGCAGCGCCAGCACGCCACGATCGTTCAACGACCGAATCAGCCGCCCGAAGCCTTGCTTCAAGGTGATCACCGCCGCCGGAACCTGGTAGTCGTAGAAGGCGTTGCCGCCGTCGTTGTTGATGGCCTCCACTCGGGCTTTAACCACCGGATCGCTCGGCACCGCGAACGGCAGGCGGTCGATGATCACGCAACTCAACTGCTCACCCTGTACATCGACGCCCTGCCAGAACGAAGACGTCGCGAACAGCACCGCATTCGGCGTACAACGAAACTCCTCCAGCAGCGCGGTCTTCGGTGCAGTACCTTGCAGCAGGCACGGATGCTCCAACTCACCCAGCAGCCGATCGTGCACATCTCGCATCTGTGCGTAGCTGGTGAACAGCACGAACGCCCGGCCCTGCGAGATCTCCAGCAGACGCCGAATCCGGTCCGCTGCCTTCGCCTGAAACTGCGGCGAGTTCGGCTCCGGCAGATCTGGTGGGATGTACAGCAGCGCCTGCGACTCGTAGTCGAAGTGCGACTGCACGATCAGCTCGCGCGCATTGTCCATGCCCAACCGCCGCCGCAGATACTCAAATCCGCCGCCAACCGCCAGCGTCGCCGAAGTCAGAACCGTTGTGTCGAGCCGGTCAAACAATACCTGCCTCAGGATTCCCGAAACATCAATCGGCGTCGCCTGCAGGAACACATGATTCCGTCCCATCTGGGCAGAAGAGGTGTGGGAACGGGCGCCCCGCCCGTTCGAGCGGAGCGTAGCTCCGCCGCGACTCCCGCCTCGCCTCTCAATCCAGAACACTGTGTTCCGGTCCTCGGTCTCCATGATGAACGACAACTGCACCCGAACTTCGTTCACCCGCCGGATCAGCGCCGGCGCTTCTTCCGGCTGTGGCTTCAGAGCATCAATATCTGTCGCCAGCCGTCCGAGCGAGTTCATCAGCCCGAGATACTCGTCGCCGTGCGTCTCCAGGAATTCCCGGCGCCCATCGAACGCGAACCGGTTGTCCTGCTCTGGCAGCAATGAGAAGAAGAAGCTCGACCGCTCGCGCACCGACTTCAGCGCCTGCGTCATCGACGCCGACATCGACTTCGCATTCACCACCGAGTTCTCTACATCGCGAGCCACTTCTTCGATCCGTGCGGTGCTGACGCCCACACCGAAGTAGCTCGACGCCACCTCTTCCAGCTCGTGCGCCTCATCGAAGATCACCGCTGCCGCTTCAGGAAGTACGCCAACGTCGGGCGCTTCGTCGGCCGCCATCTTGATCGCCAGATCGGCGAAGAACAGATGGTGATTAACGATAATGATGTCGCTTTCCAGCGCCCGCCGCCGCATCTCGGTGATGAAGCAGCGCTCGAATTCCTTGCACTTCTGGCCCAGACAGGTATCGGCGCGCGCATCCAGCTTGTGCCACACCTCACTCGATTCGGGCAGTACTGCTAACTCCGCGCGGTCGCCTGTGTCAGTCGTCTTGTCCCAATCGACGATCGCGCGGAACTGATCGATCTCCTCCAATCCGCTGAGGATCGGCTGGTCGGCCAGCTCATACAGCTTTTTGCGGCAGAGATAGTTATTCCGGCCCTTCATGTAGCAGACCTTCATCTCGCCGAAGTGCTGCTTCAGGAAGGGCACGTCCTTATAGAAGAGTTGCTCCTGCAGGTTCTTGGTGCCAGTCGAAATGATGACGCGCTTGCCCGACCGCAGCGCCGGGACCAGATACGCCATCGTCTTGCCGGTTCCGGTTCCGGCCTCGACGATCAAGTGCCGCTTCTCTTCGATCGCCGCTTCGACGGCCTTTGCCATTTCGAGCTGTCCGCGCCGGTATTCGTACGCCGGATGCACGCGCGACAGCAGTCCGCCCGGACCAAAAAATCCGTGCAGCGTGAACGTGGCGTTTTGGGACGGGGCAGCCAAGGGTGAATCTTTATAATAGCTGTTGGGAGAACCGAGGATCGGAAGGTTCTCCTATTTTTGTGCATGAGATTCAGAGGATATCCACGTCCAAATTGTCGATCTCACCGAAGTGCGAGTCGCGCGAGATGACTCTTAGTCCGTGCTGTTGTGCAATTGCTGCAACCCATATGTCATTGTCTGGAATCGGGCGTCCCTTCCTGCATAACCCAAACTTTATTTCTCCGAAATGAGCGGTAGTCCCTGCATCACACGGCAGAATCATGAGAGTTGTGGCGAAACGTTGGAGCCGATGGAGATTTTCCTTTACACGTGCAGATGCAAGTGCTCCGTACCATAATTCTCCCAGCACAGGTACACACAAGAAAAGTTCAGAGCACTTGTCCAAGTAAGCCGTGGCATTCGGATCGCCAGCGAACAATGCAATTACGACATTGGTATCGACAAGGACCCTACCACTCATTGGGATCAACCTGTTCAGTGCCGGATTCTATTGCGTCTGCCATCTTGCGCAGATCATAAGCCGATATAAACCCAACGAATTGGAGCCACACCTTGGGGTCCGTAGAACCTTGTGTCTTCTTCTCTTCCTGTGTGTACTCCTTGAGATACCAATCGACCAATGCGTGGTATTTCTCCGGTATGTTGCGCTTTTCGGGATACATCTTTCCTAAGCGTTCCGGATGAGCTGGATCACCAGGACGGAACAGGCGGCGTCTCCCACGGCCACTACTGTGTAGCATCCGGACTTGCGCTGGATCGGGAGGTTTTGAAGCGACAGCGTGACTCACAATATGCTGACGCACACCTGGTCTCCTATCGTGAAACTCCTTCACGGCGCGCTCAAGAATCTCATCCAGGCCAAAATCCTCCGCACTCGGATTTTCCTTGTGAAGCAATGCAGTCGCGATCCACGCTTCGTCAGCGACCCGAATGTTCATGGCACCTCCAACAAGTACAAAATTAGATCAAAGTATTGTACTTGTCAACTACAACCTAGTACAATAAACACGTGCTTCCCACTCTCGCCATTGTCGGCCGGCCCAATGTCGGCAAGTCCACGCTGTTCAACCGCCTCGTTGGACGGCGCCGCGCCATCGTCGGCGACGAGCCCGGCATCACCCGTGACCGCATCTACGGCGCCACCGAGTGGAACGGCCGCCGCATGCGCGTGGTCGATACCGGCGGAATCATCCCGGAAGACAAAGAGCTGATTCCGTCTGAGATCTTCCGTCAGGCCAAAGTGGCGCTCGAAGAGGCCGACGCGATCGTGATGGTCGTCGATTCGCGCACCGAACTCGCCGCGCCCGACATGGAGCTGTCGCGGCTGCTGTTGAAGATGGGCAAGCCGCTCTATCTCGCGGTCAACAAAGTTGACAACGTCGAGCTCGAAGCCGCCGCCGAGAACTTCCGGCGCCTCGGCATCAAGAACCTGGTTTCGATCTCCGCCGAACACGGCAACGGTGTCGCCGAGCTGCTGGAAGAAGTGCTGAAGGTGATGCCGGAAACCGAAGCAGCCGAGACTGAGGCCGACGACCTGCCCGAAGTTTCGGAAGATGAGGAACCGGCACAGCCAGGAATGGCTGTGCCACATGAGACCAAGGTCGCCATCATCGGCCGCCCGAACGTGGGCAAATCGACGCTGCTCAATCAGCTTACGGGAACGTCACGCTCGATCGTGTCTCCAATCCCGGGAACCACGCGCGATGCCGTGGACGAAGTCGTCGAGCGCGATGGCCAGAAGTTCCGATTCATTGATACCGCCGGAATTCGTCGCAAGGGCAAGACCGACTTGATGGCCGAGAAGCTTTCGGTCGTCATGGCACGTAAGCACATGGAAGCCGCTGACGTGTCGATCCTCGTCATCGATGCTTCCGAAGGCGTGACGGCGCTCGACGCCAACATCGCCGGCTACGCCCACGAAAGCGGGCGATCAGTCATCATCGTCGTCAACAAATGGGACATGGTCGTCGCGCAGGCGCACAAGATGCGAGAAGAAGCCGGCACGCCGGAAGCGGAGCGCCTGGAGCGTAAGCAGCGGTCGAAGATGCGCGACGTAATGAAGCGTGCCGATCAAGCTGGTTACGAGCAGATCGTGCGCGACAGCTTGAAGTTTCTCAGCTACGCGCCGGTGATCTTTACCTCGGCGATCAAAGGGCAGAAGATCGACAAGATCTTCGAGACCATTGAGCGCGTAGCCATCGAACGTCGCAAGCGCATCTCGACCGGCGAGATGAACCGCTTCATCGAGCACGTGGATTTCGAGCGCGCGTCGGTGCCGATCTCCAAGCGAGTGCGGATCATGTACATGACGCAGACCAACGTCGCGCCGCCGACGTTCGTACTGTTCACCGACAAAGATGTGAAGCTTCACTTCGCGTACGAACGCTTCCTGGAGAACCAGATTCGCAAGGCGTTCGGCTTCGAGGGCACGCCGATCTGGATCAAGGTGCGACCAAGGCGGAAGAAAGATTAACTACCAAGGACACCAAGAGCCACGAAGTTTAAATGGAATTGTTTTCTATCATTCTTTGTGACCTTCGTGCCCTTGGTGGTTGGCCATCTTGAACTCCGCCACAATCGGCAAGTGGTCCGACGCCACCAGCGATAGCCTGGTCTTCACTAACTCTGCATTTACAATCTCCAATTTCTTATCGAAATAGAAGTGGTCGAGGTGAAACACCGGCAGCACACCGGGATACGTTCTGCGCCGCTGCAAGTGAAGCCGTGCTTCGACGCTGCCGTACTGTTTCTTCATCAAGCGCGTTGCCAGACCGTGTGTCCACTCATTGAAGTCGCCGACGACGATCGTCGGCCAGTTCAGTTCCTTTGAGCCGAGAACGTCCGTCGAAATCAGCTTGCGGCCCTGATGGCGGCGTTCGAAGAATGACGTTCCAAGATGCACGTTGAAGACGTGCAGCAACTCTCCACCGCACTCGACATCGACGCGCAAGCAGCCGCGCCGTTCGCGGCCGTGGCGTGTCAGGTCATAGGTTTGCGAACTTACCACTGGCACACGGCTCAGGATCGCGTTCCCGTAGGGCGCTCCACCATGAAGCCGCGCCTCACCGAAACAGACCTGATATTTCCCGAGCTTGGCAGCGATGAACTGTGCCTGGTTCCGTTCCGGTTCGCCGGTGGTATCGGCGATGACCTCCTGGAGGGCGATAACGTCAGCGTCACAATCACCAAGGACCTCGGCAATCCGCCCGGGATCGATGCGGCGGTCGATACCCCGGCACTTATGAATGTTGTAGGTGACGACGCGAATGTTAACTGCTTCGATTTTCAAATCGTCGTTTGTCACTGCTGGCGCTCAAGTACCCAGCCGAGAAGTTCCGGCGCACGCTGCAGCAGCGGCCGATGCGCCCAGGCTTCGTAGGTGATTTCCTTTGAACTCGCAATATCGCGCGCAAAGTCTTCCGCCAGCCGCGCCGCTACCCGCTCGTCGAGGACAGCCATGTTCACCTCGTCATTGAGGCCAAACGAGCGGTTGTCGAAGTTCGTCGAGCCGACCACGCTCCACACGCCGTCCACAATAAGGATCTTGGCGTGGATCATCGCGGGTTTGTATTCAAAGACGCGCGCTCCGGCTTTGAGCAGCTTGCCGTAAGCGTGCTGGCTGGAACTGCGCGTCAGAAGGTGATCGCTGTGCTTGCCGGGAGTCACGATCTCGACCTGTACTCCGCGCTGGCGGGCGCGAATGATCTCTTCCTGCATGCTCTGGTCGGGCAGGAAATACGGTGTGGTGATCTGGATCGACTTTCTCGCCCCGGCGATGAGCGCCTGCATCAGAATGCGGGCGCGGGTGGAACCGCCGGCCGACGGGCTGCTGTTGACGATCATCGCCGTCTGCCCTTCTTCACGCATGATGATCGGGAAGTAGTCGGGGCCGATGATCAACTCGCCGCTTGCTTCGAGCCAATTCTCGGCAAAGGTCGCTTGCAGGTTGGGTACAACATCGCCTTCCACGCGAACGACCGTGTCGCGCCAGCGGCGTTTCTTCTCGTTCTTGTCCTTATACCAGTGATCGGCGATGCCGGCGCCACCGATGAATCCGACGACTCCATCGATAATCAGCAACTCACGGTGCGTGCGGTTGTTGTATCTCGGGATGTTGTACCAGCGCCCGTCGTGATACCAGCCGACCTTGCCGCCGGCATCGAGCAGCGGTTCGAGATAAGAGTCGGTTGTGGTGGCGGAGCCGAGAGCGTCAAGCGTGAGCTTGATCTTCACTCCGGCGCGAGCGCGTTCCGCAAGAGCATCGACGAAGCGTTGCGCAATTTCGCCGCGTTGGAAAATGTACGCCTCGAGGTTGATGTTCTTTCTGGCGGCGGCGATCGCCCGCAGCTCCGCTTCGTAGAACTGGTTGCCGTTGGTGAAGACTTCAATCTTGTTGCAGTAATTCAGCTTGGCGTCGGTGATCGCCTCCAGGCTCCAGAGAAACTCTTTGGAACTGACAGACTCCGGACCATCGACGTTGATGCTGTATTTCGGGCCACTACCAAATAGCGCAGCCAGGAGGTAGATCGCCTGCATCACCATGGCCAGGCATGCGAGGACGACAAAGGTGGTTGAGACGGTATATTCCGCGAGCAAAGGGACGGTCATGCTTATGTGCAAAGGTTGAGATGCGAGGAGAATTAGTAGTGCCGGTCGGGGGGCGACCGGTCTCCATCACTTGCTTTCACTTGCTTTGGGGAGATTCAAAATTCCGGCTCCAGTTCAATAGAATCAAATACTTACAGACCGTGACCTCTGCAAACCGCTGACATATAGCAGGTTATGATTAAGTTCAACAATTTCAATGTGTTAGCTGTTTTGATACTCAAGCAGGGTTCAGTACTTTTGCCTCTATCTCCCAATTGTGAGTATGGCTCTTTCGGAGGGAATGCCTGCCAAATCGCAGAAGTTTATATTTTCTTTGTAATCAGTTGGTTAGGTTCGATTTTGACGGACTACGGCTATTGACAAAACGCCGGTCGGGGGCGACCGGCGTCCATCTCTTCTCTTCTTTTTCTCTATTTTGGCTACTCGCCGCCGAAGCGGAAGCGCATGCCGGCGCGGAAGTTGGCTTTCAGCGCCGGGTAGCCGGCGACTTCTTCGTAGCGGCGATTTAAGGCGTTGTCGACGTTGGCGTAGGCGGTGACGTGGGAGTTCACGGCGTACCAGGCGCCGAGGTTGACCAGGGCGTATCCGGCGGTGTGGTCAACCGGAGGCACGGCGCCGAAGAGGAAGTCGGAGTCGGCGCGGCGGCCAACGAAGCTGCCGCCAAGGAATCCTCCCCAGCGGCGTCCGGAATAGTTCAGCAGCAGTGATCCAGCATGTTTCGGGCGGCGAAGGAGTGGCCGGCCGGGAAGAGCTGTCGGATCGGATGCAAGCGGTGCATCGAGGATCTGGGTGGAGTCGTAGGTGTAGGAAGCGTCGAGGCGAAGCGTGTCGCGCAGGCGAGTGTGGAAGCCGATCTCAGCCCCATGCGCCATCGATTCATTCAGATTGATGTACTGGCTGGTGAGCGGAGTTTGAGACTGAAACGTTACGAGATTGTGGAAGAGGCTGTTGAAGTAGGTCGCGGTGAGCGAGTAGCGGCCCCCGAAAAATGACTGATCGAATCCGGCTTCGAACGAGCGGTTCTCTTCCGGCTGGAGACCGGGATTGGGCAGGATGCCGAACGCACCAACGCCGAAGCTCTCTTCAAAAGTCGGCTCCTTGAAACCTTCGGCGTAGCTGAAGCGCAGATGCGTGCCGCTGAAGACGCTGTTTCCTTTCAGCGCCAGAAATGACAGTGCGATGCGTGGAACAGCTTTGTTGCCGAAGCTTTCGTTGTGAAGCGCTCGCACGCCGGCAGTGGCCGAGAGGCGTTTCCAGGTCACGATCTGCTCGACGTATCCGGCGTGATTGCGGCGGAGTCCGTGGATCTGCGCAGCCGCGCCACTGAAGTTTTCGTCCACGATTCCGTTTTCGTCTTCGAAGTCGTAGCCGAAGGTTGTGCGCGCCCACGCGAGCGGCGACCATTCGCCCTGGTAGCTGAATCCTGCGCGGTTCTGGTGATCGTTCTGAAAGAACGGACAATCGAGGAAGAACGGAACATCGCAGGTGCGGTCGGCAACATTGTCAGCGTTGTAACGCCGATGGTTGTATTCGTATCCGCTGAAGCGATGACGCCAGTGGGCGCTGGGTGAGATGGTCAGGTCGAGCGAAGAAAGGAAGTTATTGGCGCGGGCATAGCTGTCGAGGTCGGGCGGCAACTGCGGAACTCCGCCGAACACCCATTCGTTCTGCACGCCGACGCGCGAGTTCTCGTGGCGGACGCGGAAGCGCAGCATGGCCTTTGACGTGAGGGCCACGCCGAGGTTCGCGCCTTCCGAGGAATTGGAGTAGTCGTCGTTCGGGCCTTGCCCCGAGGTATTGAACTGATCGCCGAACAGGTTGTAGTCGAAGCGTCCGCGAGATCCGGCGAGCGAGCCGTAGCCGTGCGCGGTAGAAAAGGTGCCTCCGTCGGCGCCAAAGCGAAGTTCGGGCGTGCGCGTGGAGCCTTCGGCGCTGAACATCTGCACCACGCTGGTCATCGCGTCGGAGCCGTAGAGCGTGCTCTGCGCGCCGCGCATGAACTCGATGCGGTCGGCGCCCACCGGCGATGTGGTGCCGAAATCGTATTGGCCTCCGATTTCATCCACCGGCACGCCATCGATGATGATCTTGTTGTAGCGCGACTCGCCGCCACGAACGAAGAGCGCGGCAATGCCTCCGCGCTGGCCCGAGGTGGA
>CAYWSM010000076.1:0-14784 GCA_964460935.1 uncultured Terriglobales bacterium | reverse complement strand
GTTATTACTCGCGCTGGTGCTTGCTGTCTTCGCCGTCGCGCAGGTTTCTCATGCGCATGATGGCCTGGCCAATGACGAAGGATCCCGTTCGGCCGCGGCTCACTGCTCTATCTGTGTTGCGGCTCATTCGGTTCCGCTGTCAACGACCGTCAGTTTTGCACCAGTACTCACCTTTACCGACGACTTCGTCCCGGCACTCGAGCAGCAATCGATATCCCAGCAAGTAATCTCTTCTGCCTTTATCCGGCCTCCCCCGCAACTTCTCTAATTCACGCTTTCAGTCGCCGCAATTCTGGATTTGTGCGTCGGTGTACCCGTACGTGCAATTCCATAACCGTGAAGTGTATTCGCGACCGCGCGTAGCCCTGTGCTGCGCCGCGTGCGTGCTGTATTGGAGAATGAAATGCCAGTACCCAGAAGAAGCCTTGGCTTCAACGCCATCTTTTGTATCTTGCGCCTACCGCATTTGTTAAAACGAGCGATGCTCGCAGTCGCTCTGACGCTCCTTTCCGTCACCGGTGTGTTCGCGCAGTCCGGTGGAAATTCTGCTCCCGTTACCGGAACTGTGCTCGATCCTTCCGGTGCCGTCGTGCCGGATGCAACAATTGAGATCCACAACCCGGTCAGCCACTTTGATCGCACTGCAACCACCGATAGTGCCGGAAGGTTCACGATTCCGAACGTTCCCTTTAACAATTATCATCTGACCGCGCGTGCTACCGGATTCTCTCCCTATGCGCAGGACATCAACGTTCGTTCCATCGTTCCGGTGAATGTTCCTGTCCGTTTGGGAGTTGAAGCTTCCTCCACCAGCGTTACCGTCGAAGCTTCGTCCGAAGACCTGCTCGAAAACACTCCCACGTTTCACACCGACGTGGACCGCGACCTATTCCAGAAGCTTCCCCTGGAAAGCCAATCCTCTTCCGTGAGTTCTCTGGTCACGCTCGCCACGCCCGGCATCGCTGCCGATTCGAACGGTCTCTTCCACGGCATGGGCGACCATGCGGAGAATTCCTTCTCCGTGGATGGCCAGCCCATCACCGATCAGCAAAGCAAGGTGTTCTCGAACCAGATTCCGGTTGATTCGATCGAGTCTCTAGAAGTCATTCCGGGAGCGCCGCCAGCGCAGTATGGCGACAAGACGAGTGTTGTCATCAACGTGACGACCCGGTCCGGCCAGGGTGTCACCAAGCCCACCGGCTCAATCACCGCCTCCTACGGCACCTTTGGCACCTCGAACGTGGATTTCAATCTCGCTTACGGTGGCAAAAGCTGGGGAAACTTCATTTCCTTGAGCGGATTGAATACCGGCAGGTTCCTCGATCCTCCCGAGTTCAAGGTGTTTCACGACAAGGGAAATCAGGAAAATATATTTGATCGCGTGGACTACCAGCTTTCCTCCGCCGATTCCCTGCATGTCAATTTTGGTTTCACTCGGTCATGGTTCCAGACACCTAACTCGTACGATATGCAGAACGCCACCGCGTGGTCCGGGTTGGTCGTGGACAACGGCGGCCTCGGGCCCGATGGCCTCCCCGTCGGTCCTGCCGATCAGCGCTCCAAGATCAACACCTTCAACATCGCGCCCTCGTGGACGCGCATCTTGAGCCCGAACGCTGTATTCACCCTGGGCGGCTACGTGCGCCGTGATCAGTACAACTACTATCCCAGTTCCGATCCGTTCGCGGACTTCGCTCCCGATCTTCAATCGCAAACCATCAGTCAGGATCGGACGCTTACCAACGCGGGCCTGCGATCCGATATTTCCTACGTAAAAGGAATGCACAACGTTAAGATCGGAGCCAACTATCAGCAGACATTCTTGAATGAAAACGACCGCGTTGGTGTCGTCGATCCAACATTTATCGGCAGCCTTACCGATGACAACGGCAATCCCTGCGTGGATGAAAACGGCAATCCACTCGCATCGCCCTGCACCGACCTCGCTCCCTACGATCTGACTGCCGGCGGAGGTCTCTACGGATTTCACGGCCACACCGATGTGAAACAACTTGCGCTGTATGCACAGGACACCATCACGAAAGGAAACTGGACCTTCAACCTTGGCTTGCGTGGGGATCTCTATAACGGTCTCGTTACCTCGCAAATGGCCGAGCCGCGCCTGGGAGCGGCCTACCATATCAACCGTACGGGCACCGTTCTGCAACTCTCGTATGGACGCATCATGGAAACTCCGTTCAACGAGAATCTCGTGCTCGCCAGCATCGGCTGCAGCAATCCTGTGCTGAATCCGCTATTGGGATGCTTCAGCCCCAATGCAACTCCGCTCAGCCCCGGACGTCGCAGCGAATACCACGCCGGACTTGAGCAGGCATTCGGCAAGCACCTGGTTGCTTCCGCCGAGTACGTGTGGAAGTACACCCATAATGCGTATGACTTCAGCGTTCTGGGCAGCACTCCTGTCACCTTCCCGATTGCGTGGGAGCGGTCGAAGATCCCGGGAGTTGCCGGTCGCGTGAGTCTCACGAATGTGCGCGGACTCTCGGCCTTTATGGTCTTCTCCAGCGTTGCGGCGCGATTCTTCGAACCTCAACTCGGAGGCGCGGGAGCCGTTCCCACCGCTGAAGGCGGAATCTTCCGTATCGATCACGACGAGCGTTTCAACCAGACCACGCACGTCCAGTACCAGCCCTGGAAGAACGGCCCATGGCTCGGTTTCAATTGGCGCTATGACAGCGGCCTGGTCGCTGGCGCAGTTCCCTTCGCGACCGACGGCACTACGCCCGTGGACCTCACCGGCCTGACTCCCGACCAGCAGGTCCAGGCGGGTCTGTTCTGCGGAGGCCAAAGGGCTACCCTGGGAACGCCGCTTACCACCTGTGCACCCTCACAATACGGATCGACGTTGATCTCGATTCCTGCACCAGGCACGGAAGACGACGATCACAATCCTCCCCGGGTTGCGCCTCGCCACCTGTTCGATCTGGCGGTCGGAGATGACAATATCTTCCACGGCGATCGCTACAAATGGAGCGCCACTGTCACCGTCGTCAACCTGACCAACCAGTACGCGCTTTACAACTTCCTGTCCACCTTCAGCGGTACGCATTACGTTAGCCCCCGAACCGTAACCGCCCAGGTGGGCTTCCACTTCTAAAACCAACTAAGAATGGCTTCGAGTCCCCTCTCATCGAAGCCATTCTTCTTCTCTCTGTTTTTCCGTGCTCTCTGTGCTGCCTGTCGTTCAGTTCCCTCTGCGATTGAGCTTCTAGCCTGAACTATTTTCTGCTAACCTCCTCGGGACGCGGGGGAATTCGTGAAGATTCTTTACACCCTGATTTTTGCCATGCTTCTACTGACTTCTACAGCATCCTTGGCGCAGGAAGTCCTGTACGACAATGGACCGGACCCAGGCGACATCTATGCCTGGCTGGTCAGCGACGGCTACACAGCTTCGAATTCCTTCACGGTAGAAGTTCCCTCCACGGTCACCGAGATCAATATCTCGTTCTACGATGTGAACATCTACAACATTCCGGAGTCGCTGGACTGGAAGATACTCGATAAGTTGCGCCACGTCGTTGCCTATGGCACAGCTTCAAACCTGCGACAGCTCGATGGGCGTGTGAACCACTTTCTTCTCTGGCAGTGGCTGATGCAGTTTGACGTCCCCACTCTCCCTCTTCCCGCGGGAACCTATTGGCTTGAAATCAGCAACGCCACCGACCGATGGGGAACCGGCGTCATGTGGGGAGAAAACGATGGGCCATCGATGGCATTCTTTAGTGGAACATCCGGCGGCGAGTGGAAAAATGGCGGTAGCCGCGGCGGTAGCGAAAGCTTCCAGATACTCGGCTTCGCTCAACGATCACTATCGCGCATTTCCCCAATTCTGAACTGACTTCAAGCGCCGTCATCCTGAGGAGGACCGTCAGTCCGACGAAGGATCCATGTATTTCCACAGCAATCTCATTTTTCTCCCGCTCAGTCCCAAATTGGGTTAGATTGCCTGTGTAATCGCCATTCCCCATGCAGCGTTCAATTAAGCTCTCGGTCTTCTGTGGAGTCAGCGTTGACGGATTCCTTGCGCGTCCCAACCACAAGGTGGATTTCCTCGACACGCACGAGCAGGAACCGCACGGATACGAAGAGTTCTTTAACAGCGTCGAAGTGATCGTGATCGGCCGCAACACGTACCAGTTTGTCGTGTCGTACGGCGAATGGGTGTACGGCAAGAAGCCGGTTGTCGTGCTCAGCAGCCGTCCCATCGACTTCTCGTGGATCAAGAACGGCGTTGTTGAGCAGATGTCGGGTGATCCGGCGGAGATCGTGACGCAACTGGAGGCGCGCGGCTATCGCCATGCGTACATCGATGGAGGCGTGACCATCCAGCGCTTTCTCGCTGCCGGATTGATCGACCGCATGGTCATCACCTCCGTCCCAGTGCTAATCGGAAGCGGAATGCCGCTGTTCGGCCCCTTGCCGCACGACATCCAACTACGTCACGTGGCCACAAGAACCTATCGCGGCGGACTAGTACAGAACGAATACGAAATCGCCGGTGGGCCCAAACTCGAGTAGAACAGCGGCCCAAGCCGGGTCATCCTGAGGAGGACGTCAGTCCGGCGAAGGATCTCTGTATTTCGGACGGCTCGCAATCACAACGTTGACGTTAGCTACTTGAGAGTGCCGCATTCTCGCAAGTCTCTCTGTTTTTCTGTGTTCCCTGTGTTAAAACACAAAAGTCTAACCCAAGACGCAGCGTAACCAGTCTTACCGCCATCGTTTGGCAACGAAATAATTCTGCCCCAATTCGGGAATTCTCTCGATCCTAAATTCCGCCATTAATACTCTCTTTCCCTTGCTCCCATGCGCAATGGCTGCTACGTTAACGATATCGAGACAATCTAGCGTCTTCTGGACGGCCTGGGGTGCCGCCCGAGTATCACTTCTTTGAAAACCTGATCGCGGCTGCGTGCTGTCAGATAGTTCGTCGCTAACTCCTTCGTTATCACATTTTTGTCCGCAACTCCTTGAGGTTCACATTTTTAGCGCCGACTTTCCTGTAACTTCTTTGTTTTCACATTTCACCCCCAGGGGGGTACCGCGCAATAACAGAAGCCCAGGGACAATCTTGCTCCGCGCCTTGATAAAGGGGTGACTCGATACTCGCCACTCGGTACTCATAACTTCTTTCCTGTCACGATCATGGCCGCAACGCGCTGAAAACAACCATCTTGCTGGCCTATCACCCTCTAAGTTGTTGATTTTTAAAGATCCATACCCAGGGGGAGGGTCCTAACACGACTTCACCGACAACGTTGAAAGGCAGGAGCGTTAAAACGAAAAATTACCAATTTACTCAATTACCAAATTACTAATTCCTCCTCATTTACAATCGACTAGGGACTCATTTTGACAGTTGCCATCAATACTTCGGCCCTGACTGGCCTCGATCGCCCTTCGGCATCTGCCGTCATCTCCGTGCAGGACTTGCGGCATAGCTACGGTGAACGGAAGGCCCTCGACGGCGTCTCGTTCGACGTCCGCCCCGCCGAAATCTTCGGACTGCTAGGCCCAAACGGCAGCGGAAAAACGACGATGTTCCGCATCCTTTCGACCCTGATGCTGCCGGCCTCCGGTCGCGCCATCATCATGGGTTTCGACGCCGCCAAGGAACCCGACCAACTGCGCAAGCAGATTGGTGTGGTCTTCCAAGCACCCAGCATCGACGTAAAGCTCACCGCCGCCGAAAACCTCCGCCACGTCGGCCACCTGTACGGATTAAAAGGTCAGGCGCTCACCGATCGCGTCACCGAAACGCTTTCCCGCGTTGGCCTGCTGGATCGCGCCAAAGAAGCCGCCGTAACCTTCTCCGGAGGCATGCAGCGCCGCCTCGAACTCGCCAAAGGTTTGCTCCACCGCCCGGCGGTCCTGTTGCTCGACGAACCCACAACCGGCCTCGACCCCGGCGCCCGCCGCGACCTTTGGCAATATCTGGCGATTCTCCGCGACGAGCAGCACGTGACGGTTCTCGTGACCACGCATCTGATGGAAGAAGCCGAGCGTTGCGATCGTCTCGCCATCCTCAGCGAAGGTCACCTCGTCGCACTCGGAACGCCGGCGGAGCTGAAGCAGGAGATTGGCGGCGACGTAATTTTGCTCGAAACGAAAAATCCCGAATCGCTCGCCAAGCGTATTTCTTCGCGATTTGCCATCGACGCGACTGTTATGGACGGAAAAGTCCGGCTGGAGCGCGAGCAAGGCCATCGCTTCGTCACCGATGTGGTCGAAGCCTTCCCCGGCGAAATCGATTCGCTCACTGTCGCGAAGCCAACGCTGGAAGACGTCTTCATTCATCGCACCGGACACCGCTTCTGGACCGAAGAACAGGCCGCCAACGAAGCCGCCGCCCAGAAGCAAAAGAAAAAGAAGAAGCACTGAAATAAGAAAGTAAAAGAGTTGTGGACGCCGGTCGCCCTCGACCGGCATTGAAACTCGAAATCTGAAACTTGAAATTCTGATGGCTACTGCAACAATCTCAAATCCCGCTGGAACGAATCCTGGCGTTCTTACGCCGTCACTGTCCCTCTGGTGGCGCGAAGTCGTCCGCTTCTATCGCAACCGCAGCCGCGTCATCGGCGTGATTGCCTCGCCTCTGCTCTTCTGGCTTGTCATCGGCTCCGGCTTTGGAACCTCGTTCCGCGGCGGCGCAGGCGCTTCGCAGCATTACCTGGACTTTTTCTTTCCTGGCGCGTTAACGATGATCGTCCTCTTTACTTCGATCTTCACCATGATGTCGGTGATCGAAGATCGCAACGAAGGTTTTCTGCTATCGGTGCTCGTCGCTCCGGTGAATCGCTCGGTGATTGTCCTCGGAAAGGTGCTTGGCGGAACCACGCTCGCCGCCGGACAAGGCATCGTTTTTCTGATCTTCGCTCCGCTGGTTGGAATTCACTTCAGCGCCGCAACCTTCGGACTGACAATCCTGACGATCTTCCTGATCGCGTTTTCGCTCACCGCACTTGGCTTCATCATCGCCTGGCCAATGGATTCCACGCAGGCGTTCCACGCCATCATCAACCTGTTCCTGATTCCCCTCTGGATTCTTTCCGGCGCGATGTTCCCGCTTTCCGGAGCATCGATCTGGATTAGCATTCTGATGCGGATCAATCCGCTGACTTACGGCACCGAAGCTCTGCGTGGACTTCTGTTCCCAGGAACGGCGTCTCCGAGTTTCCCACTGGCGACTTCGATTATTGTGCTGGTCGCTTTCACCCTGGTCATGTTCGCCATTGCATTCGTCGTCGCCAATCGCCGGACAACGAGGCCCGCCGCATAATGAATGGATTTTCATTCCCCGCGCTTAACGCATTCCTGAACGGCACTGCTGCTGTCCTCATCGGAATCGGAATCTACCTGATTAAAACCGGCCGCCAGCGCGCCCATCGTGGATTCATGATTGCGGCGTTCTGCTCATCGACACTATTTCTGATCTCTTATCTCTACTATCATTTCGTTATTCTCCATGGACATCCGACGCACTTCCCTGTCCCAGGATGGCCTCGCACGGTTTACCTCAGTATCCTGCTCACGCACACAGTGCTGGCTGCGGTTGTCGTTCCGCTCGTCCTGATGACGCTGAGCCGCGGCCTCAAAGGCAGATTCGACCGCCATCGCCTGATCGCCCGCTGGACCTATCCTGTTTGGCTCTATGTATCCGTGACAGGAGTTGTGATCTATGTGATGCTCTATCACTTGTATGCTTAGCGTTACAAACTCGGTAATTCAGGAACGCGAATCGCGGCGTGACAGCTGAATTCGGCGGTAAAAACCTGATCAGGACGCAAATCGATACCGCTCAACCAGCCGTTGGCAAAGGCTGCTGTTGTTGCCTGAGGTTTCCCTTGCGCATCGAATTGCTGTACAGAACCAATCGATTCACACGGTAATTTCACGGCTGCCGAGGTTCTCCGCTCATCCGGCGTTTGGCCGTCAGCATTTCCAGCTTCGTCTGCATTAAGACTGCGCAACCAGCCGATCACGACCATGTTTCCATCGTTTCGCTGGATCACATAAAGGATGCTGTCATGGTCCGGAAATTCCGACGTAACAACTGGCGCAAGAACCGTTCGTGTTGGCCTGCCGAACAGGTGATTGAAAAATGCGAGCGCCCGAAATGTCGGCTTTTTCTGGTGCTGAGCGTTGATCAAGCCAAGATGAAAGTTGACCGCATCGTCGGAAAACGTCGTTGTCTCCGGATCGAAATCATCAATCCGATACCAGCCTGTCAAAGAAACCTTCTGTGATGCAAGCGCCATAACCTGCGCCTTGAACAGCGCCGCAGCCGCGTAATCTGACGTGTGCTCGTGCGGAAACGGCGCGCTGACTCCGTACTTGTTCGCCTTTGTCGGACTGAACCGGTAATCCGCATAGCCCAACTCATTCAGCCAAAGGTCTCGAGCAACGCGATCATCGTCAACCGTTTCGGCCATGCGCTCCGTCCAGCCTTGAAAGACCGTCTCTTCGCGCTCCTCCAGCCACGATTCCGGATATCCATGCATCGCCACCACATCAACCAGTCGCTCGATGTGATATTTCTCCACCAACTCCGTGAAGAACGGACTCGGTCCTTTGCTCATGCCTGCAAGAATCAACGTCGCGTTTGGATCGGCCTTACGAATTGCCGCTGCAGCTTGCCGCACCAGTTTGGCAAATCCATCGAGCGATCCCATCCAATACTCAGTAATGTCAGGCTCATTCCAGATTTCCCAGGAGTGAATGCGACCGCGATAACGGCTGGCGATCTGGTACATGAAGTCGGCGTACAACTTCGGGTCGCGCGGAGGACGCTTCCAAAATTGATCAGAAGATTCGGCTGCCCACTCTGGCGTGTATGCAACATACGGAATCAGTTGAATACCGTTCTTCTCCGCCTCATCAACCAGCATGTCCCAGAACGTCCAGTTGTACTTGCCTTCTTCATGCTCAATCGCATTCCACGTAAACGCGCAGCGCAAGTATTTTGCGCCGGCCGCACGCGCGACCTGCATGTGCCTCTGCACGCGTTCGCGGGAGCTTGTGCCATCGAAGTAATCGTCGTCCACTGCGGCTGGCATTCGGTAATAGCCGGCAACATCGGCATCGCGCAGCCGCGAAGGAAGATGCGGATCAACGTGCGGAATTGTTTGAGATGTCGCGCTGCCAAGACCGAAAGCAAGGAGCAACGCAAGTAGTAACAGCGACTTCATTCCACTCTGAGCGTATTAGGTCTTAGGCTTATTCGGTATTAGGTGTTCACCGAAGAGAACTTACATCTGCTGCTTAGCACTCCGTGATTGGCGGGCGAAAAGCAGATCCCTCGGCACTTCGTGCCTCATGATGACAAAAGTGCGACACCACACCTTCGCACTAAGTTCCCGATTCGCGAAAAAATAAAGTTCGCTCCAGAGTTGAACCTGTGGTGTCTATGCCGGTAGCGATCGCAATTGTTAGGGGTGCACTCCTCCTGCTCCACAAGGAGGAAACTGTGTTCGAAGACAGCCTTTTCGCATCGACCGCGCGACCCAATCCACGTCGCGGCTGGACAGCCGCGATCTCGTTCGGATTCCAGGCGCTGGTACTCGGTGTGCTCGTATTGTTGCCCATGGTGTTCACCGATGCGCTGCCAGTGAGCGCATTGAAGGGAGCCTTTATTGTAACGGCGCCGGTAAGGTCGGCGGCTCTGCCCAGACCTCCCGAAGTTCACCGGAGCCGTCCGTCGCCCAGCGATATGGAAAACGGCGTGGCTATTGCCCCAATTCGGATTCCGGATCGGATCGCAATAGTTCACGATGAACAACCGCTCTCTGGAGGCGGCGGTGATCCCGGTCCGTATATCCCGGGCGCGATTCCGGACTCGGCGGCAGCGCATGGTAACGCAATCAGCATTCTGCTGCATGCAACACCGCAGCCGGTACAACCGCACAACGTGGCCCCAAAGAGTGTTCGGCTCTCCATTGGTGTCACCGAGGGCCTGCTCATTCACAAAATCACTCCCATGTATCCGCAACTCGCTCGTCATGCGGGAATTCAGGGCCAGGTCTTGCTTCAGGCGACGATTGGGCGCGATGGAAGCGTCCAGAACCTGCAAGTGGTAAGCGGACATCCGATGCTAGTCGGGGCTGCCATTGATGCTGTTAAGCAGTGGCGCTACCGGCCTTACTTGCTCAACAACGAACCGGTGGAGGTCGATACCCAGATCACTGTCAATTTCAGGTTAGGCGGCTAGCTTGTCCGAGGTGACGCGAGCACACCCCACTCCCGTCACCTCATTTGTTGCGCCGGGTCCTTGAAGTTCGCCGGCAAATGTACTTACACTCGCGGCATCATGCGCAAGTACATCGCCGTCGTTATAACGATATTGTTGGCGTGTTTGGCCGGTTGTGGCGGAGGAGGCGGAAGTAAAGATAATCCTCCACCGCCTCCGGCGAAATTCACTTTTTCGCTGTCGAACTCGAGTCTCACCGTTTTTCAAACGGGACCTGTGGGCAAGGTAGATATTTCCGTTACCCGGAATGGCGCGACGGGTTCGCTGGGGCTATCGGTATCAGGGCTTCCGTCCGGGGCAACGGCTCAGACCACCGGCTTAGGGACAACCGAGGCGGGCAGCCTCACGGTTGACCCTGGATCGGCCTCCGCAGGTAGCTATAGCCTCCTGCTTACTTTGTCAGATGGACAATCCAACGCAACACAATCGTTGGCGCTGATCATCGGGGCGAAGACGACGATCACAAATGCAGTTATCGGCCGACTCGACCTGGCGATGTCCACGTCATTTCAACCGGCTGAATGGAATTATCAATTCTTCGGCAACTTCCCGAATGCCACAACTCCCTTAGACAACCTGGAGCCGCAACATATTCGCCTTCAGCCTGTCTCGCAAGGAATGCCACAAACCAGTTACAGCACCTGGGATTTCAGCAAGCTTGATGCCGTGGTTAACCCGGTGACGACCGCGGGCGATCATAGCCCGGAATTCCAGATCGCCGTTGCACCCGCTTACATGTACGACGTTAACCATAAGCTGAGCGACCTGACATTCCAGCAGTTTGCGAACTATTCCGCGCAATTGGTAAGTTACTACAACACCGGCGGGTTCGACGCTCCCGACGGCCATCATCAGTCAACGTCCGGATATCCGATTACATACTGGGGGATCTTCAACGAGCCTAATATCAACAATCTGAGCCCCACCGAGTACGTTGCTCTCTACAACAGGACCGTTCCCGCGATGCAGACGGTCGATTCGACCCTGAAGTTTGTGGCCGTTGAATTATCGGATTATGGTTCGGAGAATACGCGCTACGTCCCGACATTCGTGAGTAATGTAACAGCGCAGGTAGATGTGATGGCCACCCACTTCTATTCAACCTGCAATCAGCGCGATACCGACCAGCAGTTGTTCAACACGATTCCGGATTTCGCCAATCGAGTCACTTATCTCTATTCCCAGATGGCGACCAATTCGAGCCTGTCGAATGTTCCTGTGTGGATTACGGAAAACAACGTCAACGCCGACTTCGACAAAGGCGGCGGCATCAGCGCGTGCAATGGCACTCCGTTTGTTGCCGACCAGCGCGGATCGAGTGCGTACTTCGCGGCGTGGCGGCCGTACATGTTTTCGCAAGTAGGAAAAGTTGGAGCCCGCGCTCTATACAACTGGGTATTTGCCGGCGATGCGCAATACGGAGAGCTTAATGATCAGACCGGCAATCCGCGATTGAGTTATTGGGTCGATTACTGGCTCGCGCACTACTTCCCTTCGCCTCCCGGCTCGGACTTGCTGCAGTATTCGACGACGGATGCCACGGGCATGGAAACGATGGCTGCCAGGAATCCCGATGGGTCCATTGTCGTGATGGTGGTGAATCACGCCGTAAATTCGGCGAGCGACAACAATGGCTCCGGTGCAAGACGAAGCGTGTCTTTGGATGTGCAACAGTTGACGACATCCACGACGGCCAAACTGCTGAAGATCGACGGCAGTACCGATCCAATCAATGGTCCATCGGAGACACCCATCGTGCTCACACCCGAAACTCAGATCGATTTTTCTGGATATGGGGTGGCGTTTCTGACGTTTAAGTAAGGTACGCCGCTGCAACTGCCCCACTCAACCAAACAAAGGTTGAATGGGGCACCCTAATACATTGCACTGTTTGTGGTTCTCTTTCTTAAAAGAATCTTCTGCCCAGGACGGCACATCAACTGTTACGAACCAATGTGGCAGTGAGATTTCCCGCTTCTTGATTTCTGCCAAATACCCTAGCTTCCATCACCCCACAAAGAAGGAGAATCACTATGTCTTTCGTCACTGTCGGCAAAGAGAATTCCACCAACATTGATCTCTACTACGAGGACCATGGCTCGGGTAAGCCGGTCGTCCTGATCCACGGTTATCCACTGAATGGCGCATCCTGGGAGAAGCAAATTCCTGCGCTCCTCGAGTCCGGACATCGCGTGATCACATATGATCGCCGCGGCTTTGGGAAATCCAGCCAGCCGACCACCGGCTATAACTACGATACTTTCGCGGCCGACCTGAAAGCGCTTGTGGACAAGCTCAACCTCCAAGATTTCGCCCTCGTCGGCTTCTCCATGGGCGGCGGCGAAGTAGCCCGCTATATCGGACGCTACGGGTCGAAAGGCGTGACACACGCGGCGATTCTCGGCGGCGTGCCGCCGTTCCTGCTCAAAACTCCAGACAATCCGGAAGGAGTTGATAAGTCGGTGTTCGACGGCATAGAAAAGGCTGTAACCGCTGATCGCTATGCGTTCTTTACGGAATTCTTCAAGAACTTCTATAACACTGACGTACTGCTCGGAAAGCGCGTCAGCCAGCAAGCCGTACAGGCGAGTTGGAATGTTGCCGCGTCGGCTTCTCCGTTTGCGAGCCTCGCTTGTGTGCCAACATGGTATGAAGACTTCCGCGAGGACCTGAAGCGGATCGACATACCCACGCTGGTGATCCATGGCGATGAAGACCGTATTGTGCCGTTCTCTGCCGCCGGCGAGCGTACGGCAAAGCTGGTCAAAGGAGCGCGCCTGAAAGTCATCAAGGGCGGACCACACAATATGGCATGGACACACGCCGAAGAGGTGAATGCGGAACTGTTTAACTTCCTCAGCGGCAAAATGAGCAAGCGCGAAGTCGCATAGATCTCTACTCTGGGAATGTGAATGGCGTGGCTCACGGCCACGCCATTTCTCTGAAATACACTGGCATTTACCTTGTTGCCAGGTGCGTTCCCAATTCTCGCTCGATATCGTTTCCCGACAGGCTTTCGCCGTCGTTCATGCGCTTCAGAAGCGTATCAATGATGTCCTTAGCTTCGTCCTTGCCGAAGTTCTTGATGAACCCATCGTAGAAGTGCTCCCCGGCCATCGCTTTATTGATTTCCCACTCTTTGTTGTTTTCGTTGAGTTCGGTGTAATACACGACGCGATATTTGCCGGTATAAGTCGCGTCGCGATAAATCTCGAACATGACCTTGTCAGAATCCATTGCCATCCGTTCACCCCTCTGCAACCCGATAAGCAGAGCTTGCCGGGCATCCCTGGTAGGAATAGATATTCTAACAAGTTGCGAAAGACCCTACTTGCCGGCAGGCTTCGGCTGGTGCGCTTCCACGTTCAGTTCGATCTTGATCTCGTTCCCGACTGTAGCGC
This sequence comes from uncultured Terriglobales bacterium, assembly GCA_964460935.1. GTDB lineage: Bacteria > Acidobacteriota > Terriglobia > Terriglobales > Acidobacteriaceae > DATMXP01. Next base: position 1,113 of record CAYWSM010000076.1, on the reverse strand, counting down.
CGTTGTCCACCACGCTCCCTTTGGCAACATGATAGTCGTTGCGATTGACCTTGAAATCGGCGCTGACGCCGACCGCGGGACCCATCCGGGTATCGCCCTTCGTGATTTCGAACGGAATCTCTACCGTCTTGGTTACGTCCTTGATGGTGAGCGGCCCAGTCGCCACCCACTGGTCACCGCGCTTCTCCACCTTGGTGCTCGAAAACTTCATCTCCGGGTACTTCCCGACTTCAAAGTAGTTCTGCTTCAGGTCGCCATCGCGCATGTTGTTGTCGGTATTCACGGATGCGGTTTTGATGACGGCTTCCACTTTGGACTTCGAGGGATCCTGTTCGTCGTACCAGATGGTGCCCTCAACATCGGTGAACCGCCCGACGACCGTGCTCACAAGCATGTGCTTGACCTTAAACGTGGCCGATGAGTGAACCGGATCAATCTGATATTGCTGCGACTGGCCGAACGACAGCGCCGCAGCCGCGACAAGGAACAACAGAGCCGAGCTAAACTTCTTCATTTACGCACCCCTCTCGAAAGAATGTAGCTGAATAGATGTCCCGCTGATCGGCCGAATTCAGAAATAATTTAACATTGAACTATAGAGTTGGTCATTCGTTTTTGCCGTCTAAAGCATGTGTTCCGAACGGGGAACCCGAGGCGAAAAATATCGCATCGCGGCTGGAATGCTGTCCTTGGCCGGTCTAGACTGTGTCACATTCCTGTGCGACCAAGAGGATATGGATCGGCGGAACTTTCTGAAAACCGGAGCCGTTGCTGTTGGACTTGCTGGGGCCTCGGACCTATTGGGCCACACGACACCGAGTTCACCAATCCCTAAACGAACCCTCGGTAAGACTGGCGAGCAGTTGTCGATTCTCGGATTCGGCGGAACGGCTGTGATGTCCATCCCGCAATCGGAAGCCAACAGTGCGGTCGCGGAAGCATTATGACCATGGCGTGAACTATTACGATGTTTCGCCAACTTACCGGGACGCCGAGGACCGCCTTGGTCCGGCACTGGAACCGTATCGGAATCGTTGCTTCCTCGCGTCAAAAACCGACTTTCGTAGCAAAGCCGAGGCGGAAGCGGGATTAAACAAATCGCTTAAGACTCTG
>CAYWSM010000075.1:0-14608 GCA_964460935.1 uncultured Terriglobales bacterium | reverse complement strand
GACATCGTACATCGGCACGAAGCGGCGTCCGAAGTGGATCTCACGCGCCGTGTAAGAAGCGCGGCTGTTCACTGCCTGCGCAAAAGTTTCATCCACCGCGGTAATCAGCACGAACACCTCAGCTTCAGCGTCCATCAGCATTTCTTTCGTCCAGCCCGCAAAAGGACTCGTCTGATCGATGGGATGAACAATCGTCCAGTTCAAAGGGAATAATGCGACGCGGTTTCGTTCGAGTTTGAGCTGGTGATATTTCCTCAGGCGATTGACGCCATCGCTCTCAAACCGGCTGAGCATCACCGTGGCTTCCAGGTTGATCAACTGGTTCTGACGCCCATTTACGACGCGAAACTCAAACGCCGCACCGTCCATGTAAGGTGCGATGATCGCAGAACTGCTGTAGCGGATGTCGGCCACCGGCCGTGAGAAGCGCGAAAAGATCAGTCCGGTGACAATCGCGAACGACATCAGGCTCAGCAACGTTTCCGCTGTAACGATGCCGTTTGCCAGCGCCGTCACGGGAGAAATACTTCCATAACCTACCGTGGCAAATGTATGGACACTGAAGAAGAAAGCGCGCCAGAACGGCGTGATGTGCGTGTCGCCGACCAGAGCCTCCGGCCCTGCTGCCAGGTAGAGAACCGCGAAAAGCAGGTTTAGCGCCAGGTATGCCGTCCCAAAAAACAGGAAGAACCGGGGCCACGACATGGTGAGAAAGGCGTGATAGCTGAACACGCGAGCCATCGGCGACCCATGCTCCACCCGCACATTGAATGTTCCATCCCGGTTCAGCAGGCGGTAATTGTGCTTCTCGGAAAGAACACGCCCGAATCCGAGGTCCTGCTCGACCTCGGCGCTGGCCCCCGGAAGTGGCAATGCTGTTGTTCGCTCGGCCATTGTCCGATTGGATTCCTAACAGGTGATGGACGAATCAGAAAGAAACCGGCTGAATCAGCCGGACACCACATCGCAGTTCGAGTTTAACCGAAGTCGCCAAAAATCAGGTACTTGCCCCACATCGCCTCAAATCGGCCAAAGGGTGAAACCGACATTGGTTACTGTGCAATTTTTGTTCTCTCCCATTGGACATGCCCCCAGCCTTCGCCAGTAACTCGGCTTAAGTAATCTGGCTGTGGTTACCCCGAACTGGCACATTGATTCAGCAGAAAGCCTCCCCCTTCTTCTTCGCCGTTTTGCCATTCGTTACAAGGAGGATCGATGTTGAGTCTGAGCAAGCTTCGGTTGGTTGTTGGCTTTTTCGTGGTCGGTTGGGCCCTGGGGCTAGCCGCCGCCGACATTAAGACTGCGGGTCCTGAAGGGGGCGACGTCAGAAAACTGGCGGTTGTGCCCGACAATCCTGACCGCATTTTCCTGGGCACCAGTTCGGGACGCCTGTACGTCTCCGATGATCGCGGCCAGACCTGGACGCGCTTTGCTCATCTGGGCGACGGCTTCGACTATGTTCTCGACAATATTGAGATCGACCCGACGAACACCAAGATCATGTACATCGCCGGCTGGAGTATCGAAGGGCGCACCGGCGAAATCTTCAAGTCCACGGACGCCGGACACACCTGGAAGTCTCTTGACGGCATGAAGGGCAAGTCCGTTCACGCGCTGCATCTGGCGCCTTCGAATCCGAAAATTCTCATTGCCGGCGCGCTCGATGGCGTGTACCGCAGCGACGATGGCGGGAACTCCTGGAATCGCATCTCGCCTGAGAATCACAAGGACATCAAGGATATCGGCTCGATCGCGATCGATCCGAAAGATCCCAACACGGTTTACGCCGGAACCTACCACCTCGCGTGGAAGACCACCGATGGCGGCCAGAACTGGCATCAGATCAATCGTGGCATGATTGACGATTCCGACGTTTTTTCGATCATCGTCGATCCGAAGTCGCCGAATGTCGTTTATGCCAGCGCCTGCTCGGGCATTTACACCAGCCAGGCTGCCGGTGAACTCTTCCATAAAGTTCCGGGCATCCCGTTCAGCTCGCGCCGCACTCGCGTCCTCAAGCAGGATCCACGTAACGGCAACATCGTGTACGCCGGAACCACCGAAGGTCTCTGGCGAACCGATGATGCGGGCAAGACCTGGAAGCGCATCTCGGCGTCTAACATTATTGTTAACGACGTCCTGGTTCACCCCACGGACCCCAACCTCATCCTGCTCGCGACCGACCGCATCGGCGTCCTGCGCAGCACGAATGCAGCACGCGCGTTCGTAGCTTCGAATCACGGATTCAGCCATCGCCAAGTCGCTTCGATCGCTATCGATGAGAAGAACCCCAATCGTCTCTACGCCGGCACCATTAACGATCGCGAATTTGGCGGCGTGTTTGTCTCCGATGACGGTGGCTCCAAATGGCAACAGATGAGCACCGGTCTTGGCGGTCACGACGTCTTCAAGGTGCGGCAGGACAGCAAAGGAAATCTGTTCGCTGCTACGAACGGCGGACTGTTCCGTTACAACCCTAAAGGGCGCATCTGGATGAAGGTCCTGCCCGCCCGCATGGACTCGCACCTGAACGTGTACGATCTCGACCTGAGCGGACCAGTCTGGTTCCTGGCCACCGCTGATGGCGTGTACCAGAGCCACAACTCCGGCACGAGCTGGACGCCGGTTGCGAGCCTGGGAAAACAGCCGTTCATCAGCATTCGCTGGAGCGGAAAAACGGTCGCTGCGGCCGCGTATTCCAAGGTGTATGAATCGACCAACAGCGGCAAGAGCTGGGATCAGGTTCATATCCCTCTCGTTTCTTACATCAGCAGCATGACTCTGGACGGCAACGGCTACGTCTGGTTGAACTCACCACAAGGTGTGTTCCGCCAGGTTTCCGATGGATGGGAAAAGACGCGTGACCTGCCACAGGATCAAATCGCCGCTCTTGATTTCGACAGCACATCCAATTCGGTCGTCGCTGTGAATCGGGAGACCAATGCTGTGCTGGAATCCGCCGACGGCCACCACTGGCGTTCGGTGTTCAATCCTGGCGTGCCGGTGAAGAGTGTCATCTTCACAGGCGACCAGGTTTTTGCCGGCACGAAGTTTGACGGCGTAGTCCGGGCCGAGACGGCGCACGTCAGCCAAGTTTCGGATTCCGAAGTCGGAGGCGGAAAATAATCCGTCCCTTTGCGCGCTCTGTGAGCACGGAGCCCGGATATTGGGTTCCGTGCTTCACAGTCTTCAGCTACGATAGTTAGAATCCCCATGAAACGCTTACTATCGATCCTTCTGATTGCTGCCTTCTTACCCACTGTCTGCCTAGCCAAAGGAGAGCGCGAACAGAAGCGCCTCGAAGATGCTGGCAGAGTTCTCAAAGAAATCCTCGACATTCCCGACGATATTCCCAGCGACCTTCTGGATCGCGCCGAGTGTGTGATCGTGTTGCCTGGCGTGAAGAAGTTCGCGATCGGTGTTGGAGGCAGTTTCGGTCGAGGCGCCATGACCTGCCGTTCCGGCAAGAACTTTACCGGTTCGTGGGGACCTCCAGCCCTTTATGCCTTGGAGGGCGCTAACCTCGGCCTGCAGCTCGGCGGTCAGGAAACTGACTTCGTGCTGCTCGTTATGAATCCCAAGGGCGCTCGTTCCTTGCTGTCGAGCAAAATCAAGCTTGGCGCGGATGCCGCAGCCGCAGCCGGGCCGAAAGGCCGAACCGCGCAAGCTGACACCGACATCGTGATGAAGGCGGAGGTTCTGTCTTACTCGCGCTCGCGCGGCTTGTTCGCCGGCGTCTCGCTCGAAGGTTCAACGCTGCGTTCCGACGGCGGCGCGAATGAGAACCTTTACGGCCGCAGTTTGAGCGCCCGCGACATTATCCAGGACCACAAAGTTGGTGTGCCGGCGAGCGCATCCACGCTTGTCTCGGTATTAAACCGAAAGACACCAAGGAATTTATCTGACAAGAAGTCTTTACAGTAGAAACTGAAATGGTTGGACATTAAGATGGCGATTGACATCGTCGTGACTGAACCCCAAATAATAAATACTCGCCGTTATCGCCGTTATAAGTTGGACGTACCTGTCAGGGTCATCGTCCATTCGGAAGAAAAGACACGCATCATCCACGGCCGCGGGCAGGAGTTGAACGAGGGCGGATTAGCTGTAAACGCCGGCGTTGAACTTGAGGTTGGCGATCAGGTGGAAGTGGAATTTACGCCTGCTTACACAGGCCAGCCGTTACGGGCTCGTGCAGCCGTCCGGAACCGCAACGGCTATCGTTATGGACTGGAATTTCTGAACGAGACAGGGTCGGACAAGGAACGGATACAGGATATCCGCGTGGCTTTACAAGGCGTGGGACAGTCTGTTCCGAACTAAGCCGCGGGCATTCCCCTCGCGATCAGGGGACCATGAAATATCCGATGCCGGATTTCAGTGAGTCCCTGTGTCGCAAACCCGAACAAAATTCCCGCTGCGGCCATCATTCGTTTCGTAGCAGGCACGCGTCTTCCGCCGTGCCCGGAATGTGTTTCGATCAGGCTTAGGATCTCCTGCGCCACCTTGATTCCAGATTCAGCTTTGCAGAAGAACCGGTCGTGGTACTGCGGTGCGTCCTCCGGAAGATCCGGCAAACCCGACAGAATCACTACCGGCACATCGGGACGTGCCATTTTCATCGACTTTGCTAATTCCGCACCGTTCAGGTGAGGCATCTGGAAATCAAGCACAGCAGCGTCGAAAGACTGCATGGAATGGATCCTCAGCGCCTGGCGGGGATCGGAGGTCGTTGTCACCTTGAAGCCAAACGCTTCCAGCATAATCTTCCGGACTTGTAGGCACTGAACGTCGTCATCTACGCACAGCAAGGTAGGCTTCCGGCTCATCTGACCCCCTTCGTTAGAACTATGCGAGCGTTTTAAGAAAAAAAGACAAAGCTTGCACCCTAACCTACTAAGAGCAGTGCTATTGCCAAAAGCACCTATTGATGACAAAGGGTTTAAGGCTACTGACTTAAGACTTTATATGTACTTTTTACCGCTGGAGAGGCAAATGTCCGAAGGCACCGCATTTTTTTAACATGCGATAGACGAGTGCGATAGGCAATCCAACCACATTGGAATAGTCTCCCTCCACGCGAGGGATCCAGCGTGAAGCCAAACCTTGGATCCCGTATGCACCAGCCTTGTCCATCGGTTCACCGCTTGCGATGTACTCCGCAATCTCCTGCTCGGAAATACCGTTGACGCACACCACCGTGCTTTCCGATCGCACATCCTGGAAACCGCTCCCCGACAGACACACGCTGGTGATGACCTGATGGGCACGGCCCGAAATCATCCGCAACATGCGCGCAGCGTCTTTCGCATCCGCAGGTTTACCGAGAACCTCGTTGTCTACGACAACAATGGTGTCAGCCGCGAGAACGAGCGCGCCGGAGTTGGACGGCAAAACGCTCCGCACAGCGGCCGCTTTCTCCTTCGCCAATCGCTCTGAGAACTGGATGGGCGCTTCTTCTGGAAGCGGATCTTCGGGAATATTCGACGGGCGCACGGTAAAGGAAATTCCAGCCGCACGCAGGAGTTCCTGTCGCCGAGGCGAGGATGAGGCGAGAATCAGTTCCATCTTCAACGATCTTACACAACGCTCTTTGCATCGGTTGCTATGCATTCCGGAATTTGGAACAGTCGCGCGATTTCCAGCAGCGCCACGTTTTTCGGATTACACTGGTTTCGTCTTCGACCCTCCGGCCTCATTTTGTATCTCCCCTTAAGGAGGATCGCATGGAACAGAAGAAGCATCACTCCGACGTTAACCAGCCAATCCAAATCGCGGTGATCAATGCCAGCACCGTGTTGACCGATTCCCAGATTCAAAGCATCGTGCCCGATCTGCAACAGCAGGTTTCACGGGACTTTTATCCCGTATGGGGCGTCGATGCACAGCTCGCGTTCATTGCTCAGGGCACCAACCCTCCAGCCAATAGTTGGTGGCTCACCGTTCTTGATGATTCCGACCAGGCGGGTGCGCTCGGGTACCATGACCTGACCAACGAAGGACTGCCACTCGCCAAAGTATTCGCCGGAACCGATCTGAAATACGGCAGCGAATGGACAGTCACGGCAAGTCATGAACTGCTCGAAATGCTCGCCGACCCAAATATCAACCTGACAGTCTTCATCCAGAAGAACGATTCAGCCGGCCGCCTGTACGCATACGAAGTTTGCGATGCGTGCGAGGCCGACAATCTGGGATATAAGATCGGCAACACCTTGGTTTCCGATTTCGTATATCCGTCCTGGTTTGAAGATTTCCGCACCGCCAATTCAACTCAGTTCGATTACGGAAAGCACATTCACTCTCCGCTGAAGCTCGCGGCCGGCGGTTATATCGGGATCTTCGATGTGACCTCCGGTAACGGTTGGACTGAGCTCACTGATCAGGTTATCCACTCCCGTGTACGTGGTGATGTCGGCTCGCGCCGTGAACGCCGTCGCACCGTTCGTGCACTGTGGATGCGCAGCAACGAACATGCCACGATCATCAAACGCGCTGCCGAGTATCGCGCTCGCGTTTCCCAGATCGTGCGCAAAGCCGCAGCCTGATTCCCTCACAACCGACCCCACTTAAGCTTTGGCTTGGGTGGGGTTTTCTTCTGTTCTGATCGCCAAATCATCGGATCGCCTGATCATCCGAGTTCCGCCATTTTCTACCTGATAAAATCAAGGCAGAGATGGATCGCGCTTTCATTAGAAATTTCGCCATTATTGCCCACATCGACCACGGCAAGAGCACGCTCTCCGATCGCTTGCTCGAGCTCACCGGAGCTCTGTCTGCTCGAGAAATGCAGGAGCAGGTGCTTGACGCCATGGACCTGGAACGGGAGCGCGGCATCACCATCAAGGCCCACTGCGTGCGCATGAACTACCAAGCGCATGACGGCCAGATGTACCAGCTCAACCTAATCGACACACCCGGACACGTCGATTTCAGCTACGAAGTCTCGCGGTCCCTCGCCTCATGCGAAGGTGCGCTGCTTGTGGTCGATGCGTCACAAGGCGTGGAAGCGCAGACGCTGGCCAACGCCTATCTGGCGATCCATAACGGGCTGGAGATCATCCCGGTCATCAACAAGATTGACCTGCCCAGCGCCGACATTCCTCGCACCAAGGAAATGATCGAAGGCGCCGTGGGTCTTCCGGCCGATGACGCAATTCCGATCAGCGCAAAAACCGGCGTCGGCGTCCCGGATGTACTGGAAGCAATCGTCAAGAAGATTCCGCCGCCGAAAGGTGAACCTGAAAACCAGCTACAGGCACTGATTTTCGATTCATGGTTCGACCCTTATCGCGGCGTCATCGTGCTGGCTCGCGTGTTCCAGGGACGCATGAAGCTTGGCCAGAAGATCCGCCTGATGTCGAATGGCAAGATATTCCAAGTAGAGCAACTCGGCGTTCTGACGCCCAAGCCTGTACCCGTTGATGAACTTGTGGCCGGCGAAGTTGGTTTCTTTATCGGGAACATCAAGAACGTCGCGGATTCGAAGGTTGGCGACACCGTCACCGACGACGAGAATCCCGCCATCGAACCGCTGCCCGGTTTCGAAGACATCAAGCCCATGGTATTCGCGGGCCTTTATACGGTGGACGCGCACGAGCACACCAACCTGCGCGATGCCCTTGAGAAGCTGCGGTTGAACGACTCGTCGTTTTTCTTTGAACCTGAGAGTTCCGCTGCACTAGGCTTTGGATTCCGTTGCGGCTTCCTCGGTCTGCTTCACATGGAGATCATCCAGGAGCGACTGGAACGCGAGTTCAAACTCGACCTGATCACCACCGCACCGAGCGTGCGCTACATCATTACCAAGACCGATGGCGAAATCGTTGAAGTTGATAACCCGGCCAAGTGGCCGCCGGTGGGCGAGATCGCCAAGATCGAAGAACCCGTCATCCTCGCTACCATCCTCACCAATGAGGAATACGTCGGCGGCATCCTGAAGCTGGTGGAAGACAAGCGCGGACGCCAGAAGGGATTCGAGTACGTCAGCGCCGCCCGCGTGATGCTCACCTACGAACTCCCGCTCAATGAAGTCGTCCTCGACTTCTACGATCGTCTGAAGACCGTCTCCCGAGGCTATGCCTCACTCGACTACCACATGGCGGGTACATGGGACTCGCCGATGGTCAAGATGGACATCCTTGTCGGTGGCGATCCGGTCGATGCGCTCTCCATCATCGTCCACCGCGACTTCGCTTACGAACGCGGCAAGGCGCTGGTCTCCAAGATGAAAGAGTTGATCCCGCGTCAGATGTTCGAAGTGGCGATTCAGGCCGCTATCGGCGCCAAGATTATCTCTCGCGAAACTGTGCCTGCGATTCGCAAGAATGTCCTCGCTAAATGCTACGGCGGTGACATCACCCGTAAGCGCAAGCTGCTGGAAAAGCAAAAAGAGGGCAAGAAACGAATGAAGCGAATTGGGAAAGTCGACATCCCGCAGGAAGCGTTTTTGGCGCTCCTTAAGGTTGGCGAAGAGAGCTGAGAACCACCCGAACTCGCAATCCTGCACCTTACGAAAAACTGTGCAAAACTCGGTTTACACTGGTTCAAAGTGTGCAAAATTGGGGGTCGGCAACGCTGGTCGCAATTTCTTTAACAGGGATCGTTATCATCCTGTTAATACGTTCCAAGTGATTGTCAGGACAGTGCATTACCGTTGCGCCGTGCGTGGTGCAAAGTCCTAAATCCCGCGCCAAAACAGGTCGCAAACACCATTAGACGTCTTCCTTCCACAGGGTTTTCCACAGATCAGAGGAAAACAGAAAAGGCGGGCGCTTTCGACGCCCGCCTCAAGTTCCGAATTCTGTTCTATTTCTGCTGGTCTCCAGATTTCTTAAGAATATCTTCGGCATAGTAGTTCTCAATCTTTGCCTGGTCGCGGATCACGTCGTAATAGGCGGCTTTCAGCAACTGTTCGCGCCGCTCCATCAACTGATCGTGGATCGCCTGGTGTACCCGGGGATCGTTCAACTCCCGCTGCCCCGCCGGCTCTTTCGAGATCAGCTTCACGATTGTGTACGCCGCCGCCTGGTGCGTCCGCGGATCGATCAGCGGAATCACGCCGCTGTACTGCCCTGGCTTGAGCTTCATCACCGCATCGCGGATGCTCGGATCGGTGCGTTGCAATCCCGACTGCGGCGTAAATCCAAGATCGCCGCCATTGCTGGATGTATCCGGATCTTCGGAATAGTTCATTGCCAGCGTGGCAAAATCGTCGCCGCTGTCGAGTCGATTCAAAAGCTGCTGAATCTTTTTCTTGGCTTCGGCGTCGTTCTGAGCCTTGTCGTTCTTCAGATTGTGTACCTGCGGATTCGGCATTGAAGTCACGACAATGCGCGCCAGGTGGAACTGCGGCTCGATCAGGTTGAATTCCGGCTTGTGCGAATTGTAGTAAGCCTCAATATCCTGATCGGTAACGTTGATCTTCGACGTGATCTCCTTGTTAACCACTTTATCTACGGTGAGGCTCTTCCGCAGATCGCGCTTGAAGTCGTCCAGGGTAATATTGCGTTCCTGCAGCCGCTTGGTGAATTCGTCGGGACTATACGGCGCTTTCACGTCGTTCAGTTTCTTATCGACTTCCTCATCGGTCGCCAGCAGACCAAGTTTTTCCGCGCGCTGCATCAGGATTTCATTATCGATGAGTTCGCGCAGGATGCTCAGCTTCAGGCTGTCCGCCTGCTCGTCGGACGGTTGCTGCGGAGATCCCGCCGTCTGGTTGCGATAGTACTTATCGACTTCGGAACCGAGAATCTTGCGGCCATTGACCTTGGCCATGACACCGTCGTTACCCTTGCCCGAATTGCAACCCGTCGCGATCAGAATCGCGGCGGCACACACCACCATCAACCACCAGTTCTTATAACTGCACATTTCCTGAGATCTCATCTTTCCTCCCGGACCAGGCACTTCGTAACCGGTCCGTAGTCGCTCCTAAAAATTACATTCCGCCGGCAGGTTTCGGCGATGCGGCGGCGGGAACCGTTTCACCCGCATCTACAAGCGCCCGGTTAATAATGGCCTTCAACTCGTCTGCCGGAATCGCTCCGCTCACCTTCTGGCCGTTGATGAACATGGTGGGAGTCGCCTCTACTCCCAGCAACTGCGCTTCGTCCATCGAGGCCCTCACGTAGTCGTCTTTCTGTTCCTTTACGCATCCCTGCAACTGCGGCAGGTTCACCCCGGCCTTCTGACCTTGCTCGATGGTGATCTGGTCCAGTTTATCCGTCTGCTGTGGGAGAGTCATACCGTGAGACATCTGCTTAGCGTTGGCATGAACTTCATCCGCGAAATTCCAATAGGCGCTCGCGTTTTGCGCGGCCAGGCAGTTCGCGTCGATGGCAGCATGCTTCGCCCACGGGTGAATCTCCGTAAGCGGAAAATCCCTGTACACCAGCTTGATCTTGTCGCCGTATTCTTTCAGGATTTCGTGCGTAAGCGTGTCGTGCATCATCGCGCAATACGGGCACTGAAAGTCGTCATAGTTGACGATTGTAACCTTCGCATCCTTGTTGCCACGCGTCGGACGGCCCTCGATGTGCATTTTGCTCAGCGCATCCGCATATGGATCCTTGCTCAAATCCATCTTCGTCGTGCGGATCAGCGTCTTCCCGTCTTTCGATAGCAGGAAGTCGTAATTCATCTTCTGCTCGCCCAGTGAGATCGTCACGCGCATCGCATCCCAACCGGGAAAATCAGGCGATGGCGCCTTGGGCCCGAGAGCGACATTTACCTTGGGCGGAAGATCGTATTGAGCCCGAATTTGCCGCTCGATGCGGCGATCAAGATCGGGACTGGAGGATTGCGCGGCGCAGCCCAAACAAACCATGAGCGTCAGGCCGCAAAAGCGCCGGAGTAGAGGTAAACCAAACTTCATCATAGAGGGTCCGAACCGCTCAATTATCGCATGTTGGCCGCGAAATGGATGCGATCACGCCGGTTCAAGGGCTTTTGTCGGTCTTGCAACGCTGCCGTTCGCCACGGCCTCGTAAACTTCCACCAGCCTTCGGGCCGACTGCTCCCAGGAGAAGCGCCGTACTTGCTCGTATCCTCGGGTTTTCAACTTATCTCGCAAGGCTTGGTCGGTCAGCGCGCGCTGCATCGCACGCATGATATCGAACACGTTCTCTGGATTCACCATGATCGCCGCATTCCCTACCACCTCGGGCAGCGAACTGGCGTTCGACGTCACGACGGGAGTTCCATGCGCCATCGCCTCCAGCGGCGGCAGTCCGAAACCCTCATACAGCGATGGGAAAATAAAGAGCTTGGCCGTGTCGTAGAAGATCCGCAGTACGTCGATGGGAACGAATCCGAGAAAACGGACATCGTTTTGCACGCAACTGCGAATCACCGTCCTTCGCAGATCGGGATGCCGGGAAACCTCGTCGCCAATGATGATCAGTTTCAGATCGGGAAGCTGACCTTCGCGGGCCAGTTCCGTCTTCAGCGCCGAAAACGCCTCAATGATGCGCACCAGGTTCTTGTGCGGACTGATGCGCCCCGCATACAAGATGAACGGATAACTCACCTGGTAGCGTTCGCGGATAAACTCCCGCTCCTGATCTGTCGCGTGACCGAGCAGGAATCGGTCATCGATGGCGTTGTAGAGGACTTCGATCCGATTAAACGGAATATCGAACAGTCGGGCTACATCGTTCTTCGTGAAATTGGAAACCGCCAGAATGCGCGCCGCATGCTGCAACATGTAACGAGTGGAATAGAAGTTGAACATTCCCCGCAGTCCGGAACCGTTCGTCGCCCGGTACATGTAATCCAGCACATCGTGCACTGTAACCAGGAACGGGCACGGTGGCAGGTACGGAGGCAGCCGGAACAGCGTTGGAATATGGAGCAGGTCGCAGCGGTGTTCGCGAATGCAGCGCCGAAGCGCGAAGTACCCGCGGGTGCTGTTGGCGGGCTCAGCCAGCGGTACTGCCTTGAAGTTGCCCGGCAGCTTATCAATGTCAAAATTGCGCTCGGCATCCCCGATCAGCAGATATTCGTCCCGCACATCCACCTTGGCCAGCGCACGAACAATGTTGCGGATGTAAGTGCCAACGCCAAAATCGCTGATCGCCCGAATGTCGATGCCGACACGCACTAGGGGAGTATATCGCGGGAGAGAAATGGCAGCTCTCGCGTTCCGAAATCGAACCAGCTCAATATGATGATGCACGGTTTTCTTACTTGTAACATCGCTTTGAGGCTAATCTGTGAGCGTGAAAGCTTTTATACGATTGCTACTCTTTCTCTGCAGCGTATCCTGCCTCGCGAGCGACCAGCCGAACTCGATTCCGCCTGCATACGGCTCCGCGCCGGAATGTCCCAAACATGAAGGGACGAGGACGAATCGGAGTGAGGTGGCACAGTACCAACAGACCACGATCTACATCGAAGGGACGGCCGTTCGCAAGTCCAATAAGTGCGAAAGAGAGGTCGCCATTCGATGGAGGAAGGCAAAGGGGAAAACGAAGCACCTTCCTTTGGACTCGCAGAATTCGGAATACCAAGTTGTTGATTTTTCGCCAGACGGGTCAAGTGTTCTCGTTCAATGGTCGAAGTTCACCGAAGGCTGGCGCGAGCAAGAACAAATACGCTTGGGGCTGCTGTCCTTAACGTCGGGAGCGGTACAGTGGAGAGATGCATTCAAAATACTTAGGTGGAAAGATTGTGTGGCGACTGTGGATGCAGAAGGGTTTCTCCCTGACGGACGAATAGTTATCAGACCCCGTCCATGGGTAAGAGGGAGGCATCTGGGATCGAACTGTGTAGCAAAGCCTACGCTGTATTCCATACGTTTGGACACAGAACAGGCTGAGAAGCTGTCGGATGACACAGCAATGGTTCGCCGCGGAAAACGAATTGCCAACTCCCACCAGTCCTGCAAAACAGATCCGGATATCGTCAGCGAGTGCTTCTGGACGCATGGCAGAGCGTCGTACTACAACGGCGGCCCCAGTCTAAGGATTTGGAGAATTGGGACGGATCGAATGTTAGGAGTCACCACAGAAGAGCTCCCACCGAACGCCGCCGCTTTGATGGACTCTGGTGACGATGTTTTTGATAATGACGTGTATGGGGAATTCCAGGTTTGCCCCTTTGAGAAACAGAAACCTGGTCACATGCAACCCGTCTGTGTGGAATCAGCAAAGAAGCTCGTTGCTAAAAAACGCTAGCGAACTTGCGAGTTTCCGGACCGGATGGCAGCCCTTGACACTCGCAACCGCTTCACCGCATCCAATATCCTTCCGGCCACCTCTCGCTTCGATGCCGTAGGCACATCGATCACCTCGTTGGGCGTGATGATCGTGACCGCATTCTCGCCGGAATCGAACCCAATGCCTTTTTGCGATACGTCATTCGCGACGATCGCGTCCATCTTCTTGCGCAGCATCTTTTCCCGCGCATGCTCGAGGACATTGTCAGTTTCGGCGGCGAACCCGATCAGCAATTGATCTTCGCGGCGTTTCATTAGCAGTGAAACAATGTCATCAGTAGGTGCGAGATCGAGCGAGAACGCCTCGTGCTGTTTCATCTTTCTCGACAGCGGCTTTGCGGGCGTGTAGTCCGCTACTGCCGCCGAGGCAACAAACATCGTCGTTGTATCGCGTCGGGCCATCACCGCATCGCGCATCTGCGCAGCAGTCTCAACCGCTACAAACTCGACATTCATGGGTGGAGTCAATGCCGTCGGGCCACTGACCAGGATCACCTTCGCCCCGCGCCGCGCTGCCACTTCCGCCAGCGCATATCCCATCTTGCCGCTCGACCGGTTCGAGATGTACCGCACCGGATCAATCGGCTCCCGCGTCGGCCCCGCCGTGATCAGCATCGTCTCGCCCGACAGATCCTTCGTCGTTTGCAATACGTCCAGCACCGCATCGACGACGATCTCATTGGCCGCGAGCCTTCCCGCGCCAACCATGCCGCAGGCGAGGTATCCACTCCCCGGCTCCACGATGCGCACCCCGCGCCGCCGCAGCGTTTCAAGGTTCGCCTGTGTCGCCGGATGATTCCACATGTTCACGTTCATCGCCGGAGCAATGACAACCGGAGCGGTCGTGGCAAGGAAGAACGTGGTGAGGAAATCGTCCGCGATGCCGTGCGCGAACTTCGCGATGATGTCCGCCGTCGCAGGCGCGACCAGCAGCGCCTGGACCGATTCGGCTATCGCGATGTGCTCGATTGCCGAATCGACATTTGGCTCCGCGTTTTCCGAGCCGGAAGGTCCGAACATCGAAGTGATGACTTTTTCTCCGGAGAGTGCCGCGAACGTGAGGGGTTTGACGAACTCTTGCGCCGCGCGGGTCATGATCACCTGCGCGCGAACGCCACGATCCTGTAGAAGACGGAGTATCTCCGCAGCCTTGTACGCCGCAATGCCGCCGGTAACGCCAAGCGCGATGCGCATACCTCTTAGATTAGTGCGGACAGACGGGGGACTCAAGTAACAAGGGGGTAGCAGCTAGTGGATAGGGGATAGGAAATAGTGCGAATATTGCCCACGGGCAATACTGAGCGTAGCACCCAGGAGTCGGTCCTAGCTGCTAACTACTATCCCCTATCCCCTGAGCTTTACGCTTCTGCCGCGCTATCCAGCAGTTCG
>CAYWSM010000074.1:0-12815 GCA_964460935.1 uncultured Terriglobales bacterium | reverse complement strand
CTACAAACGTGATTGACCGCAATGTGCGCGAGGTGCGAAACTTCGCCCGATTTTCCAGGGAGCATCTATGGAACGCAGACTGAACTACGTGGCTATCGTTGTCGCCGGGATCGTGTACTGGCTGATTCAAGCGGTCTGGTACACCCTGTTATCGAATCAATGGGCGAACGCGATTGGCAAATCCAAAAGCGACATGCAGGGTGGCTCGGCGATTCCCTTTGTCGGAGCGCTGATATGCGACATCATCGTTGCCTGGGCGCTCGCCTGGGTGCTCACTCGTAGCGGCCGAACCACCGCCTTCGCCGGCGCCATCACCGGAGCTGCGCTGTCGATCGGCTTCGTCGCCACCTTGCTGCTCACCAACTACCTGTTCGAGCAGGCGCCGCGGATGTTGTTCTACATCAACGCCGGATGCCCGCTGGTAGGCATGACGGTGGCCGGAGCAATTGTCGGAGCGTGGCAGAAGAAGAACGCGGGCGTTTTGCGATCGGCTTCGGCGAGATAAAAGTGGACTTCATGGTGATGGTGCCCCATTCAAGCCTTCCTTTGGCTTGAGTGGGGAGCGGCCTGAGTGGGATAGTTGGCTTGAGCGGAGTTGTGCTTACTTCTTACGACGTTGTTCGCTTTCCCGCATCATGGCGTTCAAGTCGGCGGCCGGGCGAATCTCCCACGGACCGAGTTTCACGCCTGGATGGCGGGAGATCAACTCGACCGCATGATTGACATCGCGCGCTTCGAGGATCATGATGCCGCCGATCTGTTCGCGGGTTTCGGCGAACGGTCCGTCGGTGACCATCACTTTTCCGTTGTTCCAGCGCAGAATCCGGGCGGTACTGGCAGGTTGCAGCGCTTCTCCACCGGTGTAGTGGCCGCCGTTGCGCAGTTGGTCGTCATAGGTGAAACAGCCGTCCACCATGGCGTTGCGTTCCGTTTCAGCCATCCCCTCAAACTTGCCGGGCGCGATGTAACCAAAGCATATGAATTTCATGGTGTTATTTCATCCCTCTTTGTGAGCTGTCACAAGAGAGACGTTTGAGGAGGATGAAAATCGACAAGCGGAGAAAGTTGCCGCCGGCCGGAAGGAGGCAGACGTCATTGCTCAGTCACACGCTTGGGCCTCTGAGCCGAGCGGGCAGGATTCGCGGTGTGTCGTTTCCAATTCCGCGAGCTTGTCGGTAACGCTGTTGACGATCTCATGCCCGCATTCGATACAGATGGACCGAATCAGCAGGCGGTCATCCACGACGATCATTGAGCGCTTGTATCCGTCAGTTGCCATGGCGCGAGGGCTTCCGCTAGACACCAATGTTAGTAGCAGGATTCTAGCAGAATTTCTGGAGGGGAGAAAAGCCCGTCTGGATACGGATTTTTACAGGATCGAAATTTCAGCCCATTCGGGCATCAGGCCCAGTTCCATGCAATACGATGAATCGGCCGTTCAGCTTTTCTGGTCTGGCCACAACGACTTTTCGTATGCGTTGTCCAGTTCATACGTGCCGCAGTTGCAGTTATCGATAAAACGGAATTCCTTGCCTGGATTATATTTCCAGACTTGAGTCGGATGCTTGGGGCCGCCGTTTACTTCCGCGGGAAGGGCACGTATTTCGTCCGGAGGGCCGTAGAGGATGTAAATGCGGCCGCGGTCGGTCTTCCATCCGGGTCGCGAGTCGGCGAGATTCGCGTTGGAGTAGGCGATGCGGCGATAGTGCTCTTCCTTGAATTCATTCTCGCTCGTGCCGGGCGTGGGATCGCGGCGCAGCCAGAATTGGACGATGAAATGGTCGCGCTCGTCCTTGGTGGTCAGGCGCAGGTAAGCCGCCCGCTCTTCGGGAGCGATGATGTAGGCCACATCTTCATTCAGCCAGCGTTGATAAATGTCAGTGGGAACCGAAGTTTTTGGCGCAGAGTTATCCTGGGCAACGAGGCTGCAGGACAACAGGGCGATCACGAGAAGTAAACCAGAAAATCGGAGCATGGAAATCTCCTGACTAAGGCGTGGCGACTTTGCGGAAGACGATCACTTCGCTGCAGAGGAAGTTTGCAATCGAGCAGCATCCGATGGCGATAACGTTGGCCATCATGTAAGCCATGTGTTCCTGGCCAACCAGGAAGCGCATGATCAGAATATTGCCGACGATCGAAATCATACCGGTGGTGAGATTGAAACGCAGAAGGCGTTTGACGACTTCGCTGTAGTGAACGCTGGCGCGGTCGCGCCAGGTGAATTTTTCGTGCCAGGCGAAGTTGTGAAGGACGGCCGCTTCGACGGCCAGAACGGTAGCCGGCATGTACTCGAGACCCAAGCCGGATTTGAGCAGGGGTAGGATCGTCAATTGCACGCACATTCCCACCAAGCCCACCATGTGGAACTTGATCCAGCGCTGCAATAGGGCGAACCACCCGCCTGCGCGGATAACAACTTTCATTAGAGCCTTTCTTCCCGATAAAGAACCACTGTGTGCCGAATGGCCGATGTCACCAGCATGAAGAACATGCCTACGCTGGCGATCACTCCCCCAATATCGAACAGGGGGTAAAAAGTCCCAACGAAGTGTACGTGAGGCTTCCAGAGTAGTGCAACATTTCCGATAGCAAGCAGAATTCGGATTTCGGTCGGCCCGAACAGGAAGTGGCCGAGGTTGAACTTACCCAGGCAGTACGTGGCGAGATAGGTTTCGATGGAAAGCATCAGGAAAGCCGTCAGCAGGACCATGGCTACCATCGGCGTCATGTAGGTCGAGAACGCCAGTCCGCCGCATAGAAACACGGCTCCAAAACTGTCGATGATGTGATCGACGTAAAACCCGTACCTTGGACGCTGGCGGTTGCGAAAACGGGCAATCGTCCCGTCGAGGCTGTCTCCGAACCAGTTGAGGGCAAGAAATCCGGTGGCCGCGATGAGCCAGCGATTGTCATAAGCGGCCAGTGCATAGGTGACGCCGACGAAGAACTGGGCCACGAAACCGAGAACTGTCAGGTGATCGGAATTTACCCAGGCCGGCATGCGGGCGGCCAGCCAGCGGAGGAGCTTCTTTTCTGCTCCGGTGACGATGGTCTGCTGAACGCGTTCGGCGTTCTGGAACTCCATCAAGGTAAGTTCCTTCTTGGAAAACTGCTCTGTCGCACCTCCACCCATGTCGTTGAATGGGACCTCGATTTCGTTCGCCTTGCTTGCCATGGCTCGCCCCTCCGGGATCGCGGACGTGGTGTCCGCTACAGATTTAAGAGCCGGGAATCAGGAACCCGCGATCTTCTGTGGCCCCCGATTCCCAGCCCAGCCGCTACGTCGAGGCGAATGTGCGCCCGATGCGGGTAAACGCTCAATGCACAGCAGATCGAATCGGTGTCGATTGGAGATCAACTGGGAAGTGGTGCGATTCGAGTGAGTTGCGGCTACGGATAAATTGCCGGAAAGACGCGAACGGATGCGGACGATCTCTCCGCAACTGTTACAATGTCTTGGAAGTCTTCAGTCAGCCGCTCGGGGCGAGCGGCGTCCACAGCTTCTCAAAGCGGAGAGATGGCCGAGTGGCTGAAGGCGCACGCTTGGAAAGCGTGTATAGGGGAAACTCTATCCAGGGTTCGAATCCCTGTCTCTCCGCCAGCCATTTGTTTTCAGTAATATATAGCGAAAGCTACAAGAAAATCGCTCGCTTTCCAAGGTTTTTCCAAGCCAACCCCGGACTGAATAAGCTCCCACGGTATTAACCACTGAAAGGAAGTTCAGTGGCCAGACCCAAGGAAAAGCTGTACATCAGGTTCCGCACCAACGAAGGGAAACAATCTAATTACTACCCCGCTGCTTACGACAACAGGGGGCGGCTCCGTCTCGGCTGGTGCAAAGTCAACGGCATTCCGGAACATCGCAAGGACGTCCTCTACTACGCCCGTGTAAAGCGTCCCGATGGCAAGTGGGCATGGGAAGCTCGTGGTTCCAATCCGGTGGAGGATGCGGCAAAAGCAGAAACCATCAAGACATGCCAGAAGGTACTCTGGGGAACTGCTCCCACGGCAGAGGCCACGAAGCCACTACCCGCTCCCGAGACATCGGACACCAGAACGAACAGCGGCTATCGCCTTGAAGATGAGGTCAAGGAGTATCTCGCCAACGTCGCCAAACTGGCTCCCAAAACGCACAACGCGTATAAGCTCACGCTAGATTTGTTCCGGCAAAGCTGCCGGAAAATCTACATGCACCAAATCACGGTGCAGGACTTGCAATCGTTCGACTCCTTCCTGATGGAGCAAGGGCACGATGACCGCACCCGGCACAATCGGGTAGGGTACGTTGTTACATTCCTCAGGAACAAGGAAGGTCGTCGGCTCGGGCCAAGGATTGAGGACGTGAAAATTAAAATTAAGTACGTGGAACGTCCACCAGAGGCGTACACCCGACAGGAATTACAAGACTTGTTCCGCGTCAGCAGTGACGAAGATAAATTCCTGTGGCGATTTCTGCTCAGCACCGGACTGCGTGAAAGCGAAGCCTCTGTTGCAGAGGTCACGGACGTTAACGAGGACACCAAGTCAATTCGAGTAGACGAAAAGCCGTGGTTTGGTTTCCGACCGAAAGACTGTGAAAAGCGGTCAATACCAATTCCGGACGACCTAATCAAAGAGATTGCAAAACGTGCAAACTCAGGCTCCTGCTCATTGTTGTTTCCGGTCAACAACAAACCTGATGGCCACCTATTACGGCGTCTAAAGCAAGCAGCCTACAAAGGCGGTCTCAACTGCGGTAAGTGTATCGGCACGATAGACGGCAAAGAAGTCTCGTGTGCCAATGCGCCTGTATGTGAGAAGTGGATACTTCATCGGTGCAGGAAGAACTTTGCAACGGACAGGCACAACGCAGGAGCCCCGGCGAGAAAGATTCAGAAATGGCTCGGCCACAGCGACCTTGAGACCACGCTGCGATATCTAGCCGTTGGTGAAGATAACTCCGATGAGGTACGCGCCATCGTCAATGGCGTACATGAAGGCTTGTGGCAGTAAGGATGGAAGCTCCGGGGAAACGCAAGACAAAGACTTCACTCAATGCCGGGTAGCAAACGTGATTTGGGAGCACTATTTTCTACCGTATTTTCTTTGGCCGCTGCCACATCCGTTGAGAACTGACGCCTGTTCTTGTGGAGCAGTTTTACGTATTTCCGGTCTTCGTCCATTTGCGAAAGTTTGTTCTTCGCTCGTGTGATTAAGGACTTCACGTACTGATGATTCCGGTTTGATTCCCAGAGCCGGTCGTCAGGCATGCGATTCTGACTCTGCGGAGGCAACATTTTCCACGGCATCGGCTCACCACGTCTATCGAGAGCTTTGCATATTTCCTGCGTGCTGGCTGGAGGAGTTTTCCGAAGCAAATCCTGAATGGAAGGGTGCTTGAGAAGGCACCATTCGTTGCCATCTCCTTTCTCGCGGCTATCACGTCTCCAGAGCGCGTCTGCCCATTGCAATCCACGAACGCCTGCAAGCACAACAATCTTGCTTACGAGATGCCGTAACTTCTGCACCTGCTCTGGCGTACAACTCTGTAACAAGGAGAAGTATTCTTCCTTGATTTCCCGCGACAGTTTCTTGGTTCCTTCGACATTACTTTCCAGCTTCCAGAACGTCTCCAGCAATTGCGAACCATTCAGGTCAAGTTCGCGGAGGTCTGATTTCAGCAAGTTCAAGGCACTACTCCAGTGACGCGATTCAATTGTTGTGGATTGCGTGAAGCCCCGTATTTGTTGGCTGCAACGCGAAATCCAGTAACGTCGCCCCATCATAACGACGCCACAATCGCGTAAAACGGCTAACTTCATACTCGTGCCAAGGCGGTACCAGACAAGGCAACGGCGGGTTGGGCGTTGCCAGAACAAGAGTATCGGTGGAGCAGGTCACACTAAGCACAAATGTGCTTTCTGGGGGGGGCCGGGCCCGATTGGCCGTAACGGGCTTCATGTTGCTGTAAGTGCACAAAATCTTGATTTTACTGCCCGAAGCACAGAATTGAGTAACGCGGAGTGGTGCTATCTACTGCGCGAACATGCAATCGGGGTTATGTTCATACTCGTTTTACCGCAGCAAGAGACAAGGCAAGGCGGGATTCGGCATGATGGACAAGCTGATATCGAGTCAACAGGTGAGAGTGCTGGAAGTGTTCGCGGAACAGCCTCGGCACTGGTTCGACAGCAATACGGTTGCAGACAAAACCAATATCCCCAGCAGCACGGTTCGGCACCTGTTGCTGATGTTTTTCAAATTCGAAGTGTTGGAGCGGACAGATACGTTCGATGGCTACAAGTATCGTCTGTCACCGACCGCAGAAGAAGAGCCCTATTTTCGTCGCGTGCAGGAAGTCGCGGCGGTAATGCAGCAGTAAGTCAGTTCCCGCAGTACAGCACGACAACCTAGTAGCAGAGATGGCGGTGACGAAGAAAGATGTTTCGCCACGCGCGGGGAGTTGTGCGGCTGGAAGGAGCGAACTCATTTGGGAAAGGAGAACCACGACATGTCGTCGCCAGCACTCATAAAGAAATCTCCAGTGGTTCCCATCAGCGGCCCTCTTCAGGTCAGGTTGGACGGCTCTGCCGCTTCGACAAACGATTCCGTGGCTGACATCAATGCAGCGCCGAGAAAAGGCGAAATGATTTCGCTTTTTCCGCCTGACTTCGACTTAATCGCGGCTAAAACAGACGACCAAAAGGTTAGCTACATCCAGTCGGTGCTTCAGCGCGACGAAGAGGAGGCAATCGAAATCGTCGCTTCCGCCGTGCGGATGTATGGAACGGCAGCAGAGGTCGTTTCGGCGTACCTCCCGATGATTCGAGAGGTTAAGCAGCAGGTCTGCAAGCAGGGTCGGCCTCGAATCAATAAAGCCACGGGTAAAAGGAATCGGACATGGGAGGAGATATGCCGGGACACATTCCATGTCAGCCTCCGCAGAATGCAACAGCTTCTTGCTCTCGATACGAAAGGCAAAGCTTCTGGCCCTACGCAGAACCGGAAGCAGCCGATAGACCGCAAGCTCTACGACCGAGCGATTAAAGTGGCGGAGCCAGCGGCCAAGCTCTCGCAAGCCATTGTCGAGGAAGGGCTTGGTAGCAAGTTCCCAGATGCTATGGAGGTACTCAAGCTTGCCGAGATTCCGATTCCATCTGCGAAGTCCGTTCCCGCTAACGAAGATGGTGTTTCTCAGACGGCATCGAAGTCTCGAATCAAGCCGGGTAATTGGAGTGACCTGAGCATAGAAGTAAGCAAGCTGTGCGGCAAACAGATGAAGACTGCTTTCAAGGGTCTCCCGGCTGAGGTGGTGGCCGATGCTTTCGGTAGGTTCGCACAGCGACTCGCCCAAGTGCACTGTCTGGATTCAGATGGAGTTTCTGTAGAGATGCGGGTGGTGGTCGAGGTTGTTCGTCGGAAGCCTCCCACGACGGAAAAAGAGATAAGTCGTGACCATGAGACACCTTTCGGTATGGCTTGAATTTCGTCCCAAAATAGCGGGTTCGCAGCAGTTAATGCCAAGACCGCAATGCAGTGAACAACTGAATGGAATTAGGGGTGAATGAGTAATAAGCCCCTGAGTGTTCGCTCTCCGGAGCGTGGGTCGAAAAGTCGATGAGCAGCCGTCCCGCAAGGGGCTAACTCAAAATCGGAGGATGCAAATGGAACGCAGCACGAGTTACCACATCGGTCGCCTGTTAGCGATTGCCGAGCAGGCAAAGCCTAACCTGAAACGCCACTTCAACAAGTTCGTTCAGCGCCCCGCTCTTCTGCTCTCACAGATGATGAAGCACAGCGAGATTCGGCACGAGTTGGACAAGCACATGGACATCACCAGCCAACTCAAGCCCGACGACTTGAAAGACCGGGACGTTTCTTGCGATTTGATTCTCGGCTACTATCATCAACAAGCTGGTCGCCGAGAGTAACGACGTCTTCATAATTGGTCGTGTCTCGCACACACCAAACCACCGCCGCTCTGATAGTGGCATTTCCAACGACCCGGCTCAGCGTATCGAGCCGGGTTTCTTTTTGCCCACCGCATGCACGAATGCCAGCACCGAGAGTGGTTCAGAAAAGCTCCCCCGCAGTATCTCCATCCAGAGGCGGTCGTGATGCCGTCCGTTCAGGAGACCAGAAATGGTTCGTAAAAATACGGAAAACTGGGCAAGGCAGCATGGCCGAGAGCAATCTCGGTTCGCACTACATCGTGGACACCAACGCGCACGACGGCGCTCGGTCATTTCTTCGAGGATTAACACGCTCGAAGAGGCGAAGGAAGAAGCCGCGTACTGGCGACAGCAGAAGAAACTGATTACATAACCGTGGTTCAGCCGTAGAAAGCTGAGCATCGAGTGCTGGTGACTTGAGTCATTTCGTCCAAATTTCGGCAGCAGGTACAATCGCACGCTGGAGTTAGACAATGAAGACACTCGGTGCCCTTCTACTGCTGTTCCTCACAATCGCCGCTGTTGCACAAACCCCGAACCCACAGGCCGAAGCTCAAAAGAGGCAAGTCATTCAGCAATACTGCCGTGGCTCCGAAGTCACGAGTGGGCCGGAGTTCGCGATTTTTCAAGGCGCGGTGCAGAAGCTGGGCCAAGCCATTGCGAATGACAGGCAGCACACCACCTACATCACCATGGTGGATAACAAGGAGATAAACGCTTGGGCTGTGAACTTCAACATGAGCCAGTCCTTGATTTGCGTTCCTTCCGCCATGGTTCAGTTCATGGGGGATGCGGAGGGGGAATTGGCGTTTATCATCGCGCACGAAATTGGTCACACGGTGGATGACGTCTGCAAGACGGAACAGGGTCGTCTCGCGGTAGCCAATTCCCGAGGTTCCTTGGGTGCGCTGTTTGGAGGAATACTCGGCGGTGAAAAGGGCGCGGCATCAGCCAGCAGAATTTCTCAACAGAGAGGGTGCGAGGCCAGAGCGGACGAGATTGGCTTCCAAATCTTCACGTCCGCTGGCTACAGTCCGTTCGCCGCAGCCGGGGCGTTTGGCAGGTTAGAAATGTATCTCGGAGATACCAGTACCAGTCTTCTCGCCCGATTGGCGTCCCTCGGTAGCGACCATCCGATGACTCCTGACCGCATTCGCCACATGCGGAATCTACTGGTGAACTACAGTGCCCAGCATCTTGCGGCGGGACAGTAATGGCGACTTACCGCACTCGTGATTTACAGATTGACGCACATCGATTCCTCGATGGGATAGCAGAATCGAGTACTCCTTTCCTGTTCGCGGCTTGCGGCTCCGACGAGCCGTGGACACATTGCGTATATCCTTCCTCCACGGGGCTGCGATTTTCCTGCGGGACGAACATCTGGAAGTACGTGCCACCCGAATGCGCATCATCCGTGCCCAACGACGCTACAAGACCCTGTGAATAGTACATTTTGTGGTGTTGGCTTCATCCGTCGCGGGTGACCGCAACATCTTGGGCTTTTCACCTTCTGGAAGAGCGTCGGTGCGTTTGTTTTTTAATGAAGTTTTTGTTTTTTCTCCTCCGTATTTAGAAGGAGAAACAACATGTCGAAAAACGAAAGAGCCGTACTCGCTGAATTCATCACGGCGCACCCCGAGCTTCGATACGTCGAGATTGCGCAAGCCCACCACCTAGCCCTAAGCACCATTTGCCGCATCGCGCAAGAGTTCCACATCCGTCGCAAGACCGGGCCGAAGCTCCCGAACGTAGCGGTTGAGGAGTAAAGACGGCCATGGCTTGCAGCTACACCAACATTCCGAACTGGATGTTCGAGGACTTGCTGGAAGGCAAGCTCAACAACAAACAGTTTCTTATCCTCTGCTGGCTACGTCGCAGGGCGAACTGGAGCACAGGTATCACCTCCGGGGTATCCGCTGTCCGTATCATCGCGGAGATGTGGCCGGACGAACTCGAAGGTCGGCAGCGTCCATCCGAGCGCACCATCCAGCGGGAACTGAAGCGACTTCGCCAGTGCGGGTACATCACCTCGTTCCACGTCCTTGGACAGAAGCGGAGCTACAAAATCATGCTCCATAACTATGTCGCTCTCAATGACGGTGAAGAAGTTATTCTAAATCCAAAAGACACAACGGATTACCGGGACTTACCTTCAACCTGTGAGGGTGACGATGACGGTGACTCGTCCGGTGACGTGACGGTGACGTGTCGGGGACGTGACGGTGACTCGTCCGCGTATACATTAGACTCATTAGCCTCACTAGACTCATCAGACTCATTAAAAGGCAAAGTAAGTAAGTCAGTAAGTGAGCAAGCGCCCTCGCTACGCTCGGGCTTAGCCGAGCCGCTCCTCGCGGGGCGTTCCGAGCTTCCTCCTTCGGAGTCGGGAACAGGGAGTTCTCCTGTTCTCCCTATCTCAAACCCTGAGCCGCAATCCTTCCTGACGGAACGCATGCGGAGCTTTGGCTGTAAGGAGTTTGTGAAGGGTTCTGAGAACTGGTCTTGGAACGAGAAGCAGTACCGCTCCCTGTTCGGAGTCTACCCCAACACTCCGGTCTCCGACCGTGAGTTGGTGGACTTCTACGAAGTGCTCACCTCTACTTGCACCTATCCAACCGAGGTTCTTCCTGTCGAGGAACTCCTCGGGTGGGTGAAGGAAAACAAGAAGGGTAAGCTTGCTATCCGTACTGGAGCCCAGCTTAACAAGGCGTGGTTCTCGGAGAACCCGAACGGACTCCGCCGTCAGTTCGAGCGGTACCTCTCCGACACTTATGGTTCCGCCTGTCCGGGCTGCGGCTTTTTCCCCAGCGTGCAAGATTGCGCCTGTGCCGACCTCGCAGTGGTGGAGCGTTCTGGTTTGACCTGCGAACAGGTAGATTCGCTGGACGACCCTGTGGCCTATAAGGTTCTCGCTTGGCTGCTAGATGAAAAAAAGGACAGCGATGTCGCTAAGGTAAGCGAGTACTTCATGGTCAACTACCCGGACGTGAAGTCACGCTATCAGAAAGCTCAGGTGGCGGAGTGAGTGCCAAGACACCGTCTCAGTAAGCGCAGGCTATGGAGCTACATTCAGCCTCGAACCTACTCCACCGGGAAAGCTGCTCCAGAAAAAAATGAACTACCGACTCCTTGTAATAGAAGGTCTGCTCACAGCAGACCTCAAAAGGAGGTCGGATGACCACTGAGAAAGTACTCAAGTTGCAAGATGCGCTGGATGAAGTTCGCCAGCGTTATCACGGATTAATCCTGAATGAAATCAAGACCACTCACACCACATACCGCGAAATCAGTAACAAGTTTGGTTGCAGCGAAAGTCTGGTTTACATGGTCGCAAGGCTCAACGGCATCACACGAGCAGGACAGGAAAAAGAGGAGCGCGGCGATGAGTAACTACCCGTTTGTCGAACTCCATGTAGCGTATCCCGGACACCCAGAAGTTAAGCTGGTTATAGGCATTGATGAGTTTTGGTGTCTTGAAACGGTGAGAGGCGTTGCCGACCAGTTTTACAAACGTCGTGACGGTATCGGTACGGCACGACAGGAACAGATTTTCCATCTCCCGGCTGTAGAGAAGATTTGGGAAGTGTGGGAGCGCGTTGACGACCGTCGCGTCCGTCGATACGTAGCCGTTCACGAGGGTGAACTTCACCGCCTAACCCGCGCTGCGGTGAACGCATTCTTCAATCGCAAGCTCAGCTTAGGCGAGGCGGTCGCATCGTGCCGCAATATGCCAATTGGCCCAGACTACGACGTCATTGCCGAGGAGGCTGTGAATGGTTAGAAGTCCCGGTGGACGCTTGCATGTGCGAACCCGTGAGCAATTCGAACTTGAGTTGAAGCGTGTTGAGGTTGAGGTCGCGGGTCAGGAGACAGCAGACTCGCGATTTAGCATCGACGCAATATTCGCGCACGCCGGGTATGTCGCTGTCGATGGCTACTTCGTTGAAGTAGATTCCGGTGCCCAGTGCGACATCGACTTGAAACATCGGGGATGATTTCAGGAGAGGGGCAGCGCCTGAATGGTTCTGCCCTTCCGTTCTTAGATTTACATCGACCCAGCCTCAGCTTGAACGTGGACACCCATTCGGCGTACAAGTGTCACTTTCAATCGCGACATCGTTCTAATACCATCACGAGAGTTAAGTGACAACGATTACATATGGTGCCGAAATTGACTGTCCCACGTTTCCTCATACTGCTGACGATTCTTGCAATGGTCGGATGTGACAATACGGCAAGCCATTCGCCATCCGCAGAACAGCAACAATTCGAAAAACGAGTAGACGAAAGTTACGAACTCAAGGCTGGGGATGTTCGTCTCTGGCCATGGAGTGTCGGTGGTGACCTGCGTGTAAAAGTCCAAATCGAGGCTGAACACGGAGTGGACGTCGCGGTGGTACCTGTTTCCGTCTTCCGCGCTTCTATGGATATGAGCGGCGAACCGTGTGCCCGTAGCGGCTTTGTATCTGGGGAAATTGAATGCAACGTCCCGGTTGGTCGCCAGCAACTCGTTGTTCGTTATCCCGCGAATGCTACAGGGACGAATCGAGTTCACGTACTTCTCTCTGACAACTTAAAGCAGAGCGTTAGAAACGATATTGAAAAGGTCACCTCATCTCGCGGCTCCGAGGTTTCTCCGACTTCGAGCGCAGTGACGCAGCCGCCCCAAACGCAGTATCGAGTAGTTCCCGGAAAAGTGGACGCTGACGGTGTACCAACAACGGGGGCGAAGGTATGTGTGGTAAACACATCGCTCTGTTATTTGCCACCCGGTCACGAACCCGCATACGGCTTGAACCCCAAGGTCACGACTCTGAAGACGCAGGACGGCAAGCCTCTGGTAGTCTTCACAGCCGAAGCATCGGCTGGAGGTAGCGG
>CAYWSM010000073.1:0-22724 GCA_964460935.1 uncultured Terriglobales bacterium | reverse complement strand
GCAGATGGTCTTTACCTCGACATCGATTTCCAAAAGGAACATCGGCCTTTCACGGTTGATCCGGATCGTTTTCCTAATTTCCAGCAACTGATAGACGACCTGAAGAAAGAGAACTTTCATATCGTCGGTATCACCGATCTTCATATCGCGAGCTTACCCGATGCCGGTTATGCGCCATATGACACCGGAGCGGCTGGCGGGCACTTTGTGAAGAATCCCGATGGTTCTTTCTTCGTAGGAAAGGTGTGGCCGGGGCCATCGGTATTTCCCGACTTTACTCAGCATCAGACAAGAGACTGGTGGGGCACCCTTTACAAACAATTTGTCGCAGACGGCCTGACAGGCTTCTGGAACGACATGAACGAGCCGTCGGTTTTTAATACGGCCAACAAAACCATTCCCGACGATGTTCAGCATCGGATTGACGAACCTGGATTCCGCACGCGTGTTGCCACGCACCGCGAGATTCATAACGTTTACGGGATGGAAAATTCACGTGCGACATACGAAGGATTACTGAAAATCTCGCCCAATGTGAGGCCCTTTGTTCTCACTCGCGCGACTTACGCGGGGGGCCAGCGATATGCGATCACATGGACAGGCGATAACAGCAGTACATGGAATCATCTGCGGCTAACCACGCCAATGCTCGAGAATCTCGGGTTGAGCGGCTTCGGCATTAGTGGCGCTGACGTCGGAGGTTTTATCGGGACGCCGACGCCTGATCTTCTTACCAAGTGGACCGAGCTGGGAACGTTCCAGCCCACCGATCGCAACCACGCCGAGAAGGGCACTGCTAATCGCGAGCCTTGGGTTCATGGCCCGGAACAGGAAGCGATTCGCCGCCGTTACATCGAGGAGCGGTACAAACTGCTGCCGTATCTCTACACGACGGTCGAGGAATTGACGCGCACAGGCTGGCCTGTGCTTCGGCCATTGTTCGTGGAGTTTCCCAGTGCTACGGCCAACTCTCATCCCTTTGATCTGGACGCGGGAAATGAATTTCTGTTCGGGCCCGACATTCTTGTTGCTCCTCCACCGTATCCCGACCAAACAGATGCTTACGCTGTAAAGTTTCCATCGGCAGATTGGTTCGACTATTGGACCGGCGAGCGCATACCGCGCGCTGCGACCGAACAGGTGGCGGCCAATAGCGACCCAACTGTTGCGCCAGTTGTCGGCAATCCGCTGATGATTCATCCTTCCCTGGAAGCGCTTCCCGTTTTTGTGCGGGCAGGTTCTATCGTGCCGATGCAACCAGTCGTACAAAGCACGGAGGAAACACCGCAGGGCGCGCTTGTCCTTCGTGTTTATCCAGGTCCGGATTGCAAAGGCTCGCTTTATCAGGACGACGGCAAGACCATGGCATTCAAGCATGGAGAATACTTGCGGATGCGATTCACGTGCGAAGCCGGCAGCGACGCCGTCAAGTTGCACATTGGTCCGCATCAGGGCTCATACAAGCCATGGTGGAATGAGATGCAAGTGGAGTTCTACGGATGGAATTCTGCCTCCGCGTCCATTGCAGTGAACGGCAGGGTTAGTCCGAAGCCTGCCATTAGCGATCCGGCCCGCCATCTGGTTATTGCTAACGTTCCTGATAATGGCCAAGGCATGGATGTGGAAATAACCATCCAGTCGCAGGGCGGGAAATGATTCCGCGAGTGAGCGAAGGCTGTGCATCTGCAACGTAGGGAAACAGCATGGAACCGATACGATTTGGCGGACCGTAAAGTATTTGATGCATGAGATGTAATCGCCGAAGATTTGCCCTTGCCATGATCGCCGGAGCGCTGTTCTGTGCCATTGCCGCGGCGCAACGCGCTCCTGCACATCCGTCTGTCCTTCATGTCGTTCAGCCTCCGGGACTCGATTTCGTTCTTCAGAACTCTCCTACCAAGCAGAAATACCTGATCGAAACTATGCCTGGCGGTGTCGCCCTGCTCGACTACAACAATGACGGGTTGCTCGACATTTTTCTGGTCAATGGCGGACGCATAGCCGGCCCAATGTCACGGCCGGACAATTTCGATCGCCGCAACCCACAATATTGGAATCGTCTCTATCGGCAGAACCGTGATGGCAGTTTTACGGATGTTACGAAACAGGCAGGGCTGGCGGATGTCGCCGACGAGAATTATGGGATGGGTGTTGCCATCGGTGACTACGATAATGACGGCTATCCGGACATCTTCGTTACCAACTATGGGAAGAATATCCTTTACCATAATAACGGAGACGGTACATTTACCGACGTGACGGCAAAGGCCGGAGTCGCAGGCGGAGGGTGGTCCGTTTCGGCGGGATTTCTGGATTACGATAACGATGGCAAGCTCGACCTTTTCGTGACTCGTTATCTTGACTGGGACACCGTCCACAACAAGCCATGCGGCAACATGGTTCGCCAATATTGTCCTCCGGGCGAATTCCCTCCCATCAGCAATCTTCTTTATCACAACCGAGGTGATGGCACCTTCGAAGATGTGAGCGCGAAATCCGGCATTGCCTCGCTGAAAGGCCATGGTCTCGGAGTCGCCTTTGCTGACTACGATGGAGACGGATTCACCGATATCTTTGTCACCAATGATGTTGTCGAACAATTCCTGTTTCATAACAATGGCAATGGCACCTTTACAGAAAAGGGGCTGGATGCAGGAGTCGCGCTCACCGCGGATGGTAAGAAACTCTCAGGGATGGGCGTCGTGTTTCAGGACTACGACAACGACGGCGCACCGGACCTGATCATCACTGAGCTGCCGCACCAGCCTCAGATCGTCTTCCACAACGACGGTCACGGATTCTTCAGCGATGAGAGCCTGCAAATGGGATTCGGCCTCCTTTCTGGGTTGACGTCCGGTTGGGGCGTTGCCCTGGAGGATTTTGATAACGATGGCTGGAAGGATGTTTTCATCTCACAAAGTCACGTGATGGACAACGTCGAAGAACTCGATTCCACGCTGCATTATCTTCAGCCGCCGTTATTGGCATTGAACCGCAACGGACGCTTTGAGAAGGCGGACGCGGGCAGCACAACGCCAGTTGCTGCTCGTGGAACGGCTTTTGGAGACCTGAACAACGACGGAGCCATAGATGCCGTCGTTGCTGTTCTTGCCGGACACCCGCAGGTGTTCATGAACACTGGGAACAAGAATCACTGGCTCACCATTACGCTGCGCGGAACGCGCTCGAATCGCGACGGCCTTGGTGCGCGAGTACGGGTGAATGGTCAAACCCGATTTGCAACTGCGTCAGGAAGTTATCTTTGTTCCAACGATAAGCGGCTTCACTTCGGCCTGGGGTCCGCTGGAACAGCCCAAATTGAAGTCTTTTGGCCATCAGGTATACATCAGACGCTCGACAGCGTTCGCGTTGACCAGTTCATTCAGATTGAGGAGCCATCACATCCATGACTCGCGTCTTATTGGTCGTACTTTTGCTCGCGCAGACAAGTGTGGCTGCCTGGGCTCTGTCGCAGGAAGCAAAAGAACATCTACAGGCAGGTGCTTTGGCTGAAAAACAGAAAAACTTTGCTGTCGCCATCGCCGAATTTCGGGCAGTGACCAAACTGGAGCCCGCAGAGACAATTGGATATATCAGATTCGCCAATGCCCTCATGGAAAATCACCAGTATGGCGAAGCAATCGCCCCGTTAAAAGCGGCGTTGACCCAAAGCCCCGATCTGCCCATCGCGCATCAACTCCTCGGATACGCATTATTGGCGCAGGGAAGCGCGGCAGAAGCGATTCCTCACCTCGACAAGGTCCATGAACTCGGCGGTCTCGGCCTCGCACAATTGCAGACAGGGCGGGCGTCCGACGCAGTAACCAACCTGCAAGCGGCCTTAACGCGAACGCCAAACGATCCGGATCTGCTCTACTATCTCAGTCAAGCGAGCGAGATGCTTTCGCAACAGTCGCTCGATATTCTGCTTTCGGCTCATCCCGATTCCGCTCGCGCGTTCCAGGCTAAGGCTCATAACTTTTACGTTTTGCACGAACTGCCTCAGGCCGAGCAGCAATACCATCAGGCATTGGTATTGCGGCCCGACATTCCTGGTCTTCATCTGGAACTCGGCCAGGTGTATGCTGCGGGTTCGCAGTGGGAAAAAGCCGAAGAAGAATTCCTCACCGAAACGAAGCTACAACCGGAGAACGCCGAAGCCGCCTACCGTCTCGGTGACGCGAGACTACAGCAAGGCAAACTGCACGATGCATTGACAGAACTCCAACGCGCCGACCAACTGCGTCCCGACATGTCCGAGACCCTCTACTCTCTCGGTAAAGCTTCTCTCCTCAGTAACGACATCGATAGTGCAGAGCGCGCCTTGAGCCGAGTCGTCGTTTTGGAGAAAGAATCTCCATTGGCCGGTCAAGCGCATTACCTCCTGGCAAGTGTCTATCGAAAGAAAGGGAAAACTGTAGAAGCTGAACGTGAGCTAAACGAGTTTCACCGTCTGGAAACAGCGAACAAAGCACCTTAGTAGCTGATCGAGAGATCCCGGTATTCGGACTTGCTGGTTAGTTAAATATCCGTGCTAGGCTGGCTAACGCCAGCGTTCCAAAAAGGTCTGGCCCGCGGAGCCGTTAAGTCGCGAGCCGTTCTTCCCGCCATTGTGACTACAAAAAAGGTCGCGGACCATATCCGCGACCTTGTAACCCAAGTCAGTTGTTTCATCGTTGGTGCAAATTCGGTTACTTGCCCGAGTGGGCAGGAAAATTTGTGTCCACGGTAATCGTGCCAAAGAGTCCGTGGGCTTCGTCGAAATATCCCGATGCGAAATAGAGAGTTGTTGCCGGTCCCGATCGGCCGCCATTGCCGAAACCTAGGCCCCATAGGCCGTTAATGCGGATCGGAAGCCCCGCACCATCCTGCAAGACTCCTTCGAGCCGGTTGTTAGCGAGATCAAAGGCGACGATAGCACCGCTGCCAAATTGACCCACTAGCAGCTTGCCGCTGAAGATGCCCCATCCATCGGGAGCCACAACCATCGCCCAGGGCGAATTCAGTTGGAAGATATGCGGCAGTTGCTGGAGCAACTTGCCTTGGCTGTCGTACACGCGGATATAACCGTGACCGAGTCCGGGGACATCATCGTGCTTATCGTCGTCCTGCAGCGCGTAAGAGACAACGATGTTGCCATTCACATTGGCGACGTTGAAAGGTGCGTAGCCGCTGGGAATGGTTGGATCGGTGAAAGCATTCGAGCCGAACGAATGTGGCTGGAAGTTAGCGTCGAATACGTCAACGGTCGCAGCCCGAAAATTCGCGGCGTAGATGTAATTGGCGCCGCCGGCCGAGCCGAGTGCCAGTCCTTTGTATACGGCAGCCGGAAAACCCTGGACCTTGATTTCCGAAACAGTTCCTGTGTTCCAGCCCTGGATGGTGCCATCTTCGGTTGAGACCATGAATACCGCAGGACTGCCGTTCGTCAGTTTGAAATCCTGCGTGCCGTTGAACACCATGCCGGTCGGATTGCCGCCCATGGTTCCATCCCATTGCAGCACGTTCACTACGAGTCCCTGCTTGGCTCCTGTGCCGTCATAGAGAGTCATCTTGCCCGTAGCATTATCTGAAACCCACCAGGGACTGCCGGAACTGGCGGCAATTCCCCACGGGTTCACCAGATCGCTGTCGGTGGGCTGGGTTCCGACATTACTGATATCCGAGACCTGGTTCTGAACCTTGAAGAGTTGGGCGGTTGCGGGAAGGCTCAGCAGTGTGATCGCAACCAGGGACAACACTGCATTTTGTAGCGATAGGGTAACCTTATTGATGGTGGGCATCTTTCCTCCACTTCAAGTCGGGTGTTGTAGTTCAGCGGCGGAGATTTCTGTTGGCAGGAGTCAACCGCCGCGCTGCGTGGAAGGCGAATCTTGGAAAGTGATGTTTTGGTTCTTGACCGTTCTTCTTAGCGAGAAGAACGGCGGTCAAAACAAGAGAATTCCTGTCCCCTTACCTCTCACATCGTGCACGAGAGCAGCGGAGAGATTTGTCACGAAGGGGTCAAATACACGTCAAGACCATGTGAACCTCTGGATCGGTTCTGGTGATTTAAAGTCTCGTTCGGGTACATAACATCGTGTTACGACGTATCGATGGCGGCTAAGAGTTTTTGCTGGGAGTGCCGGCCGGGCCCCGCAATAATCAGCTAAGGTTGTGGAAATGCCGACAATTTGAGGCTTGGAGAATTGCGAATTCGGAGTATGATCTCCAGACTTCCAAAGCTAAGGAGCAGGGCGAAAAGATCCGCTCGCACTGCGATTTATGACGAGGCTTCACTCGATTCTTTGGCTTTTCTTTCTTGCCTGCTTTGCTGCGTCCCTGGTCACGATGTCCGCCGCTGCACAGTCCATCGACGATGTTCACGTTACGCCGCCCACCAAGTCTGAGACATCAACTCCGCCCGGCGATGGGCTGGGAGTGCATATGAAACCTTTGCGGGTCGATATCGACCTCGTGCGGGTGCCCGTTGTAGTGACGGATGTGCACGGCAGCCCTGTGATGGACCTGAAGCGTAGCGATTTCAAGCTGTTCGAGGGCGAGCAGGAACAGGCGTTACGTTATTTCTATTCGGAGGATGCGCCGCTGTCCATCGGCCTCATCGTCGATCTCAGCAGCAGTATGCAGAACAAACTGGATCGTGTGCGCCAAGCCGTTGATGAGTTTTTTAAACTGGCCGATCCCGCGGACGACTACTTCGTGATTACGTTCTCCGATAAGCCCAGGCTCCTGGCAAACACAACGCAATCCACCGAAACGATCCAGGCCAAACTGGCTGAGATGCGGGCGAAAGGAAATACGGCGCTCGCAGATGCAATCCACATGGGAATCGGAAAGCTGAAATCGGCCGCCTATCGGCGGCGTGCGCTGTTGATCATTTCGGATGGCGGTGACAATGCCAGTCGCCACAGCCTGCGCTCGGTGAAAAATCTTGCGAAAGAATCCGACTTGCAGATTTATGCCGTCGATGTGTGCGATGGACCCGCGCTACTGTTCACGAAGAAACTGGAAGAGCGCTTTGGCAAGCAGTGGCTGACGCAGGTGACGGAGCAAACCGGTGGACGCACAATAGCCGTAGACGATGCCAGCAAGATGCCCAAGGCGGCATCGCAGATCAGCCGCGAACTGCGCAATCAGTATGTGCTGGCATATCGTCCGGCCGCCGACAAGCACGACGGCCGCTGGCGGAAGCTGAAAGTAAAAGTGACGCGTGCGCCCGATCCACTGCCGTATCAGGTGTACTACCGGACCGGCTACATGGCCCGCAAAGATAAAGAGGAAGACTGAGCGGCAGCTGGACTACTTCTTCTTCAGCGTAATTTTGCGATAGACCTGCTTGTCCTTGCCGACCGTGAGAGTGCCGTCCATGCTGCCCTCGGCGACATTGAAGGACCACACATCACGTTTCGTGCCGTTGCAGGTCAGGATCTGTTTCTCGGCATCATAGCGACAACTAATGTTTCCCATGAATTGGGGACGGCTATCCACAACTTTGAACGCTTCGAGGGTGATCTTGTCGGGGTCGTCTTTGTCGGGCTTGATCCGGTAGAGTGCGTGTTCGTCGTGGCAGGGCGATCCAGGCACGGTGCACACGGAATCGCCTTCCCAGGTGCCGATCACCGGTTTCCATTCGGGCTTAACTTGCCCCACGGCCGAAAGACCCACCAACAGGGCCATCGCGAGTGCTGAGAGCCGAAAGTTTCCCATAAGGCCTCCCGAGAAGTTCCATACTATCAGCAACTTTCCGTTGGCTCAGGCTTATTACGACTCGACAGTTACCGCGCTGAAATCTACTATTCTGAATGAATTCCATATCCCGATTGCCATTCGATGGGCACTGATCCGGGCTAAGAAAAAGGACAATGAGGCAATTACAGTTTCTGCTGGTCTGCTTATTACTGTTGTTTCTGATCGCGTGCGGTGGCGGTTCGGGCGGCGAGAACGTTAGCATCACAATTTCGCCAACCACTGCTTCGGTGCCGACTACTCAGAATCAACAATTCACATCCACCGTGACGGGTAGTTCGACAAGCGTCGTCACCTGGGAAGTCAATGGTATTCCGTTTGGAGACGCCACGACGGTGGGAACAATCAATTCGGGCGGGCTTTATACGGCGCCAGCCACAGTCCCGAATCCGGCGACGGTGACGATCACGGCGGTTCCAACAGCAGACACGACGAAGTCCGCGAGCGCCACAGTGACGATCACCCAGGGTGCGAATCTGGCGATCAGTCCATCGAGCGTCACGGTAGATGCGGGAGCCGATCAACAATTCACTGTCACCAGCAATGGTCAGCCCGTGACCGGCATAACCTATTCTTTGACGTGCAAGACGCAGGGCGCGTGCGGGTCCATTACGGAGGATGGACTGTACACAGCTCCGCTAACGCCTCCATCGGGAAATGTAATCTTGACCGCTCAACTGGTGCAGTCGGGGAATACGTACTCTACATCGGCGACGATCACGGTTGTTCCTTCAACGCAGTCCACGGCGGGTCAGTACGCCTTCACGCTGGCAGGCACGGATAACGGCGCAGCATTGCACGCGGCGGGTTCCATATCGCTGGATGGAAAAGGAAACATTACCGGCGGTGCGGAGGACGTTAACAAGCAGGGAGCCGTCACGAACGTGAACATCACGGGCGGAACGTACTCCTACAATCCGGCTGACGGACGCATTGCCGCCAACGTTCAGACCGACCAGGGAAACGTGACGTGGTACATGGTGCTGGTGAACCGGTCGCATGGATTCATTGAGTACGCAGCATCGGGTATCTCCGCCAGTGGCACCATGAGTTTGCAGGACACGACAAAGTTCACCCTGGCTTCGGTGACCGGGAATTACACGTTCCGCGTCGCTGGAGCCAACATCGCCCCAGCTCAGCAGTTAGCGGAGATAGGTGCGTTTACAGCTGATGGCGCAGGCAATCTGACCAGCGGACTTCTTGATGCCAACAACGGTGGCAGCCTGAGCAATGCGCAATCGCTAACGGGAACGTTTACCGCGCCTTCTTCCAACTCTGGACGAGGCACGCTCACGTTGAACAGTAGCTTGGGGGCGCAGACGTTTGCCTATTACGTGGTGGACGGCGCGCAGACGAAGTTGGTTGAAATTGACGGTTTGGCGACCACTGCCGGGGACTTCGTCAGCCAAGCCGATGGCCCCTACGCGACAGACGACTTCCACGGCAATATCGCTCTTCTTCTGCATGGTTCTTCGGCGAATGGTGCGCTTGCCGTCGGAGGCATGCTTACACTCGGAAACGGCGCCCTCACCGATGGCGCCATCGATCGTAACGACGCCGGGAATTTCAGTGGTGGACAGGTGGTTTCGGCAGGCAGCTACACCGTTGCTGATGCAACAACCGGACGCACGACCGCCACAATTACCTACGGTACAACCACGATTCCTGTCGTTCTTTATCCCGTCAGCGACACGCAATTCAATGTGCTCGGGCTCAACACCAACGAAGTCGTCAGCGGACTCGCCATGGTGGCCACGGGCGGTAACGGCTCCGATAGCACACTGACGGGGAACTATGCTTTGAACCTCGCCGGCGTTGTCGGGACCACACCGGAAGACGTCACCGGAGCGCTGGTCGCGAATGGCGGAGGCGTGTTTACCGGGACGCTCGACATCACCAATGGCGGAGCGAACACCAGTTTGCAGTCGAGTCCGTATTCGATTTCGACTACATCGACCACGACTCTGAAGAGTGGCTTCGGCAACTTCAGCTCGGTTGGATTCAACATGTACGTGATCGATTCCACCCAGGTGCTCTTCCTCGAGAACGACAACAAAGGAGTATTAACCGGAGTGATGCAGATCGAGAACTGAAGACAGGGCGGGAATCGCCATCGGTTCCCGCCTAACCATATCCTGTTCCTCCTGTTTCCCTTGCGAGTGATCGAGAGTTCCACCTCTTGTGCAAACTCTTGCGGTATGTGTGCGGAGACCATCTGCGAACGATGGATGTTCATCCTCCGGCCTTAGGCAGGAATCCAGTAAAGCTGCTGATGACACGGGCTTTATGCTATCTCGCAAAAAGAAGATCCAACTCACCAATAATCTCCGAAGTGGCAGCGGAATTGCGCAGTCTTCATCGAGAGCGGCAGGAGGACTGCTTTTTCCTTCAGCGTCATCGCTCAGACAGATGGAGTGAACTATGAAGAAAGCTGTTCTGCTGGTTACTGTACTGTTCCTGATGTCATTGACGGCGATGGGATCAATCATTTACCCAATCGGCCAAGCTTCGACATCGAGTTTCACCAATGGCACCGGAGTTGGGGAGACTCCACGTGGCTGGGATTTCACCATCTCACAAGCCATTTCAGTCGAGCAGTTGGGCGTGAATGCCGGAGTGAGTGGCGTACCCATTACCCTGAGCCTGTGGGATGTTACGACACAGAGCCTGCTTGCCCAGACGTCTGCCAACTCGGCGGCATTCGGCTGGGTGTTTGCTGATATTTCGCCGGTGCTTTTGACACCCGGAGATACATATTCGGTGATCGGTTGGGCCGACACCACGAAAACCGGGGTTTCCTGGTACATCTTCAACAACACTCCGCCGGCGGAGTTCAATCCTACTGGCGTGGTTACCTATCTAAACACTCGTTACGATAACGGAATCGGGCCGAATCAATTCCCGACGGGCACGATTGGCGCGCCCGCGCAGTATGGCGTAACCGATATCGGATACGAACTGGTTGGCACGCCGGAACCGGCCTCGCTGGTTCTGGTGGGAAGCGCACTCGCGTTTGTGCTCCGCAAGCGCCGCCAATAGCAACAAGCGATTTACGTTTCGGGTGGAGGTTCGCCTCCACCCGATTTCTTTTTTATCGGCTTTGTTTCGAAGAACCAACGAATTCGCGAGCAGGCCAAAGCCGATGAAGGGAAGCGGCCGCCATCGACAGCGCGATGTATGAGAGGCCCAAATAGCTCGCGAGGTACGCGGCATCCACTGCTGCGGTGAAGAGTGACTCGGCGATACCGCCCGTCCGATTGATAAGCTCCTGCATATCTGTCCCCGCGTCCGGCCCCAATCGGACTTTCTCCGTGTATGTTCCTGGATGTTGAAACCCAAGTTGATGGCGGTGGTTTCGGGGGAGTACGACATTTGCCCCAGCCCGCTCCCGCCCGTACAATACAGGTTTAGCCCTTCCTGAACGGTCAAAATAAGATGATTCATTTTCCGGTCCCCGAAGCTCTTACCTTCGACGATGTACTACTACTCCCAGCGCGGTCCGATGTGACTCCGGCGGAAGTCAGCACCCAGACACGACTTACGCGTAATATCACCCTGAACATTCCGCTCCTTACGGCTGCCATGGACACCGTCACCGAGTCCCGGATGGCCATCGCCATCGCCCAGCAAGGCGGGCTGGGAGTGATCCACCGGAACCTGACGATTGAGCAGCAGGCCAGCGAGGTGGACAAAGTGAAGCGGTCGGAGAGCGGCATGATCGTCGATCCGATTACGCTTTCGCCGGACCACAAGGTTTCCGACGCCCTGGAGGTAATGCGCAAATACCGCATCTCGGGTGTGCCGATCACCAAGAACAAGAAGTTGGTAGGCATCCTCACCAACCGCGACTTGCGCTTCGAGACCCGTACCGATATTCCCATCGCGAAGGTCATGACCAAGGAGAACCTGATCACGGTTCCAGTCGGAACTACGCTTGAGGAAGCAGAAAAGGTTCTGCACCAGCATCGTGTCGAGAAACTGCTGGTGGTTGATGATAAGTACGGACTCAAGGGTCTGATCACCGTTAAGGACATTCAGAAGAAGCTGAAGTATCCGAACGCCGCCAAGGACGAGCACGGACGCTTGCGTTGTGCCGGCGCGATCGGCGCGACCGGAGACTTTCTGGAACGCGCGCAGGAATTGGCTAAGAACAAGGTCGATGCTGTCGTAATCGACAGCGCTCACGCTCACTCGACCCGCGTCCTCGAAGCGATGAAGACCGTTAAGTCGAAGCTGCCGGAAGTGGACCTGATCGTCGGCAACGTCGGCACCTTCGATGGAGCCTGCGAATTGGTACGAGCCGGTGCGGATGCCATCAAAGTCGGTATCGGCCCCGGATCGATCTGCACCACCCGTGTCGTTTCCGGAGCCGGTGTGCCGCAGATCACGGCCATCGCCGAGGCTTATCGCGCCACCCGCGATGCGGAAGTGCCGATCATCTCCGACGGTGGAATCAAGTACTCCGGCGACATCACGAAAGCGTTAGCAGCCGGTGCGGGCGCCGTCATGGCCGGTTCGATGTTCGCGGGAACCGATGAAAGCCCAGGCGAGACGATTTTGTACCAGGGACGCTCGTTCAAGTCGTATCGCGGCATGGGATCTCTGGCGGCCATGTCACAGGGATCGGCCGAACGGTACTTCCAGTCCGGCGACGCGGACAGTACGGTGCCAATCAATACAGAAGAGGTTGACGGATCGAGCAACCGCCTGGCGAAGTTCGTTCCGGAAGGTATCGAAGGACGCGTTCCTTACCGCGGTACGCTGGCGATGATCGTGCACCAGTTGATCGGCGGCCTGCGTTCCGGGATGGGCTATGTGGGGTGTAGCAGCATCTCTGAGTTGCAACAGAAAGCAAAGTTCATTCGCATCAGTTGGGCGGGCATGAAGGAGAGCCACGTCCACGATGTCATCATCACGCGCGAGGCGCCCAACTACCATATTGAATAAAAGAACTTTGCATGATAAAGTGTACGGGGTATGAGTTCACTAGCTTCCGTACAGAACCTGACTTTGGGATCCCATCCTCCATCCCGGCATACACTCGCGCGGCTCATTCGCGCCTGGATACCTGCGGTCTGCTGGATGATCATCATTGCGTTCGAATCCACTTCGGTCTTCACGTCTGATCACACCCAGCATTGGACCTACACGATCCTGCGCGCTCTGTTCGGTGTCAAGGTAGCCTCCCACGCGTACATGATCAACGCCGTCGGGCGGAAGCTCGGACACTTTACCGGCTACGGAATCCTCGGTGGACTGTCGTTTTATGCGTGGACCGAGGTCCTCGCCTATCGGGCTGAGGTGTACTGGGAAAAGTTGGGTAAAGCCAGAATCGTCGTGCGGCGTTGGCATCTGCGAGCGGCCGTTCTCGCTGTCCTTACCACGTTCTTAGTGGCGTCGCTCGATGAATTCCACCAGGGTTTTGTTCCGGGCCGCGGCAGCGCTTTCCACGATGTCATTCTCGACACCATGGGCGGGGTTTTTGTGCAGATCGTGATCTTCCTTGTTTGGGACGCGTGGAGAAAGAACTCGGAGAACTCGACAACAGTACTGCAAGGTGTGCCTACTCATTCGCGATAAGACAACGGCGCCAGCACATCTTGGTACCGGCGCCTGAAAATCACACAAGTGCCGATACGGGCTCTACGATCGCTTCCAACGATACTTCAGACCTCAAGCTGCGAGTAATGGGGCAGCTCGCTTTAGCGCGCTTCACGGCAGCCTGGAACTTCTCGCCATCGATTTCAGCCACATAAGCCTTCACGGTGACATGAATTCGTGGAATGTTCCAACTGTCGCCGTCAGGGGCCAAGATAATCTCGGATGTAGTCTCGATGTGCTCGGCGGTAATACCTTCCTTGCTAAGTTCCTTGGCGACCATCATCGAAACGCATGCCGCTTCGGCGGCGGCGAGGATTTCCGCCGGGTTGGTGCAGGGGACGTCCATGGCGCTGGTTCCCGCCGTATAGATCGCTTTATCGAATACGCCGCTGGCGGTCGAAATGGTTCCTTCGCCGGCGCGGGGGCCGCCTTTCCAGGTGGCGGTAGCTTGTCTTTTCATGATTACCTCCTGCGGCGAAGGGGGGCCTTCAGCCGTTCGATCATTCAGGATGAGTGCGGAGTGCCGATCCGGAAACTTCCCGGACCAAGCATTTCCTAGCGTATTGACGCACGATTCCTAAGCGGGCGCTGTGATGCAGGGCAAGTGAGTTGTGCCGCGTATCACGTGAGCCTGTGGGATGCAGAGCGACAAATTGGACGAGATCGCTGCCCTTGCGTTAATGTGTCGGCGCTATGAAGCGTATCTTCATCTTTGTATTGCTATCGTTAAGTGCGTTCGCGCAAACTCCGCAGTTGCGCGTGCGCTGGGAAGAACTCACTGCTCCCGACTTCCGCACCGGGATTGAGAAGTCCGGTGGAACCTGCCTGTTGCCATTCGGCATTCTCGAGAAACACGGACCGCATCTCCCGCTCGGCACCGACCTGCTGAATGTGCGCAAAGCGGCCCTGGGCGCGGCTTCACGCGAGTATGCCATCGTGTTCCCGGAGTACTACTTCGGACAGATTTTCGAAGCGCAGCAGGAGCCGGGCACCATTGCTTATTCGCCGCAGCTCCAGATGCAGTTGCTGCAGGAAACCACCGACGAGATGTCGCGCAACGGATGCAAGAAAATCATCATCGTCAATGGTCATGGCGGGAACAACAGCTTCCTGCCGTACTTCGTGCAGACCCAGATGTACAAGCCGCATGACTACGTCCTGTACTTGTTTGGCCTGTACAGCCATGCGCCTGGCGGGCCTCCGCGAAAGACCACCACGGACATGCATGCTGGTGAGAGTGAAAGCTCCACCACGATGGTGAACTTTCCTGACTTGGTGAAAATGGACCAGGCAAAGACGCAGTCTGGCGAAGACCAGCACCGTCAACACCTGCCTGATACGTTGTACACGGGAATCTGGTGGTACGCTCGCTTTCCGAACCACTATTCAGGCGACGGCTCCGCGGCGACAAAGGAACTCGGTGAATACGAAATGACAAAGTGGGTCGATGCCATCGTCGATGCGATCAAAGCTGTCAAGGCCGATCAGGACACGAAGAAGATTCAGGACGAGTACGACCAGAAGATCTCGCATCCGCTGGATACGCGCCCGTGAAACTTCATTAATTGATGAATCGACGAATAGAATAAAAGACCCATCCTCGGGCTGCCGAAGGTGGGTCTTAGTTCCTTTATCGATTGATTTTGCCACTCAAGCTAAAACTTCTTATATAAGCGAACCCCACCAGTCCCATTACTTCCAGTTACCGCAACGTGAGCCTACTCACGCGCACAAGTGACATTGGT
The DNA here is from genome assembly GCA_964460935.1 of uncultured Terriglobales bacterium. GTDB lineage: Bacteria > Acidobacteriota > Terriglobia > Terriglobales > Acidobacteriaceae > DATMXP01. Next base: position 7,632 of record CAYWSM010000073.1, on the reverse strand, counting down.
CACGGCCATTCCGACCGCCCGGAACGACACTGAGATGTAACAAGCAGGCCGGGGAGAGGAGTCCTAACCACCACTCGCCAGTGCGCTTCCAGAGCGCCCGCGCGGGGAAAGCCTGCGGGAGAGACGGCCATGCTGCTCGCTTATCGTCTGGTGCGACTGATCGAAACCCACGCCGACAAATTGGCCGATTCCACTCTGAAACGGCTTGAACAGGACAAAAAGACTCGTGATTATTTTGCGCGCGTCCCCCAGGAGGACTTCCGCGCAGCCATCGCCGAGATTTACACCCATCTCGGCGAGTGGGTGCTGGGAAAATCCGAAGAAGACATCGCGCGCCGCTACACCGAGATTGGCCACCGTCGGGCCGCGCAAGGCGTACTCCTGAGCGAGTTGAACTGGGCGATTGTGCTGACCCGCGACAACCTCTGGGAGTTCCTGAAGGGCGAGGACACACTTGAGCGTCCGACAGAAGTGTTCGGGGAATTGAAGTTGCTTCAGTTGCTGGAGCAGTTTTTTGACTGCGCGATTTACTACGCCGCAGTCGGATATGAGCAGTACAAAGCCGCACCTGAAAAAGCGGCACTACACGCGGTTTAGAGCAGGGGCTAAGGCCCCTGATTTTTTGCAGGGGTCGGCATCGCCACAGCGGTGCCCCTTCGGAGAAGGGACAGAACGATGTCGAACTGGATGGAAGAGTACAAACGAAAGCTGATGTCTCCGCGTGATGCGGTGCGCTGCGTCGAGTCGGGGATGAGAGTTTACATCCAGGGCGGTTGCGCCGAACCGGAGACGCTCGTCGAATGTCTGATGGACCGCGCCCCGTTCGTGCGCGACGTGGAAATCGTGCACATGCTGACGTTCGGCACGGCTCCCTATGTTAAGCCGGAGATGCAGGGGCATTATCGGCATAACGCGATGTTCATCGGCGGCAACGTGCGCGAGGCCGTCAACGAAGGTCGCGCCGACTACACCCCCATCTATCTCAGTGAAATTGAAGGACTATTCGAAAGCGGCGAGTTGCCGATCGACGTGGCGCTGGTGCAGGTTTCACCGCCGGACGCGCACGGGTTCTGCTCTCTGGGAATTGGCGTCGATACCACGATGACGGCGGTTCGCTGCGCAAAGTTTGTCGTGGCGCAGGTCAACAATTTCATGCCGCGCACGTACGGCGACAGCTTCGTGCATGTGAGCAAGTTCAGCGCCTTCGTTGAGAGCAGCCGTCCACTCTGCGAAATGGTGCGGGAAGAAGTCACGGAGCTGAATCGCGCCATCGCCAAGAACGTCGCATCCCTGATTGATGACGGCGCAACATTGCAGATGGGAATTGGCGGAATCCCCAGCGCCGTGCTGCCCTTCCTGATGGATCGCAAGGATCTCGGCGTTCATAGCGAGCTGGTGGGCGACAACATTATTCCGCTAGTCGAAGCGGGTGTTTTGACCGGACTTCGCAAGACGCTGCTGCCGCGCAAGATTGTGCTGGGATTCATTCTCGGCACCCATGAAATCTTCGACTACGCGGATAACAATCCTCTGTTTGAGTTCCGCTCGACGGCGTTTTGCAACGATCCGATCGTGATCTCCCGCAACGACAACATGGTGGCGATCAACTCAGCGCTACAGATCGACCTCACTGGCCAGGTCTGCGCCGACTCGCTGGGCAACAAGTTCTATAGCGGAATTGGCGGACAAGTTGATTTCCTCCGCGGAGCATCGCGCTCCAAGGGCGGCAAGCCGATCATCGCGATCTCATCGACGGCAAAGAACGACACCGTTTCGCGCATTACGCCGATGTTGAACCCCGGCGCGGGCGTCGTGACCTCGCGTGGCCTCGTTCGCTATGTCGTCACCGAATACGGCGTCGCTTATCTGCATGGCAAGACCATCAGGCAACGCGCCGAAGCGTTGATCGCGATTGCCCATCCCAAGTTTCGTAATGAGCTTTACGAGTACTGCGAACGCACGCATTGGTTGCAGAAGCCGCATCAAGAAGCGGAGCTCGCGGTTGCTACGAGGTGAAAATGGCGGCAAAAGGCAATGTGACCATCAATACCGGCGAATGCAAGGGCTGCGGATTGTGTGTTGAGTCGTGTCCGCCGAAAGTGTTGCATCTCGCCGAACATTTAAATCCGTATGGCGTGCATCCCGCCGAATACAAGGGCGAAGCGTGTACCGGATGCGGCATCTGCTTCTACTGCTGTCCCGAGCCGGGTGCCATCACCATTTACAAGGCGATGGCATCGGTGGTGACACCGGTCGGCAACCAGGAGGTGGACTATGCGACAGTTGTGTAAGGGCAATGTCGCCGTCATGAAGGGCGCCATTCTTGCCGGATGCCAGTCTTACTACGGCTACCCCATCACTCCGGCCAGCGAGATTGCCGAAGCTGCCGCTCTCTACTTGCCTGAAACCGGTGGAACCTTTGTGCAGGCGGAAAGCGAAGTCGCGGCCATCAACATGGTGTACGGTGCTGCCGCGGCGGGCCAGCGCGTGATGACGGCATCCTCCGGCCCGGGCATGAGCCTGATGCAGGAAGGCATGTCGTACATCGCCGGCGCCGAACTCCCGTGCGTGGTCGTTGACGTCGTGCGCGGCGGGCCGGGATTAGGAAACATCGCTCCCGAGCAGAGCGATTATTTCGCCATCGTGAAAGGTGGCGGCCACGGCAACTATCACAACATCGTGCTCGCGCCGGCGTCGGTGCAGGAAATGGCCGGCCTGACCATGCTCGCCTTCGAGCTGGCGGATCGCTATCGTAACCCTGCCGTTATCCTGACAGACGGCTTTGTCGGTCAGATGATGGAGCCGATTGAGCTCGAAGTCACCGAGCACCATATCCCGTCGAAGCCATGGGCGGTGCAGGGCACGCCGGAAACACGCAAGAACCTGGTCAGCTCGATCTTCCTCGAGCCGGATGAACTGGAAGGCCACGTCCGCAAGCTGGAAGCCAAGTATCGCCTGGCGCAACAGATGGAGCAGCGCTTCGAGACCTACATGGCCGACGATGCCGACATTCTGCTCGTTGGCTACGGCATCGTGTCGCGCGTCCTGCGGGATACCGTCGAAGAGGCGCGGGCACAGGGAATCCGCGTGGGATTGTTCCGTCCAATCTCGCTGTGGCCGTTCCCGTCGAAGCCGCTCGCGGAGTATGCATCGCGCTGCCGCTTCGTGCAGGTCGTCGAAATGAGCACCGGACAGATGGTCGAAGACGTGAAGTTGGCCGTCGAAGGACGTGCTCCCGTTGAGTTCTATAGCCGAGTGGGCGGAAATGTGCCCACCTCGGAAGAGGTTCACACGCAACTGCTGTCGCATGAAGCGGCGCACGTGTAGCCCAGCCATTCTTGGCTGGGGTTACGTTGGCTAGTCACATAAGCGCCGGTCACGACGACAAAAGGAGGCAGCTTGCCCGGATTTGAAGTTACCCATCATCGCTCCCAGCTGTTTTACGACAGATACGAACGCAAGTCTGAACTGCAACACCAGACGCACTACTGCCCCGGTTGCGGGCACGGCGTCGCACATAAACTGATTGCAGAAGCCTTGCAGGAACTCGGCGTGCAGGACGACACCATCTTCGTCAGCCCGGTGGGCTGCTCGGTGTTCGCCTACTACTACTTCGACGTCGGCAATGTGCAGGCGGCACACGGACGCGCTCCCGCCGTCGCTACCGGCGTGAAGCGTGCGAATCCCGACAAGATCGTCATCTCCTACCAGGGCGACGGCGATCTCGCAGCGATCGGCACCGCCGAAATCATCCACGCCGCCAACCGTGGCGAGAACATCACGGTGTTCTTCATCAACAACAACATCTACGGCATGACCGGCGGCCAATTAGCGCCGACGACCATGGTTGGCGAGAAGAGCACCACCTCTCCTTGGGGACGTCGTCCTGCCAACGAAGGTTTCCCCGTACACATGGCCGAATTGATCTCCACCTTGCAGGCGCCCGTCTATGTCGAGCGCGTTGCGCTGTCGGATGCCAAGAACATCATGAAAGCGCGCAAGGCGATCAAGAAAGCGCTCGAACTGCAGAAGCAGAAAGCCGGATTCAGCTTCGTTGAAATCCTGTCGCCCTGCCCAACGATCTGGAAGAAAGAGCCGATCGACGCTCGGCGCTGGATTGGCGAGAAGATGATTCCGCAATTCCCGCTGAACGTCTATCGGGACAAGAAGCCTGAAATCCCGGAGATCCCGATCCCGCACAAGACCATCGCTGAAGCCCTTGGTCTCGTCGAAGGAAAAAGCTCCACTACGCGCGCGCAGCACTTGACGCATGACTTGAAGATCAAGTGCGCGGGTTTTGGTGGACAGGGTGTGCTGCTGTTGGGCGTTCTGCTAGCTGAGATGGGAATGCGGGAAGGCATCGAAGTAAGCTGGCTCCCGGCGTACGGCCCGGAAATGCGCAGTGGTAGCGCCAACTGCAGCGTATGCCTTTCGCACGACCGGATCGGCTCACCGCTGATCACGTCGCCCGGCGTGCTGGTGGCGATGAACGAAATCTCTCTGCGGAAATTCGCGTCCACCGTCACCAACGGCGGCACGATTCTCTACAACCGCGATTCACTGCCGCCGGACTTCTCGGCTCCACAAGCGAACGTGATCTGCATTCCAGCATCCGAAATTGCAGACAGGCTCGGCTCGGCGAAGGTGATGAACGTCGTGATGTTGGGCGCGATCCTCGAAGCGACCGAGTGCTTGCCGTTCGACACCGCTGAAGCTGTGCTGAACTCGACCGTGAAGCGCAAGGAGTTTATGGAGATGAATCGCAAGGCGCTCGCCGCCGGACGTGACTTCATCGCCAAGCAGGTGCATGTCGGCGCCGTTACACAGCCCGACGGATTCGCCTACTAGCAGCGGTTAACATCTATGATAAAAAGAGCCCCCGGGCAGTACGCTCGGGGGCTTTTAGTTTGGAGATCACTGTAGCTATTTCGCCTTCGGCATCTTGTCGAGTACATCGGCAAAATCCCGCAGGAACTTTGGTAAGTCGGCGAATTCCAAACGTAGATCGCTGCACTCAACCTAAGAGAGCCGGATTATCTGTCGCGAAAAAGCGGAAGACAATTGTGGAAAAGCACTTTGGCGGGTAGTGCGATGTGTCAACTTGCGTTATGGCGCAGAACGACGGTTAGTGTCGTCCGTCGCGATGCATGAGCGTGGCGCCAATGGCTCCACCGGCAGCGCCAAACATGACAAAGATGATGAACGACATTGCCAATCCCAGCGTGACCATCGTGGCGAAGCCCTCGGGAGTATTCACCTTGCTGATGAGCGTTTGCAGCATCTCGCGTGAACTGGGATCGCCGAGCTGCGTCTGCGTCGCTTGAAGACGGTCGATAAACTGGCGGCGAACTCCTGGTCCGTCAAGAACGCAAGCAAGCACCAGCAGTACCGCCGAGATCGCATAGCTGAAGAAGCCGGCGGCAGCGCCGATCTTTGCCCCGCCGCTCGCGCGTAGATCGTGCATCGCCCAGGGTTGGCGGCGAACGATGGCGACGGCAATCGCTCCTCCGATCACAATGACCACCAGGTTCCACAAGATGCCGAGCTGCAACATCGATCCGATCAGGATCACCGCCGAGCCCAGCAGGATTGCCCTCATCGCCTGGCGCCATGGAATCGCGGACGAACCGTGCGGTACTTGTCCAAGTTCCACGGGTTCCGCCGGAGGTTGCATCTCCGCCGGCGTTCCGGGAGCGAACGAAGGAGAATCGTTTTCAGGGACAGCCACACGAATCTGAGGCGCTCCGCAGTGAGGACAAAACGCCGTCCCCTCTTCGATCATCGTTCCGCATTTGTGACAGGCGTATGGCACTACTATTCACACTACCAGTCTGCGATAGTCACCGCAAGCATCGCGGATGCTAGACTCACCGCGAGAGGTGAGCCATGCTATCTACAATGCTGCAGATGCATCTGCAATATAAAGAGTGGCAGGTGAAGCGTTTACTCGCCGCCGTGAAAGCCCTTCCTACGGAAACATTCGAGCAGCAGCGCGGTTCCTCGCATGGCAGCATCAAGGGAACACTGCAGCACATCTACGGCGCGGATTTCGTCTGGCTGCAGCGGCTGAAGGGACATTCCCTCACGCGGGCCGACGTGCATATTCCCGAGACACTGGACGAACTCGAACGCCGATGGCTGAAGCTGCTCGCGGAATGGCGCGCTTGGGCCTCATCGATCGACGAGGCGGCATGGCATCGAACGCTGGATTACACACTGTTTAGCGGTTCCCCGGGCAGTAATCCATTTTGGCAAGTGTTGCTGCACGTCGTGAATCACGGTACACAGCATGGCGGCCAGGTAATGGCCATGCTGCGTCAGGCCGGCGTAACACCACCCGCTATCGACATTCTGATGTTCTATTGTGAATTGCAGGAACCGCCGGCGTCCGCTTGAGCTACACCGTTGCCGGAATCTTCTCCACCACCACAGCCGTTCCATACGCCAGCACTTCCGTGACGCCCTGCATTACTTCGGTCGCGTCGTACCGTATGCCGACCACCGCATTGGCCCCCAGTTCGGCGGCATGCTGCGTCATCAGTTCGAACGCATCGTTACGCGTCTTCTCGCAGAGTTCCGTCAATAGCGTGATGTTGCCGCCGACAAGCGTTTGCAGGCTGGCGCCGATGGTGCCAATCACCGACCGTGAGCGCACGATAATGCCGCGTACGACGCCAAGATGCCTTGTGATGTGGTAGCCGTCGAGTTCGAAGGTGGTCGTTGTCATGCCGTGAGCGATGTGAGTTATGGACAAAAGATTCCTCCTATGCGTCCGGATAGGTAATCCGGACCAGGGTTCGTTGCGAAAACGGAACGTATAACAGCGCTGCTGTGGCGGCAAATGCCAGCCCGATGCCGATCGCATCGACCAGCAGAAACGGCGACACGGCCCAGAGTTCGTCGAGCAAGAACAGCGCCGGAAAGATGCGATGGAACTTCTCGCCTGTGCTGCGGTAGTCGAAGATGACCGCCATCAGCAGATAGAGCCGGAACGGAATTCCCAGCACTGCGGTGATCAGAACAGCGACGGCAAACTTGTCTCCATGTCCGGCGGAGAAGCGATCGCAAATCAAAGTGACATCGCGCAGGTTGGCAAGGGCCGCGATGTAAAAGCAGAGATACATCACCTGGATCAGCCCGATCAACGTGCGCGTCCGCACCGGATGAGGACGCGGAATGCCCATCACATGATCCGGTGCGGCAGGCTTTTGCGGTTCGGAGGCTGTGCTCGGTGGTTCGCTGAGTTGTGGGGCATCGTTCGCAAGCACCTGCACCGGCGCAATGAACCGATATCCCCGGCGAGCTTTGGTCTCGATGAAACGTGGATTGCTAGCTGAGTCTCGCAGGGCCTCGCGCAGCTTGTTGATCGCCGTGTTCAGGCTGTGGTCGAAGTCGACGAACGTATCGGATGGCCAGAGCCGTTGGCGTAGATCTTCACGGGTAATGATCTCCCCGGGTTTTTCCAACAGCACGACCAGCACCTGGAAGGGCTGTTCCTGTAGCTTGATCTTCACCCCATCGCGAAGCAGTTCGCCTGCACGAACATCCACTTCGTAAATGCCGAATCTGTAGCGGACCCCGTTCGTTGCGGCTGGATTCGAGCTGGTTCCCATCCGGGGCGTAGTTTACTAC
>CAYWSM010000072.1:0-19115 GCA_964460935.1 uncultured Terriglobales bacterium | reverse complement strand
ATCCAGAACGGCAAGATATTTGTCTTGGAAGTGAATCCGCGCGCGTCGCGAACGGTTCCGTACGTCTCGAAAGCAACGGGCGTTCCGCTGGCGAAAATCGCCGCTCGCCTGATGACCGGCCGCAAACTCCGCGAATTCCTTCCGGAGAACATCGAGCGCGCCACCGATCTCGACACCGGCAACTGCTACTACGTGAAATCGCCAGTGTTTCCGTGGAACAAATTTGCCGGCGTCGATACCGTGCTTGGTCCGGAGATGAAATCCACCGGCGAGGTGATGGGTGTCGCCGAAGGATTCGGCGAGGCGTTCGCAAAAGCCCAGATCGCTGCGGGTGCCAAGCTTCCGACAAACGGTAACGTCTTCATCAGTGTTAACGATCGCGATAAAGCGCAAGTAGTAGAGATCGCAAAGCTATACGTTGATCTCGGCTTCAAGCTCATCGCTACCACGGGAACCGCTGCAAAACTTGAAGACGCAGGCTTCTCCGTCGAGCGCGTGTACAAGGTCAAAGAAGGCCGTCCGAACGTCGTCGATCTGATTAAGGGCGAGCGCATCAACCTGATCATCAATACGCCGCACGGACCCGATCCGTACTTCGACGAGAAGGCGATCCGTCGGGCTGCAATTGTCGCGCGAGTGCAAACCATTACGACACTCGCAGCGGCACGTGCCGCCGCCGAAGGCATCGCGGCGCTTCAGCGCGGCGAGATCAACGTCTTCGCCTTGCAGCAGTTGCACTCAGAACATGGAGTGACGGCGAACCGCTAGTTTTTCTCAACCACTAAGGGCACGAAGGATCACAAAGGGTAAGTTAGAGACGACTTCGTGGTCCTTGGTGGTTATTTTGCCCGCACTTGCATCTTCCTGCGCGAACGCTGAAACTAGTCTGTCATGCTGCTCTCTGGAATCTTTCCTCCCATCACTACGCCGTTTTATCCGGACGGCTCGATTTACTTCAAGAAGCTCGAGCACAACGTGGAGCGGTACTCGCGCACGCCGATTGCCGGAATCGTGGTGCAGGGAAGCACCGGCGAGGCGATCATGCTCTCCGATCAGGAGAAGCGCGATGTTCTGCGGGCCGCGCGTGAGGCTGCCGCGCCCAATAAAGTACTGATCGCGGGAACCGGGATCGAGTCGGCAATCGAGACGCTGAAGCTTACCGAGTACGCCGCGCAACTCGGCTATGACGCGGCGATGGTGCGCACGCCGCATTACTACAAGATGGCGATGACACCGACGGCCATGCTGACGTTCTACCGCACCGTCGCTGATCGTTCGCCGCTGCCGATCATTATCTATAACTTTCCACCCGCGACGGGATACGACATCCCGGCCGAAGTCGTGATCGAGCTGGCGAACCATCCGAACATCCTGTCGATCAAGGAATCGGCGGGCAATCTCGACAAGGTGAAAAAAATCTTCGACGGCACGCGGCATGTAAAGCGCTCGGTCACCGTGACTGAGCAATTCGAAGCCGTTACCGCACGCATGTTGCACGAAGCCAAACAGGCCGTTGCCGTGGGCGAACTTGTACCGGTCGGCGCGCTGGGCGGAACTGCCAAACCCAGTTCGTCGTCCGTCGAAGTCGTCGGAGGTCTGAAGACAAGACAGAAGGAGGTTGGCTTCCAAGTAATGGTCGGCGCGGCGCATCAGTTGCTGGAGTCGCTCGACATAGGTGCAGTTGGCGCCATTCTCGCTTTCGCCTGCTGCGCTCCCACCGCTTGCTTTGAGATCTATCAGGCGTGGAAGGAACGTGCCCGCGAGATCGCACGCGAGAAGCAGGACCGCATTGTCGCCCCGGTGAAGAAGCTCGTCGGCGAACTGAGCATCTCGGGGGTGAAGTACGCCATGGACCTCAACGGCTACTACGGAGGCAATCCCAGACTGCCGTTGCTGCCCCTCACATCCGAGCAGAAGACCGAAGTCGAGCGATTGATGGCAAACATCAAGAACTGAATTCATTAATAGCCTGGTCTCTATCTCTGCTGGCCTATGCGGAGATAGAGACGAGTTGGTAACCTGCTTTGTATATACCCTTATCCCCCTCCGAACAGAAGAATCAATGATTTAGCCCTGGATTTTGGGCTGAATCCATGGAAACAAATGGTTTGCAATCAAAATACTGATGCGGCAGCGTTTACGAGTTTTCGCTAGTAAATCGCAATGCTCTTCTTGATTACTCATACCTAAATAATCCTGGATGCCAGCATTCGTTCGATCATCCGATCAAAATAGTTTTTTCAACCTTCAAGTTGAGTATGACCTTTTGGGGGAGTTTCACTGCCAAAATCTCAAAATTTATATATTCTTTGTAACTAGCAAGTTATGAGTGTTTTTAACAGTTTGCGGCAATTGACATTTTGTTCCCTAAACGGGAATCGTTGGTCAGCACTTATTACGGCGAAGCCCGGCCCGAAATGTGGCGCATTCATGATTGCGGGAGCATCCAACCTACTTCGACATGCCCGAGAACGGAAGTAATCCGAATTCCACGTCCAGTTGGCGCTTTGCCTTGCGGGCGCTGGCGCACCGCAATTACCGGCTCTTCTTTTCCGGGCAGTCGATTTCGCTGATCGGCACGTGGATGACTCGTCTGGCGACGAGCTGGCTGGTTTACCGGCTGACTAACTCTGCTTTTCTGCTCGGGTTCATCGGATTCGCCAGCCAGGTGCCGGCGTTCATTCTGGGTCCGATTGCTGGAGTGTGGGTGGATCGGCTGAACCGGCATCGGGTGCTGGTGGCGACGCAGGTGCTGTCGATGATCCAGAGTTTCTGGCTGGCCGCGCTCGCGCTTTCGCACCGCATCACTTACATCGACATTTTCTGGCTCAGCATCTTTCAGGGCGGAATTAACGCTTTTGATATGCCGGCGCGGCAGGCCTTTGTTACGCAGATGGTGGAGAAGAGAGAAGATCTGCCGAACGCTATCGCGCTCAACTCTTCGATGGTCAATGCGTCGCGCCTGGTTGGGCCTTCGATCGCCGGCGTAGTGATCGCCGCAGTGGGGGAAGGGTGGTGTTTCTTTATCGATGGAGCCAGCTACATCGCGGTGATCATTTCACTGCTCCTGATGAGAGTCACTGTGCAACAGGTGACACGGAAGCCAGAAAGCGTATTTGTCGAATTGCGGGAGGGCTGGCGTTACGTGTCGCAGTTCAAGCCTATCCGCGCGATTCTGCTGCTGCTTGCGACGGTGAGCCTGTTCGGCATGCCGTACACGGTTTTGATGCCGATCTTCGCACGTGACGTACTCCACGGCGGCGCCCATACCTTGGGATTCCTGACCGGCGCGATCGGAATCGGAGCGCTGGTGAGCGCGGCCTACCTCGCAACGCGGAAGAGCGTCATTGGACTGGGCAAGGTGATCCCGATTGTGACCATTATTTTCGGTTGCAGCCTGATTGCGTTTGGACTCTCGCGCTGGCTGGTGGTTTCGATCTTCGTTCTGCTCTTTGCCGGATTCGGCATGATGCAAGCCATGGCCGCATCGAACACCATCCTGCAAACCATCGTGGAGGAAGACAAACGCGGACGGGTGATGGCGTTCTACGCGATGGCTTTCATGGGAATGGCGCCGTTCGGCAGTCTGATTGCGGGCGAGGTCGCAGCGCATGTCGGAGCGCCGGTCACCGTGATGATCTGTGGGACAGTATGCATTGTGGGCGCGGCGATATTCCTGACGCAGTTGCGGCAAATTCGCGAACTGGTACGGCCCATCTATGTACGCCTGGGAATCCTGGAAGAAATGGCGACGGGAGTTCAGCAGGCGAGCACTCTGCAGTCGGAGCTGGAACGCTAGGACGGCCGAGGTTCCAAGATTGAAATTGTAGGTCGCGTTCGCAATCAAGGACCAATTTGGGAAATGGGTTCCGGAGCGGTTTGCTTGTTGCGGCTTTATGTCTCTAGTGCTAGAAAAGCGAGACATGTTTAGAAATAAAGCTCTGTTACTGGCTTGTCTGCTACTGAGCGTTTATTCCGCTTTGGCAAAGAGCACTCCGCCTCCTGTATTCACGTGGCCCGTCGAGGGACAGCCCCTACTGCGTCTTACGTTCAGCAAGTTTAACGAGAACACGAACGTTCTAATGAACGGCGGAAGAATGTTCACCGCCGAAGTGCTTGCGGAAAACCTTTGGGGAAATCCCATTCACGTCGCTGTTTTTCGCGTTTACTGCTTCGATAAGCAAGGTGTGCGGAATGGAGAAACACTCCTCACCATTAACGAACTGCCGGTGAGCGGTAAATCCAGATTCCAAATACAAGTGGGTACCTCCACTACGCCAGAACATGTCGAAATAGAGCCGATCAACGTTCCAGATGAATTTGCCGCTGCCAAATTCGGCAAACAAGTTCCAGGAAAGATGTTAACTTGGCCACCAGAAGGGCAATCGCTGGTACGAGTCACCATTGGTACTTTGAAACAGATCGGAGCGTTTAGCGGAGAGGACAATTTTACGGCAGATGTCCTTACGGAAAATGCTTGGATCAAGCCGATTCATCTTGCTGCCTTTCATGTTTATTTCTACGACAATCAAAACGTGCGAATCGGTGAGAGCTATCTGAGCGTCAATGATCTGCCGGTGAATACCAAGGCGAAATCGGACCTGAACGTTAGAACACGTGGAAAGCCATCGCGATTAGAACTGGTTGCTGTCAACGTTCCCGATGAATTTGCAAGTTTCCTTCCAAAGAAAGAAATTCCGATCACCGTGAATTCCGTACCGCAAGGTGCGCTCTTGCGACTGGATGGCGAGGAGCAGGGGACGACACCGAAGATCGTGAAGTTTGTGCCGGGAAAGCACCTTCTAACGTTTAGTCTCCCAGGATATGGCGAAGGAAAATATCCGTTTGAGGTCAAGCCTGACGATGCACCTGGCGGCAGCATAACTTTGGAACTTGGCAGCGCTATGCACGACACGGTTGAGTTGCGTGACGGGTCAGTGTTAACGGGAGATGTCGAGGCGATGTCAGCAACGGAAGTAGAAATTCGAATCGGCGGATCGATCCAGAAGGTTAACCGGAATTCAGTGAAGCGGATTCTGTTGATTGAACGAATGCCTGTCGCCGAACCACAACAGGCGCAATAGAGAATCGAGTACCCCGCCCGTAGAAGAAAAGTTGAGACGGGGTACGTCCTCTCCAAAACCCTTACGCTGCCCGGTTCTTCCGGTTCTTGTTGGTCACTTTAGGCGAACGGCTGCTGCCAGCCTGGCCGCCCATAGCAATATCGTCATCAGCGGGCTCGATATTGTTGCGGCCACGGCGAGCCATCACGCGACCGGTAGTTCCTGGCGGATGAGCCGGTGCTACATCTTTGCGACTTCCCGGACGTTCGTCGCCAGTCGCGCGAGCCGGACGGGCTTCACTGCGATTACGACGTCCGCCATGCTCGTTCGATTCCATGGCGGGCTGCTCGGCCATGTTTGACTGTCCGCGCGCACGCTGAGCGGCGCCGTTAAACGACACGTTTGAACGCTGTGGTGCAGATTCGCCACGGCGGTCGTTCCTTTCTCCGCGACCGGGGCGTTCGGATGTATTCATCTTTTTTTCCTCCTGTCTGCGAATCTCAGTTCTTTGCGGGGACTGCCGGCCCTGTCCTACTTCGGAGCCACGCCACTCACGCACATTCGGCTGTGAACGGTTCGAAGCAGATCGTCCTTCCGCCCAGTCCATTTCCTCTTCACGATCGGATTGGCCGATCTCCGTCCCGGGATCCTGCACTTCTGTTTCGCCGGTGCTGGGATTGACGACATAAAGCAGGTCAGCGAGGTCGTTAGCGTGTTCTTCCTCTTCCTGGAGGATGTCCTCAATCATGATTCGCGATGTTGGGTCTTTGTCGCCGAAATGCTTGATCATCTCGCGGTAAACATCGATGACGACGCGTTCGGCGACGAGGTCTTCGCGAATCATGTCGGCGAGAGTTTCGCCTTCGACATAATGGGCGACCGAACGTTCCAGTAATCCTTTGGGATTAAAGTCGGGCTTGCCGCCGAGCTGCTGGATGCGATCTGCAACTTTCTCGGCGTGCTGGCGTTCCTGGTCGGCATGCTCTTTGAACTCGTCGCGGGCAGCTGCGCCGTGAACTCCGGTGGCCATAAAGTAGTGGTGCATATAACGCAGAACGCAGACGATTTCCGTCGCGAGCGCTTCGTTGAGGATCTCGACCGTCTGATCTTTATCGAGTTCGTACGTGCTGGTGATTGGCCCGTCTTCGATCTTCTGTCGTGCGCGTTGGCGAATTTCTTCCACATCCTGAACGAAGTGTGGCATAGCTCTCTCCGGAAGCGACTGCCCGAATGGAATGGAGCCGGGCGGGCAACCCAGCTTTCGGTTAGATTCGGGCAGGGGAAGGCACGGATGCCTTGACGGAGCGGCTTACGGTTGCAGATATGCGGTGCGAAGGAAATCGTAATTTCCGGATGGATTTAACGTCAGACCTTTTACGCGCGGAGTATGCACAATGACGTTATCGAAATACCAGAGATTGATGTACGGCAGGTCTTCCGCAAGTATCTTCTGAACCTCGGCGTAGATCTGTTTGCGTTTTTGCTGGTCGACTGTCTTGCGGCCCTCATCGAGAAGGGCATCGAGCTTTGGGTTCGAATAGTAGCCACGATTGCGGCGTTTGGGCGCGAAACTGGCGGTGGCGAATACGTCCTCGAAGATGTCGGGATCCTGGTTGCCGCCGATCCAGCGGAGCGAAAAGAGCTGGAACGCTCCCTTTTGCACGTCGGCAAAAAAGGTGGCGAATTCGAAGCTACGGATATCGAGAATGATGCCGACATCGCGAAGTTGCTGCTGCAACACGGCCGCAAATAGGCGTGTTGATTCTTCCGTGGACGTCTTCATCGTCAGGTGGAAGCGCACGCCGTTTTTGGCCGTGTAACCGGCCTGGTCGAGAATTTGCCGCGCTTTTGCCGGGTCGTAGTTATACGTGCGCACATCGGCGTTGTAGGCCCAGTGTTGCGGAGGCAGAACACTTTCCGCCGGACGAACGGTATCACGCCAGAGGTAATGAATGAGCGGTTCGCGATTGATGGCATAGGCCAATGCCTGGCGTACGCGAACGTTTTTTAGAATCGGATCGCGCAGGTTCATCGCGAGATACGCGTAGATCGTTCCCGGACCTTGCAGTTGCTGCACCCGCGGATCCGATTTCATGGCGACATACATATCGGCGTTCAGGGCGTTAATTGCGACATCGGCGCTACCCTTGCGCAACTCCAGCGCGCGCGTGGTCGTATCGGGAACAATGGCAAAACGAATGCGCTTGAGCTTCGGCTTCTCTGCCCAGTAGTCGTCATTCCGCACGACCACCATTTCCTTATCCTGCTCGAGGCTGACGAACTTGAATGGTCCAGTGCCGATCGGGTTGCGATTGAACTTGTCGTCCGAACCATACGGAACAATGCCGATCGCACCATCGGAGAGATTCCACAGCAGGCCGGCGAATGGCTCCTTGAGATGAATGACTACGGTCCAGTCGTCGGGAATGTCGATGTGATCGATGTATTGAAAGACCGCGCTCTTGGTCGTGCGAATCTGGCCAGCGGTAATGGTGTCGAGGGTCCACTTAACGTCGCGAGAGGTAAGCGGGCGGCCATCGTGGAAGCGAACGCCGTGATGGAGGTGGAAGATGTACGTCAGAGGATCGGGAATCTCCCAGCGTTCGGCGAGCCAGGGCGTGAGGTTGAAGTGCTCATCGCGACGGACAAGCGCGTCGAAGATGAGTTCGTCGATGCGTTCGGACTGGGCGTCAATGCCCACACGCGGATCGAGGTTGGTGGGGCTGTTCTCGATGATCATGACCAGCATGTCTGGGTCAGGTTTGTGCGCGCAGGCACAGAGCCCGAGGCAGAGTGCGATCAGCGGAACGTAAAGTACGCGCCGGGAGATCATGGATAAGAGATTTTACCCAGCACGGCGGGATAATCCGCGCCGGTAGCTGAGGGAAGAGCCGCGGGCAATCGATGCCACGTCTGATAGGCGAGCACGGCGAACGCCACGGCTTCCTTGGCTTCGGCCGGGACACCGTAGGCATCGGAGGTCTTCAATTCGAGCCGCGGCAGTTGATCGGAGATCATCTGGACCAGAGTGCGGTTCCGGCTGCCACCACCGGAAATGATGAGGTCGTGATAGGTGCCTGGCCGCCCCGCTCCGGGCAAAAGCGTAGAGATGGCTTGCGCGATAGTGCGGGCGGTGAGAGCCGTGGCCGTGGCGATGACATCTTCTTTCATTGCGCGTCCGCAGAGCTTCAGGAAGCTCGCGACAAATTCGCGGCCGAACTCCTCACGTCCGGCGGTCTTGGGAGGTTCCTTGCGGAAGAACGGGGCAGCCGTTAATTTCTTCATCACGGATTCGATGGGTTTTCCCTTCGCAGCGATCTGGCCATTCTTGTCGAAAGGCTTGCTGTATAACTTCTGCGTTACGGCGTCGATGACCATGTTGCCGGGGCCGGTATCGAAGGCAATGACACGTTCGGGACGCGTGCCTCCGCCGGAACCGGTTCCCGGCGGAATCGCTGTAAGGTTCGCGATTCCTCCGATATTGAGCACGATCCGCCCACGCTGGGCGTCGCGGTAGAGCATGTAATCGAGGAAGGGGACCAGTGGCGCGCCTTTGCCTCCGGCGGCCATATCGGCTTGGCGAAAATCTGACACGACCGGGATGCCAGTGCGAGCGGCGACGACAGCGCCTTCGCCAGTCTGCCATGTTGCAGTGATGTCGCGTCCGAGGAACTTCCTCTTCTCACCCTGATGGTAGATCGTCTGGCCGTGGCATCCGATCAGTGAGATGCCGGCCTGGGCTTTGCTCGCCGCCGCCAGCACGGCTTCCGCGTAGATTTCGCCGAGCAGCACGTTCAAGCGAGCCAGATCGGCGACGCTGGCTTCGGCGTTCATTACCGATAGAACGAATTCGCGTACCTTCCTGGGATAAAGGAACTCCTGGTGCGCTACCAGTTCGAGCTTGGTTTCAAAGTCGTGGTCGAGCAGGTTGACGATGGCAACATTGATGCCATCGGCGGAGGTGCCGCTCATGACGCCCGCCACGATCATGCGTTCCTCACGGCGTCGGTGTCGAGACGGATCTCTTCGCAGAATTCCCAGATCGCACGGCGAAGTTTGTCGACAGTTTTCGGCGAAGGCGACTTGGGCTTCCACTTCAAGGCTTTCGACCTCTTCTTAAAGGCGATGACGCGACTCGATGCTTCGGCTACTCGCTTGGCAAATTTCTTGTCTTTCTCCGCAGTAGTGAGAACTGCCTCATAAGACCGCCAGACAAACTCTTCGTTGTGGCAAACGAGGAAGATGTCTGCGCCGGCTTCAATGGTGGTGCGCGCTGCCTCTTCGATCGGGGCCGCCTTCAACACTCCACCCATTTCCAGATCGTCGGAGATGGCCAGTCCCTTGTAACCGATCTTAGTCCGAAGAATGCTCATCCATTTTTTCGAGATGGACGCCGGAGTGCCATCTTTCGTTACGTCGGGATATGCGGCGTGCGCAACCATCACGAACGGCATCTCCTTGCGCAGTTCGCGATAGGGCAGCAGATCTTCTTTCCAGAGTTTCTTCCAGGGTTTGTTGATTGAAGGCAGTTCGTGGTGAGTATCGAGATTCGCCTCGCCCAATCCGGGGAAGTGCTTGCCGCAGCCGAGGACGCCGGAATCTTTTAGTCCTTTGAGCAGTTCGCGCGCGTACTTAACTGTATCGTTAGGATTGGCCGACGCGGTACGTGAGCCCAGAACGCTCAACGATGGCTCGAAACGGAGATCGAGCACGGGAGCGAAGTCGGTGTTGAACCCGAACGCCCGCGACTCTTCACCGAGGAGGCGGCCATGTTTCCGAAATAGTTTTCGATTTCCGGCAGCCACCACTTCGGCGACGGAGGGAGCGGGAGCTATCAGGTCACGCAGGCGATCGACCGTGCCGCCCTCGAGATCGACGCACGTGAACACGGGAACGCGAATTGACTTGCGGCATTCCTGTACCAGATCGAACGTCTGCTGGGCGGCTTCGATATTGCGGCGGAAGAGAATCACGCCACCGGGTTGCAGCGTGGAGATCATGGTGCGGAGCTTTGGCGACATCTCGGTGCCGTCGAATCCCATGATCAGCAGTTGTCCGACTTGAGTGCGCAAGTCCTGCTTCGATTGTTTGGCCATTATCCGATCTGTTTCTTCAGTTCGCTCAAGAGGTTCAGCGCCTCAAGAGGCGTCAAATTGTTCACATCAGTGTCGCGCAGGCGGTCCACGATTTTCTGTGACAAGGGTGTAAACATCGTCAACTGGAAGCTCTGCGGCTGAGATGGCTCGTGCGACAGGTGATCGCTGGCGCGGCGCTCGGCATCCTCGTGCTCGGCGAGGACCTCGCGCGCACGATCGATCACCGCGATCGGCAATCCCGCAAGTTTGGCGACTTCGATGCCGTAACTCTTGTCTGCCGGGCCTGGCTCAACTTTGCGGAGAAAGACAATTCCGCCGGCATTCTCTTTTACCGAAACGTGGAAATTCTTCACGCCAGAAAGACGATCCGCCAGTTCGGTCAGTTCGTGATAGTGAGTCGCGAAAAGCGTCTTGGCGCGGGTACGTTGATGAATGTACTCGATTGCCGCCCAGGCAATCGCCAGACCGTCGTAGGTGGCGGTTCCGCGACCGATTTCGTCGAGCAAAATGAGTGATCGCGGGGTTGCCGTATTCAGGATTGCCGCCGTCTCCGTCATCTCAACCATGAAGGTCGAGCGTCCGCGAGCGAGGTTGTCACTGGCTCCGATGCGGGTGAATATGCGATCGATGACGCCGAGACGAGCTTTGCGTGCCGGAACGAACGATCCCATCTGCGCCATGATCACCGATAGAGCCGTTTGGCGCAGATAGGTGCTCTTGCCACCCATGTTGGGGCCGGTCAGCAGCAGAATCGCGTGCGTGGTCGAGTTCAAAAAAAGGTCGTTCGGGACAAAGCGTTCCGCTCCGGCGAGTTCCTGCACCTCGACAACGGGGTGGCGTCCTTTGACGATTTCCAGATCGCCGCCGTTGTCGAACTCCGGACGGCAGTAATTCCGCTGCACTGCCAGGTGCGCAAACGACGCGAGCACATCCACTTCTGCCAGCGCCATTGCCGTTCGGCGAATGCGGCGGGCTTCAGCAGCGACGGCTGCGCGCAGTTCGGCGAAGATGCGTCGCTCGATCTCGACGATCTTTTCCTGAGCGTCGAGAATCTTCGCTTCGTACTCTTTCAGCTCCGGAGTGGTGAAGCGCTCAGCGTTAACCAGCGTTTGCTTGCGCTCGTAGTCCGCGGGAACGTGATGCAGGTTAGCCTTCGAGATCTCGATGTAGTAGCCGAAGACAGAATTGAACTTCACCTTCAGCGATCCGATGCCGGTCCGCTGGCGCTCGCGCTCTTCTACCTGAGCGAGGTATTGCTTGCTGTTGCGGGACAACGTGCGAAGTTCATCCAATTCGACTGAGACGCCAGATTCAATCACACCACCATCGGCAAAGGTCAGCGGAGGCTCGGGGACAATGGTGCGCTCGATGCGCTCTCGCAAGTCTGAAAGATCGTCGATGGAATCCAGCCGCGACTTGAGCAGTTCGGCCGAGAAGCGAGTCAGCACCGCCCGTAGCGGAGGAATCTTCGCCAATGAGGCGGCGAGTCCAAGCACGTCGCGGGCGTTCGCTGTCTCCAGCGTTACTCGACTCAGCAGTCGTTCGATGTCGAAGATACCATCCAGCGTGCGCCGCAATTCTTCGCGGTTCATCAGGTTTGATGTGAGTTCCTGCACGGCATCAAGACGGGCATTGATTTCTGCGATGTCGATCGACGGCCGCAGCATCCACGAGCGCAGCAGGCGCTTGCCCATGGGCGTGAGCGTGGCATCGAGGCAGCGGAAGAGTGTAACCGCGTCGCCGATATTCGCGAAAAGAGGCTCTACCAATTCGAGATTGCGGACCGTCACCGCATCCAGCACCAGGCAGTTTTGCCGCTCGTAGTAACCGATGCGATCAACGTGATCCAGAGTTCCGCGCTGCGTCGAACGAACGTAATGTAGAACCGCTCCGGCGGCGGTTGCCGCTGCGGAACGTCCGGCTAGCCCGAACCCTTCCAGCGACAGAACGCCAAAGTGATTTTCAACCAGCAGGATCGAATAATCTGGAGCAAAGACCCAGTCTTCCAGCGGTGTCTGTGCCCATGTTGTCTGGGACCCTATTCTCGGCCCGCTGCTTATAGTCCCGCCCATCTCGAACAACGGCATCGACGACGCAAACAGCACTTCCCGCGGGCGAAGCTGTTCGAGTTCATCCCAGATGCGCCGCTCCGCGTCATTGCCTGTGAACTCGGTTGCGCGAAACTCTCCCGTGGAAAGGTCGAGCGCCGCAAATCCAGCCACCGGCGAGCCCTTCGAGACGCCTCGGCTGATCGCCGCCAGAAAGTTATTTTCCTCCGCCCCAAGCGCGCTGTCGGCGGTCGTTCCCGGCGTTACAACGCGTGTGACTTCGCGCCGCACCAGTTTCTTCGCCAGTTTCGGGTCTTCCACCTGCTCGCAGATCGCAACCTTGAATCCCTTACGAATCAGCTTGCTGATGTATCCCTCGGCTGCGTGATAAGGCACGCCGCACATCGGGACGGCGATGCCCTTTTCCTTGTTTCGCGAAGTTAGCGTGATCTGTAGCTCTTTTGACGCGACAACGGCATCTTCAAAGAACAGTTCATAGAAGTCACCCAGGCGAAAGAAGAGAAGGGAATTCGGATGCTGCTTCTTGATAGCCGCGTACTGCCGCATCAACGGTGTGCCGGCAGCATCAAGCGACAGCGCGTGCGAGGGCCGTTCCGACTCGCCTGCGGGCGAGTTGTCGGCGCGAGTATTCTCCGGGGATGAAGGCGGGACGGAAGCTTCGCTCATTGAACAAAACTGACGCGGATTATATCAAGTATGAATCTCGAAGTACGAAGCTCGAAACAAAGATTTCAACTTCATACTTCGCGCTTCATCCTTCGTACTTGCATTGTTGACTTGTCTCCCACCGTGGTGCTCTCCTGTATCGCATGCAACTCCGCAAGGACCCGATTACCCGCTCATGGGTAATCACCGGCGACGATCCGGCTGTTGTTCCCAAAGACGCACGCGGCTGTCGCTTCTGCCCTGACAGTGCCGTGCCCATGCA
This sequence comes from uncultured Terriglobales bacterium, assembly GCA_964460935.1. Taxonomy (GTDB): domain Bacteria; phylum Acidobacteriota; class Terriglobia; order Terriglobales; family Acidobacteriaceae; genus DATMXP01. The sequence continues at coordinate 5,959 of CAYWSM010000072.1, read as the reverse complement.
GGTCATCTCGTCCCAGCCGCCGGTCGATGGTGGACCGTGGTCTGCACGTGCGGTTGTGCATCCGCAGCCAATTTTCCATATCGAGGGCGATCCACAGCGCCTAGGTGAAGGTCTTTACGACAAGATGGCGTCGGTCGGTGCGCACGAGGTGCTCGTAGAAAATCCCAAACACGACAAGCAGCTTTGGGATCTCTCTGACGCCAGCATCGAACAGTTCCTGCAATTGGTCGCGAGCCGCATCATCGATTTGAAGGGTGACCGCCGGTTCAAATACGTAACGGTTTACAAGAACTATGGCGCTGCTGCCGGCCAGGATTTCGAGCATCCGGTTTCGGAACTTACCGCCACCACGTTCGTTCCGCGCCGCATCCTTTACGAGTTGCGTGCCGGCAAGGACTACTTCCACCAGAAGGAGCGGTGCGTCTTCTGCGACATTCTGGCACAGGAACAGCGGCAGGCGTTGCGGGTGATCGAAACGCGTGGCGACTACATCAGCTTATGCCCGTATGCTCCGCGTGTGCCGTACGAAACGTGGATCATGCCGCGCACGCACGAAGCCTCATTCGAGCGCGGAGCCACCGTCCGGCAGGCGTCCATGAAAGATCTTGCTGCTCTTTTGCGGCGCACTCTGCGGCGCATTCTTGGTGTAGCCGATTCCTTCCATATGGTGTTGCACACATCGCCGAATACCTTGCATCGAAGCGAAGTCCTTAACTACTGGACGACCATCGATGACGACTATCACTGGCACCTTGAGATCATGCCGATCCTTCCCGGCAAGGCGAAGTCCTACACTTACAAGGAAGTCTATTTCACGCCTGTAGCCTCCGAAACCGCGGCGGCCCGGCTGAGGGACGTGATCGTAGACTGAGCGCCAATCGTGGGACCAGTAGTGGCCTTTGGAAGTTCAGCGAATTGTGGAATTTCCAGCCAGGAGAGATCATGTTTGTGCGACCCGCACTTGCACCAGGCGGAGCATGCCTGTAAGGTAAGTGAGTACTTACTTCCCCATGAGACTTGCCGCTTCAGACCGCAAGAAACAGCTTATTAACACTGCCATGCGACTATTCGCCGAGCAGGGATTCGACGGCACCAGCACGCGCGAGATCGCGGAAGCCGCCGGTATAACTGAGGCGATTATCTTCCGCCATTTTCGCACCAAAGAAGATCTGTACTGGGCGGTGCTGGCTGATCGTGTTGAACGCGGCGGCCGCAACCGGCGCATTCGCGAGCATCTTGAATCCGGAGACGATCTGAGGGAGGTTCTGGTTTCCATCGCCGAAGTTCTCCTCGACCGTACTGCCGAAGACGCGGCCGTCACACGCTTGCTTTTTTACAGTGCACTGCGTAATCGCGAGTTGTCAGATCGCTTCTTCGAAACTTACGCGCAGGAAACGTTTGAAGCTTTGGCCGAGTTTTTCCGCAAGCAAATGGAAGATGGCCGGTTTCGAACGGTCGATCCGGTCATCGCCGCCCGTTCATTTTTCGGAATGGTCGTTTACCACTATCTGGTACAGGAACTGTTTAGCAGCGAACGGTCCCGAACAATAGACGTCCGGGAACTTGCCGATGAGGTTGCGGGTTTATTTCTCGAGGGCATAAATGCCCGCCAGCTTTCACCCTCGAAACAGAGAAGCAGGGACCTTATACATGTCAGTTGAAATACCTACTACGGGGCGAAGCATCTTGAAAGCAGCATTGATAACCGCAGTTGTAACGATCGCGATAGCCGGGTTTACCGGTTGCAGCAAGGAAAACGCGCAGGCTGCTGGACCGCAACGTCCGGCGGCGCCGGTGATTGTTTCCACCGTCGAGCAACGCGACGTGCCGCTTCAGATCACCGCGATCGGCAATGTCGAGGCCTACCAGACGGTCCAGATTCGCTCGATGGTGAGCGGCCAAATCGAAAGCATCCATTTCAAGGAAGGCGATGACGTCCGCCAAGGTCAGCTCCTTTACTCCCTGGACAAACGTCCTTTCCAGGCTGCGGTCCAACAAGCCGTGGGCAATCTGAAGCGCGATCAAGCTCAGGCCGCCAATGCCAGAGTGCAGGCGGCTCGCTACACCGATCTCGAGAAGCAAGGGGTGATCTCCCGCGAGCAGGCCGAGTTGCAACGGACGGCCGAAGACACGAACGTTGCCGCGGTCGCCGCGGATGAGGCGGCGGTGCAGGCGGCCAAGGTGCAGTTACAGTACACCGATATTTACGCCCCGATCGACTCGCGTGCCGGTGCGCTGATGATTAACGTCGGCAATCTGGTCAAAGCCAACGACACGCCTTATCTCGTGCAACTGAACCAGATCACGCCCATCTATGTGACGTTCACTGTGCCGGAATCTCGCTTGAGCGAAGTGCGCCGCTTTGCCGCCTCGGGATTGAAGGTACTTGCCTATTCCAAAGGCGACAACTCGATGGCCGCCGAAGGCAAGCTGACGTTCATCGATAACGGCGTCGATCCGCAGACAGGCACGGTCAAGCTGAAGGCGACATTTCAGAACACCGATAAGCGCCTCTGGCCGGGCGAATTCGTCGATGTTGTCCTGAACATCTCCACGACAAAGAATGCCATCACCGTCCCGACCAAAGCTGTGCAGTCGGGCCAGCAGGGCGATTACGTCTTCGTGATCGCGAAGGACGGAACGGCCGATCCGCGGCAGGTCGATACGGCTGGAACCTACAAGAATCTCACTCTGGTGAAAAGCGGACTGAAGCCCGGAGAGACCGTGATTGTTGACGGCCAGTTGCGTGTGGCTCCGAAAGCAAAAGTGGCGGTCCAGAGTTCATTGCCGCCTGACCAGGTCGTCGGCAACGGGATTAACTCCAGCGATACAGCAACCGGGACGGTCGGAGGCGGTCAGTGAGCATTCCGGAGCTTTTCATTAAGCGTCCGATCATGACCACGCTGGTCATGGCGGCGATCCTGATCTTCGGTATCTTCGCGTACCGGTTCCTGCCGGTCAGTGACTTGCCGAATGTCGACTTTCCGACCATTCAGGTGAACGCTTCGTTGCCGGGCGCCAGCCCCGACACGATGGCCTCTTCGGTCGCGACTCCGCTCGAAAAGCAGTTTGCGACCATCGCGGGCATCGACTCGATGACGTCGACGAACTCGCTGGGACAGAGCAGCATCACCATCCAGTTCAACCTCAGCCGTTCGCTCGACGGCGCGGCGCTCGACGTGCAGTCGGCCATCACGCAGGCATCAGGCCAACTTCCGCCTGAAATGCCAACGCCACCCTCGTTCCGCAAGGTAAATCCCGCGGACCAGCCGATCCTTTATCTTGCGCTTAGTTCGCCAACACTCAAGCTTTCGCAGGTGGACGAAGCCGCAGAAACCACTATGGCGCAACGCATTTCCATGGTGGATGGCGTAGCCCAGGTTTCGGTGTATGGCGCTCAGAAGTACGCCGTCCGCGTGCAACTCGATCCCAACGAAATGGCGACGCGCCAGATTGGCATCGACGACGTCAGCAATGCTCTCAATCAGGGAAACACCAATCTTCCCACCGGAACCCTTTGGGGCAACACGAAGACGTTCACCATTCTCTCGAATGGCAAGCTGCAAAATGGGGCGCAATTTGGGCCCATGATCGTGGCTTACCGCAACGGTGCGCCTGTCCGCATCAACGACATTGGCCGTGCCATCGATAGCGTGCAGGACGACAAGTCCGCCAGTTGGTTCAATGGAAACCGCGCCATCGTGCTGGCCATCTTGCGCCAGCCCGGTACCAACACCGTCGAAGTCGTCGACAACGTAAAGAAGCTGCTGCCGCAACTCACAGCGCAGATTCCCGCCGCGGTGCAGATCGATACCCTGCATGATCGTTCCATCTCGATCCGCGAGTCCGTCGATGACGTGAAGTTCACCCTGATGCTGACCATCGCGCTGGTCGTGATGGTGATCTTCCTCTTCTTGCGCAATATCTCGGCGACGGTCATCCCGGCATTGGCATTGCCGATGTCGATCATTGGCACCTTCTCCGTGATGTACCTGCTCAACTACAGTCTCGACAATCTCTCGCTGATGGCGTTGACGTTGTCCGTCGGATTTGTCGTTGACGACGCTATCGTCATGCTCGAGAACATCGTGCGCCACATGGAGATGGGCAAGAAACCATTGCGTGCGGCGATCGATGGCTCCAGCGAAATCGGGTTCACCATTCTCTCGATGACCTTGTCGCTGGCTGCGGTGTTCATTCCGCTGCTGTTCATGGGCGGTATCATCGGGCGCCTGCTGCACGAATTTGCCGTCACCATTGGTGTCTCGATTCTGGTTTCCGGCTTCGTTTCGCTGACCCTGACGCCGATGCTCTGCAGCCGCTTCCTGAAGCATGCGGAGAAGGAGCACCACGGCCGGTTCTACAACGCCAGCGAAAAAGTTTTCGATGCCTGGCTGAAGGGTTACGACTGGTCGTTGAAGCGCGTGCTGCGCCATCGTTTTGTAACGTTACTGGTATCGTTCGCCGTCATCGCGCTTACGTATTTCCTGTTTACGCAATCGAAGACCGGCTTCATCCCCGATGAAGATCAGGGGCTCGTCTTCGCCTTCACCGAGGCGCAGCAGGGAATCGCCTTTGGCGACATGGTGAAGATACAGCAGCAGGCTGCGGACATCGTTCGCAACGATCCCAGCGTGCTCAATACGATGTCGTCGATCAGCCAGCCGACGAACCAGGGCCGCATCTTCTTCCGCCTGAAAGACAAGAAGGATCGCGTCAACCAGATGAGCGCGCAAGACGTGATCCAGGAACTGCGCCCCAAGCTGTCGAAGATTCCCGGACTTAATGTGTACCTCCAGGTTCCACCGACTATCCGCATCGGCGGCAATCTCACCAAGTCGCAATACCAGTACACGATGCAGACGCCTGATACGGATCGCCTGTATGCGCTCGCTCCAAAGGTGGAAGCTGCCCTGCGTCAGTCACCGCTGCTTCAGGACGTAACCAGCGATTTGCAGGTGAAGAATCCGCAACTTACTGTGGAAGTCGACCGCGACAAGGCGTACGCACTTGGCGTTTCTCCTGACCAAGTGGCGAATGCGCTGTACTCGGGATATGGCACTCGCCAGACGAGCCTGATCTACACGCCGAACAACGAGTACTACGTCATCACCGAAGTGCTGCCCCAGTACCAGAGCAATCCGGTTGAGATGGCGAAGTTGTACATTCATTCCAGCAGCGGCAAGCTGGTACCGCTCGACACCGTCGCGAAGTTCGTGCCGTCAGTGGGGCCTCTAACCGTCAACCATTTCGGACAACTGCCGGGCGTGACCGTCAGCTTTAACCTCAAGCCGGGCGTGGCGCTCGGCGACGCCACGAAGTTCGTCGAAGACACGGTGCGCAAGATCATGCCCGCCGATGTAACGGGAACGTTCCAGGGAACCGCGCAAGCATTCCGGAACTCGTTCACCGGACTTGGCGTGTTGCTCGTCGCGGCGATTCTCGTCATTTACATCATTCTCGGCATTCTCTACGAGAGTTTCGTCCACCCCATCACGATTCTCTCCGGCCTGCCGTCAGCCGGTGTCGGCGCGCTGCTGACGCTGATGCTCTTCCACCAGGAGCTAAACCTGTACTCCTTCGTGGGCATCATCATGCTGATTGGTATCGTGAAGAAGAACGCCATCATGATGATCGACTTCGCATTGGAGGCCGAACGCAACGAAGGCAAGAGTCCGGAAGAGTCGATCTACCAGGGCGCGCTCATCCGCTTCCGACCGATCATGATGACCACGGCGGCTGCTCTGATGGGTACGTTGCCGATTGCCCTAGGCATCGGCGCTGGCGCGGACTCGCGGCGCGGTCTCGGTTTGGCTGTCGTCGGCGGCCTGCTCTTCTCGCAGGTCGTGACGCTCTATATCACGCCGGTGTACTACATCTATCTCGACAAACTCCAGCGGATTTATACCAACTGGAAGCAGCGGCGGAAGGGTGGACACCACACTCCAGAAATCCCCGA
>CAYWSM010000071.1:0-3284 GCA_964460935.1 uncultured Terriglobales bacterium | reverse complement strand
CGTTTTTGCTATTGATGTCGGGGATGGGACGAACGCGCCCAAACAGCGTGCGAACACGGCTTTCCTGCCGAGCGGCTTCGAGTGTTCGGTCAATGAAAGTGCGAACCCCGCGATACTTCTCGAAGTAGGCGTCGATGAACTTCTTGGCTTCCTTCTGCTCGATGCCGAGTTGTTGCGAAAGCCCGAACGGTGACAGCCCGTACACGATGCCGAAGTTCACGGCTTTCGCGCGGCGGCGATGTTCGGCATCGACCATCAATGGAGGCACCCCGAAAACCTGCGAGGCCGTAAGCGTGTGGATGTCGTCGCCGCGGCGGAACGCCTCCACCAGCAGCGGATCTTCGGTGAAATGAGCGAGCAGGCGAAGCTCGATCTGCGAGTAGTCGGCGGAGAGCAGCACGCATCCGGGTTCGGCAATAAATGCTGCGCGGATCTCGCGGCCCAATTCCGTGCGGATCGGTATGTTCTGCAGGTTGGGATTCTTCGACGACAGCCGTCCGGTCGCTGCATTGGTTTGGTCGAACGTCGTGTGCAACCGGTTGGTGCACTGGTTCAACTGAAGCGGCAGCGCATCGACATACGTGGACTTCAGCTTGGAAAGCTGGCGGTACTCGAGCACCAGCCGCACCACTTCGTGATCCGGCGCGAGGTTTTCCAGCACATCGACAGCCGTCGAAATGGTCTTGCCCTTGCCATATTTGATTGGCTTGGGCAGGTTCATCTTGTTGAACAGAACGTCGCCGAGCTGCCTGGGGGAACTGATATTGAACCGTTGGCCCGCCAGTTCGAAGATGCGTTCGGCAACTTTACTGGCATCACGTTCCAGGCGCTTCGACATTTCCGCCAGTACGTCGCAGTCGATCTTTACGCCGGCTTCTTCCATCCGCGCCAGCACGGGAACCAGCGGCAGATCGATCGTGTCATAGGGCTTCTTCAGGTCCGAGCGCTCGATTTCTTCTCGTAACGACGAGGTTAGGCGACCGGTGAAATCCGCTGCCTCGGCCAATGCGCCACTCAGGTTCACATTGAACTGCCGCAATACGGCCTCATGCAAAGAATGGCTGGTGTACGTCGGATTGATGAGGTACGAGTACAGCATCGAATCGTCATACACACCGGCCAACTCAATTCCCGCCTCGGAAAAGGCGTGCAGGGCCAGCTTGTAATCGTGAATTGCCTTCGGAATCTTCGGATCGGCGAGCGCTTTCTTCAGTATTTTCCCCGTAGCGCTGTCGTCAACTGGAACCGTTAACGCCTTGCCTGCGGCGGCGGAAATGGCAATTTGCTGAGGCTTGGGAGGCGCTGGCGTCGTTGGCGAAGCGCCCAGCGTGAGCTGCCCTCCGTTATTTTCTAACTCGTCTTCTTCCTTCTCGTCAGAAGTTTCTTGCGCAGCATTTTCCAGGGCAATCGCCAGCACGCAATCCTTGCCAAGCGATTGCAGGACCTTTTCGACGTCTGCCGGCGATTTGGCATCGGTGTACTCGGTCTCACTGAAGTCCACGCCGGAAACCAGATCTTTCAGCAGCGATGTGAACTCAAGTTCGGTGAACAACTCACGCAATGCGAGAGTATCAGGCTCGCCTGCTCGCATTGCATTCGGCTCGAAGCTGATCGGCACGCCGCAATCGATGGTCACCATTTGCTTCGAGAACATGATGGTGTCGCGATTGTTCAACAACGACTCGCGGTAGCTCTTCTTCTCCACTTCTTCCGCGTGTTCCAGCAGATTGTCGAGCGATCCAAATCGCTGGATGAGTTCGACCGAACCTTTATCGCCGATCCCCGGCGCACCGGGAATGTTATCAATCGAGTCACCGCGCAGGGCCATCACGTCGATCACGCGCTCCGGCGGGACGCCGAGAATCTCCTCGACCTTGTGCGCGTCGCAGATCAGGTTGTCCTTTGGCGGATTGAGCACGCACACGCGCGCGTTCACCAATTGCAGCATGTCCTTGTCGCTGGACACGACGTAAACCGGGAAACCTTCATCGGCGGCTTTTTTCGCCAGCGTGCCGATGACGTCGTCGGCTTCGAAGGTCTCCATTTCGAGTATCGGAATGCGATACGCTTCGAGTGCCCGCCGGATATACGGCACCTGCTGTGCTAAATCGGGCGGCATCGCGGCGCGGTTCGCTTTGTATCCCTTGTACTCGATTTCCTGGAACGTCTGCGTCTTCAGATCCCACTTGCGAACCGAGGTGACTTCCTTCGCTTGCGTGTCGCGGAACGTCGGTCCGGCAGTGTCAAAGATGGCGGCGATGTATTCGGGATTAAAGTCGTCGCGCAGCTTGCGCAGCATGTTGATGAATACATAGCTGGCGCTGGTGGGAACGCCGGTCTTGGTCGACATCGGCCGCTGCCGCGACATCGCATGATACGCGCGAAAGATGAACGCGTACGAGTCGATGAGGAAGACGCGTCCCTTCTTCTGCGGATCGTCGGGTATCTTGGCGATGTAGGCAGGCGCTTGCGGCTGCGGTTCGACCGTGGCGATGGATTCGGAGTTGCCGGATTTTTTCTTCGGGGGCAAGAGAAAAGTTTACCAGTTTGTATCAGGGCGCCGCTTTAGTTGTGCCGCAACAGCTCGAAATCCGCGACACCTTCGGGTGCTGGCAACGCACCTTGTACAATCGCCTGTCATGCTCAACGTCGGACTCGTCGGTTACGGTTTTGCAGGCAAGGTTTTTCACGCACCCGTCATTCGCGCTGTCGAGGGTCTTCGCCTCACCACAATTGTGAAACCCAGCGGTGGCAGCGAACCGCGTTTTCCGGATGTCGAGTTTGTTCGCAGCGTGGACGAACTGCTCGCGCGCGACATCGATCTGGTGGTTGTTGCCACTCCGAACACCGCTCACCATCCGATCGCCAAACAATGTCTTTTGGCCGGAAAGCATGTCGTTGTCGATAAACCGTTCACCGTCACGCTCGCCGGAGCCGAGGACTTGATTCACCTGGCAAATCAGAAACAGCGCATCATCGCTGCGTATCAGAACCGCCGTTACGTTGGAGACTTCGTCACCCTGCAGAAGCTTCTTGCTGAAAAAACTCTTGGCCGAGTAGTGATCTTCGAATCGCACTTCGACCGTTTTCGTCCCGAGAGAAAACCGCAACGCGCGTGGCGCGAAGAGCCGCTTCCCGGATCAGGCGTCTGGTACGACCTTGGTCCGCATCTTCTCGATCAGGCGCTGGTCCTGTTTGGAGTTCCCGAAGCGATCTCGGCCGACATTCGCCTCGAGCGCGAGGATGCCGAAGCCGACGACGCATTCGATGTCACGCTGCATTAT